>CALLPT010000249.1 GCA_938015575.1 uncultured Acidimicrobiales bacterium
ACGCCGTGACCCCAACCTCCGCCGTGGAAGACGAAGTTTGCCGGGCCTTGGGCTGCCGCCGGAGCTGTGCGCACGACCGGCGCAAGCATGGCGACGAGGACGAGGGCAACGAACGCGGCCAGCGTTTTGGTTCGCTTGGCGGCTCGCTTGGTTGGTGTGGAGGAAGGGTGATGCATCAGCTTTCGCGCGAAAGCACCTACCCCGCCCGCCGGAGTGCGCTCAGAGTAGCAGCAGCAACTCCAGCCACACCGTCACCATCGAAATTATCCCCCGAAGTTGCGGGTGTCAGTTGCGGGTGTCAGAGCAACGCAGCGGGCTGGCACAGGCCTTCGAGGTCGACGATGTTGATCTGATCGCGGTTGGCCCAGGTGACCGCGTTCTTCGGGTCCGGCTTGAGCTTGTACTCGCGGAACTCGAGTTCGGTGGCGTCGAAGGTGAGCAGGCGCCCGACCAGCGTGTCGCCGTG
This sequence comes from uncultured Acidimicrobiales bacterium, assembly GCA_938015575.1. Taxonomy (GTDB): domain Bacteria; phylum Actinomycetota; class Acidimicrobiia; order Acidimicrobiales; family UBA10347; genus UBA10347. The sequence continues at coordinate 467 of CALLPT010000249.1, forward strand.
GCCGAGCACGAGCTTGATGGCTTCGAGCGCCTGGATCGAGCCGATGATGCCAGGGAGAACACCGAGCACGCCAGCTTCGGCACAGCTCGGCGCCAGTTCGGGCGGCGGGGCCTCGGGCAGCAGGTCCCGGTAGGTCGGACCGTTCCTGGGGTCGAACACGCTGACTTGACCTTCGAATCGGAAGATCGACCCATGCACCACCGGGATCCCGAGTTTCACCGACGCATCGTTGAGCAGGTAGCGAACCGGGAAGTTGTCGGCACCGTCGACGATGACGTCGTAGCCCCCGATGATGTCGACGATGTTGGCCGCGGCCAGGCGAACGTCGTGCACGACGACGTTGACGTCGGGGTTGAGCGCCGTGAGCGTCTTCTTGGCCGAATCGACCTTGCGCTCGCCGATCCGGTCGACGTTGTGCAGGATCTGGCGTTGCAGGTTCGATGCGTCGACGATGTCCATGTCGACAATGCCGAGCGTGCCGATCCCGGCGGCGGCCAGATAGAGCGCAGCCGGCGAGCCGAGACCTCCGGCGCCGAGACACAGGACTTTTGCGTCGAGCAGCTTGAGCTGGCCTTCGTTACCGACCTCGGGAAGCAGCAGGTGACGCTGGTACCGGTTGCGCTGCTCCGCCGTCAGCGCGACAGGCTCTGCCCACGGGCGCCCCTCGTCTTTCCACTTGTTGAAGCCGCCGTCCATCGAGACCACGTCGGTGTAGCCGAGCTCACCGAGCGTCTTGGCGGCAAACGCTGAGCGAACACCGCCAGCGCACATCACGACGATGGGCGTGGCCTTGTCGACGATCCGGGCCTCGATGCTGGCCTCGAGGTTTCCTCGGGCGATGTGCACCGAACCGGGGACCGCCCCCTGATCGTGCTCATCGGGCTCGCGGACGTCGAGCAGCACGGCTCCATCCGCTATCAGGGCGCTGCCCTGCTCGGTGTCGACCTCGTCGATCTCGGCCTTGGTGGCTGCTAACAGCTCCCGAAACGTCGCCATCATCCAAGCCTATGCACGAAGTCGCACGACCGGAGTCCGCGGTCGCTAGGCGCCGACGATCGCCGGGAGCACCTCGCTGATCGAACCACGGACGACAACCGAGGCCAGGTGATCGAAGCCGGTCTCGTCGAGATTGATGATCACCAGCCCTGCACCGAAGTTCACGGCAATCGGGACCATGTTGGCGACGGGGAATACGCCCAGCGTCGTGCCGATGGCCAGCAGCAGGTCGCACTCCTGGGCGGCTTTCTCGGCCCGCATCAGTGGTTCGGCTTCGAGGGCCTGACCGAACGAGATCGTCGCCGACTTGAGGATCCCGCCGCAGGTCTTGCAGGCCGGGTCCTCGTCGCCGGCCCGGACCCGATCGAGCGCAACTTCCATCGGCGCACCATCGCCGCAGTCAAGACACTTGACCCGGCGAGTGGTCCCGTGGACCTCGACCACAAGATCCTCGGCCGATCCGGCGGCCTGATGCAGGCCGTCGACGTTCTGGGTCACCAAGGTGTGCAGCTTGCCCTGACGCTCGAGTTCGAGCAGTGCCCGGTGCCCGTCGTTGGGCTCTTTCTTCGCCCAGATCGCGCCTTCGGCCAGGCGGGCCCAGCGTTCCTTACGATGCTCGGCGTCGCTCACCCACACACTGATGTGCGATTTCTTCTCGGCCTCGGGGTTCTTGGTCCACACGCCGTCCTTGCCACGGAAGTCGGGGATGCCGGAATCGGTCGAGATGCCGGCGCCAGTGAGCACGGCGATCGATTCGGCGTCGGCGACGAGTGCTCGAGCCTGTTCCACTACTGCGTCGAGGTCCACCGCAGCACCGTAGCGGCGCAACCCCTACGGGTCAGAACCGACCGCGGCAACACGGGACCCTGGCTCCGATATTGACAATACATGAAATAGCAGGTAAATCTATACATGGCTTCCCCGCCTGCTTGCTGCACCGATCGCGCTGAATGCGTGGTTGGTGTCAATCCCCGCCGCCCGGAGGCCATCGTGACCACCGCAACCATTGCGCCACCCCATCACTACGAACGACTCGGCGTCTTGCCGTGGAGCACCGACGACCTACCCGCCATGACCGTCGACCATGATCCCCGCTCCGGCTATGTCGAGACGTTCTGGTTGCCGGTGCTCGGGCCGAGCGCGACCTTGCTGATCCGACGCCTCGCGGAACGATTCGACACCAACCCCAACGGGTTCGAGCTCAACAGCGCCGCGATGGGTCTTGAGCTGGGGCTCGGCGCTCGCGTCTCGTGCCGGTCGAGCATCGTGCGAACCATCGACCGATGCGTCACCTTCAGGTTGGCCGAATTCCGGGGCGACCTACTCCACGTGCGCCGTCGGCTCCCGATGCTGTCCGCACGCCAGACAGCCAAGCTGTCGCCCCGGCTCCGTGACCTCCATGCCGGCTGGCTCGATGCGGCTGCGCCGAGCCAGCACGCAACCGTGGTCCGAGCCTCCGAAGTCGCCCGATCGCTGCTCGCTCTCGGCGAGTCGCCCGGCGCCGTCGAGCTCCAGCTGCAGCAATGGGACTTTGCACCCCTGATCACCTGGCACGCCGTTCGTCAGGCCAAGTCCGCGCCACCCCCCTCTGTCACCGCACCCGAGCGAGTTGGTGCACCGACGCCCGTCGCAGCCCCTTGATCTGCCTGTGCCGATGGTTCGAGGATCGGGAAGCCCTTCGACCATCGGCGCAGGCTCCCAAACAGGGCAAATCTGTACCCCACCAACCTAAACGGGATGGTCAGTCTCGCCTACGACGTTCGGACCTTCCCCTCACCCGAACACCGCATGATTCCAACGGTTCTCGCCGATTTGGGCTTTCTTGAGACTAGGCCCCTCGCCAACGCTCGGGCGAGGCCGAACAGGACCACATGCGCCGTCCCCCCACCACACTCCGACGCGGACAACGACTGACCGGCTGCCTTTCGGTCACCTTGTTCCTCGCCGCCACGCTGCTCTTTGCCAACCCCGGCACCGCCGACGCCCAAGCAACCTTCGGGTGCGACCCTGGGTTCTACCAGGTCATCGACGGCCAGCTCAACGCGTTCGACCCCGCCACTGATCTCTACGAACCGATCGGCGCCCAGAACGCCAAGTACAACGGCATCGGCTACCGGGTCGCGGACGGCTACATGTATGGCTCCCAAGCGGGCCAGCTGATCCGGGTCGACGCCAACGGCACCGTCACCCCGCTCGGCTCAAGCGCGATCAGCGGCTACACCGGCGACTTTGGTGACGATGGGCTCCTCCACCTCTCTCGAGGAGGACGCGACTGGGTCAAGATCAATGTCGACACGCTCGAAATCACCCCGGTGCCAGCACTGAGTGGCAACTACGGGGTCAACGACATCACCAATGTCAACGGCAAGTTCTACGGCGTCAGCTCCGGCGGCACGCTGTACATCTTCGACCCAATCGCCGAGACAGTCACCAACGGCGGCCAGGTCACCGGTCTCGAAGCCACGGGCGCCTTTGGTGCTGCGTGGTCGACCGCTGGCGGCAACCTCTATGTGGGTCAGAACTCGGGCCCCATCTACCAGATCGTCGGCTACAGCCGTGGTACGCCCGAAGCACATCGAGTTGCAACCGCGCAGAGCACAACATCGAATGACGGCGGTTCATGCCCATATGCAGCGCCGCCGACCGGCGTCCGTGACGTCGATGGGGCTGAACCCGAAACCGCCCCGAGCACGAGCGAAGGTGCCGCCGCCCAGGCGCAGTGGAACCAAGAGTACGAGGCCCAGCAAGAGGCCGCCTATGAGTTCGAAGATGCCGGTCTCGGCCAAGGACCTTCCTGCGACGCGACGGTCAACGAGGACCGGCTGCCACGCACGACGGTGAGTGCAAACGAGTACTCGTCGCCGACGACGATCTTCTCCAGCTCATTTGATAGCGGCCAAGACTGGCTTGTGTTGTCCGGAAGCTGGGAGCAATCCGGTGGCGATCTCCGCCAGGTGCGCGACTGCGGCTACGACTACACCGCACTACTGAAGACGCCACAGGTTGAGAACTTCCGGTTCGAAGCCTCGGTCCGTGGACTTGCCGGCATCAACCAGGGCGGCCTCGTTTTCAACCAGTCAAGCGAGATCACCCGATCCGGCGCCATGGTGGTCGATCTCGCCAACGGCGGTTCGGTGCTTCGCTGGGGCACCTACGACAATGCCGGCTACTACCAGTTCATCGGCGGCACCGACGTGACCTCGCTCGGCACCGACACGATCGCTGTCATCCAACAGAGCGGCCAGATCGACATCGAGTTCAACGGCCAGATCGTCGGCTCGACCACGACGTCGAACCCGGGTGGCTATGTCGGCCTTGTTTCGACCCTGTCGGCCGTCGCCTTCGAGCACGCCACGCTCACTGCCCTGCCGGCGACCTAGCCCGCCCCATCGCCGCCCAGCACCCGACCACATTTCTCGGAGACCACATGATCCCCCGTCCCCGCTTCCCGACCGGAATCGTCACCGCCCTCCTGGGGCTCGCACTCCTGGCGACAGCATGCAGCTCCCCAAGCGGCATCTCGCTGTCGGCGGGCGACCCGCTCATCGACGACGACGCTCCTGCTCCAGCTGCGCCGCGCACCACGACCTCGCTTGGCCTGACGGCTGAGGACGAGGGCACTCCGGCTTCGCTCGCATACATCGACGAAGACCGCATCCGCGTCGACGCCGACGACCCGGCCATCGAGCCGTTCACGTTCCTCGCCCAAGAGTTCCGCACGGGCGCCACCGTCGACGGACTCGACCTCTACCGCGATCGGCCGACGCTCATTACCTTCAGCGTTCCCAGCTGCCCGGTGTGCGCTCGCGAGGCTCCCGAGATCGCGGCCGCCGCGGAGCGGTACCCGGGAATCACGTTCGTCGTGGTCCACTCCCAAGGCGACGACGAATCGTATGGCGAATTCGTTGATGGAGCCGGGCTCGACCGTCCGACCAATGTGATCAACGTCATCGACGACGAGCTCGAGCTCTGGCGCCGCTTCAGCATTGTCCAGCAGCCGACGAGCATCCTCATCGACCTCGACGGCCACGTGTCGTCAACCCGGGGCGCGCTGGCCTCTGAGGGCCTCGACATCGTGGCCGCGATGTTGGAGCTGCGCGAGCTCCCGACCTTTGATCACTTGTCGCCGGAGCGCCCATCGAACCCTGACGCCTGAGACCGCTCCAGCTACGAGCCAGATCGCGGGAATCCTGCTGCGCCGATTGTCGAGGCCTACTCGTCGGTCGGCGCAGTGAAGTTTTCGATCAGGTTGAGCAGGGTCCGCACCGCGTAACCGGACCCGCCCTTGGGGCCGAGCTCGGTGGCCGAGTCGGTAAAGGCCGGACCGGCAATGTCGAGGTGCGCCCACGGGATGCCCTCGGCGACGAACTCTTGCAGGAACAGTGCCGCCGTGATGGAGCCGCCATAGGCACCACCGATGTTCTTCATGTCGGCGAGCGGCGAGTCGAGCAACTTGCGGTAGCGGGCGGGAAGCGGCATACGCCACACGAGCTCGCCTGCCTGCTCCGCGGCAGCTTCGACCTGGGCAGCGAAGTCATCATTGTTCGACATCAGCGCCGCGTAGTCCTTGCCAAGTGACACCATCGCCGCGCCGGTCAAGGTGGCCAGGTCGATGATCGCGTCGGGCTTTGCTTCGGATGCCAGCGACAGCCCGTCGGCCAGGATCAGACGCCCTTCGGCGTCGGTGTTGAGGACTTCGACAGTCTTGCCGTTGCGCATCGTGAGCACATCACCCATGCGCATCGCGTCGCCGCCGAGCATGTTGTCGGTCATCGGGACCCACGCCTTGACGTTGACCCGTGGCTTGAGGCTCGGGAGCGCCGACATCGCGCCGAGCACCGCACCGCCGCCACCCATGTCGCACTTCATCGTCGACATGCCCGCGGTGCTCTTGATCGACAGGCCACCAGCGTCAAAGGTGATGCCCTTGCCGACAAGGGCGATCGTCGGCGCGCCGCGAACACCGGAGCGCCACGACATCTCGACCAGGCGCGGCGGCAACGTGCTGCCACGGTTCACGCCCAGGAGACCACCGAGCTTGGCCTTCTTGATCTCGGGCAACCCGAGGACCTTGATGGTCAAACCGGATTGCTTGGCAATCTTGCGAGCCTCGTTGGCGAACTTCTCGGGAGTAAGGCTGCCGCCCGGCTCATTGACGAAGTCGCGGGTCAGACAGGCGGCCTCGGCGCGAGCAACGCCGGTCGCGACCGCTTCGGTCGACTTCTTGCTCGTCGTGCCCGCAATGGTGATCGTCTTGAGCGTCGGCTTCTTGGCGTCGCTCTTGAAATCGTTGTAGCTGTAGCTACCGAGCACGAGGCCTTCGACCACGGCCTCGAGATCGCTGTCGCCGGTCACCTCGATCGACGCGGACTTGACGCGCGAGGCAGCCCGGGCGAGCGTGACGCCGGCGCGGCGCCAGACCTGGGCGTCGATGGCGTCGGCGGCACCGAGTCCGATCAGGCAGGTGACCTTGTCGCCAACGGTCAGCATGCAGCTCTCGCCGACACTGCCCCCGAAGCCCTGCGCTGCGATCTGCTTCCAAGGAAACTCGCCAGCTTCGTCGCTGACGGCCTCGCTGGTCATCGGGACTCCGTGGAGTCCGCTCGATGCCGGAGCTCGGCGGCTGAGCTTGAGTTCGGGGGTTGTCACGATTGGTCTCCCGCTGGTTGGTGACAGTGCGAATCAGTATTCGACGTTACCCGGCGCCCGTGGGCAGTCGTTGTTCGAGTGTGATCGTGTCCACAAACAGGTCGCCGACGTCGTCGACGCGTGCCAAGACATCGGCCGCGGTGAAAACCAACGGTGCACCTTCGGCGCCGGCCGCGACCTCGTCCCACGAGATGGGCGTGGACACCGTGGGACGACTGCGGGCCCGCAAGCTGTAGGGCGCGATCGTTGTCTTGTGACGACTGTTCTGGCTCCAGTCGATGAAGATCTTGCCGGTACGTTTCGCCTTCGCCATCGTGGTCGTGACCTGGTCGGGAAGATCGCGTTCGAGTAGCTGGCCGGTCGCTCGGGCAAAGGAGCTGGCGTGACCATGCTCATGGGGCGTGTTGAGTGGCACGTAGAGCTGCATGCCTTTGGAGCCCGACGTCTTCGCCCACGCCTGCAGATCGACCGTGGCCAGCAGATCTCGCAGGACGAGTGCGATCCCGCAGCATTCCGTGATCGAAGTCCCTTCGCCCGGGTCCAGGTCATAGACGACCATGGTCGGGGCTTCGATGTCGCGGGCTCGAGCCATCGGCGAATGGATCTCAAGCGCCGCGAGATTGGCCGACCAGGCAAGCGCGGCAACCTCGCTCAGCTGGCAGTACTCGATCGCACCCGAGCTCTCGCCTGGTCCGCGGACTGCTTGCATCCAGTCGGGTTTCCAGTCGGGGCATCGCTTGTTGAAGAACGAGTCGGCGTCGACGCCATCGGGATAGCGGCGCATGGTGATACCCCGGTCCTCGATGTGGGGCAACATCACGGGAGCGATGCGTACGAAGTAGTCGATGACCTGCGCCTTGGTGAAGCCCTCTTCGGGGTAGAGGACCTTTTCGAGGTTGGTCAAACGAAGCTTGCGCTCGCCGACCTCGACCTCGATCTCGCTCCCCTTTGCCACGCCCCTAGTGAATCAGGAATCGCGTCGCGTCTACGAAGCCTTCTTGGCTTTGGCCTTCGTTGCCTTCTTCTTGGCCGGCTTCTTCTCGCCTGCGGACGGATGACGTCCACGTGCTTCCTTGGCCGCGGACACGCTTGCCTCGAGTGCGGCCATCAGGTCGACGACCTGCGAGCTCGCGGCCGGAGCGGATTCTTCGAGCACGAGAACGTCTTCGCCGTCGGCCTTGCGCTGGATCAACTCGAGCACCCGTTCGCGGTAGCCGTCGCTGTACTTCTCGGGGTCGAAGTCGGCTTCGAGCGCGCCGATGAGCTGTTCGGCCATCGCTATTTCGGCGTCGGATACTTCGATCTCGTGGGCCTTGGCGATGCCATCGATCTCCGAAGCGGCGTTGACTTCGTCGGCGTAACACATCGTCGACAGCACCAAGACGCCGTTGCTCGGACGAACGGCGGCGAGGTACTCCTTGTTGCGCATCACGATGCGTGCGATCGCGACTTTGTTGGCGCGGCTCAAGGCCTCGACCAGGACCTTGTAGGCCTTTGCGGCGAGCTCGTCGGGCTCGAGGTAATAGGCGTTGTCGTACATGAGCGGCTCGATCTCGTCGAGATCCACGAACTCGACGATGTCGATGGTGCGTGAAGCCTCGGGGTCGAGCGACTTGAGTTCTTCGTCGCTGATCGTGACGAAGTTGCCCGAGGTGATCTCGTAGCCACGAACGAGTTCGTCGTTCGGCACCTCTTCGCCGTCAAGGGCCGAGACCCATTTGCGCTTGATGCGACTGCCGGTGCGCTGGTCCAGCTGATTGAAGCGCACCGACTTGCGCGACACGGCCGTGTACAGGCGAACGGGCACGGTCACCAGTCCGAAACTGATGGCTCCACTCCAGGTTGCTCTTGGCACGACTTCTCCTGATCGCTTGGGTACGACGCCCGCGATCGAGAGCCCTACCGCCCGCTCCGGGGCACAAGTATTGCCTCAGGATCGGAGAAACCGCAACGGGCAACCCAGAACACACCCCCAAAATTGGGCACACGGCCTCGTTGGCCGTCAACCGTTGCGGTTCTCTGACACCTGCAACTTTTCGCGATGGTTAGAGCTCGATGCCCAGGAGGATGCGGGCGACAAGGTCTTGGCCGAACGCGGTCAGGATGGCGAGATACAGCAAACCGGTCGCGGCCATGACCGCCGAATATTGGCGTTCGCGAAGCGCTGCTCGCGTGACGCCGACCAAGATGATCGTGGCCACGGTCGACGCGAGCCAGAACCAACCGAGCGCTCCCCCGTAGCCGTCGTCGATCGTTCCGTTGAGGACGGTCCACATGCCGGTTGGCAGTAGGAAGGCGATCGTGTGCGGAACCCAGGTGATCGCGGTCCAGCGCACGAGTTCGAGGATCGGTGAGCGGGCCAGACCCGGCTGCACCAAGTACCAATGGCCCAGCAACATGGCATCGCTCACCGCGCCAAGGAACGCGGCACCGGCCAGCAAGCGGAACAGAGCGAGCCAGGTGGTGCCTCCGTCCCAACCCCCGGTCGAGTTGATGGCGCCGGCGATCAGCGCCGCTGCACCGATGACCGCCGGGATGAGATCGAGTACCGGAGGGAACTCGGCGGCGTCTTTGTCGAAGCGCTGTTCTTCCTTGTCGATGCCGGTCATCTCGGCAACCCGCTCACTGCGGCGTTCGATGACTTCTCGCTGGCCGGCGACTCCGGCCTTTCGCCGCTGCCACGACACCAAGAGCGCATAGGCGCTTGCGCACAGCATCGCTATCCCGGCGATTTCGCGTGGCCAATAGGGAGTACCGACCATGCCGGTCACGATGCCGATTGCACCGATGGCGATGTAGGTGAGGCGCATCGTCCAGCCGTACCCGATGCCGACTTCGCGGCGACGCGATGTGACCCACAGGAACAGCAGCCCGCCCGTCGCCCACATCAGCAGCACCGTCGCGCCGTGCACCTCGATCACGTCCAGGAGGCTAGGCCCACCCGTAGCGGTGTCTGACACCTGTTACGGGTGGACGTTCGTTCGTTGCCGAAGTAATGCGCCGCGCCACCCATACTTGGGTTGTGCAGACCCCGGCGACGGTGCTCCTCGACAACGCTGGCATCACCTATGAGTTGCACCGCTACGAGCATGATCCGGCAGCGACATCGTTCGGCATGGAAGCCGCCGAGGTCCTCGGGCTAGAGCCCGACGTCGTGTTCAAGACGCTCATGGCGCGTCTGGATGGCGACCGGGGCGAGCTCGTCGTCGCGATCGTGCCCGTGGCCGAGATGCTCGACCTCAAGGCACTGGCGCGCGCAGCCGGCGCGAAACGAGCGGCGATGGCCGATCTCGTCGACGCCGAACGGGCGACCGGCTATGTCGCCGGTGGCATCAGCCCGTTCGGCCAGAAGAAGCAGCATCGGACGTTCCTCGATGAAACCGCCGAGATCTGCGTCCGCATCTATGTCAGCGGCGGCCAGCGCGGCCTGGACATCTCCCTTGATCCCAATGACCTGATCCGAGTACTCGAGGCAGGTGTCGCGCCGCTGGCGACGCAACGCTGAGCGAGCCGCTCAGCTCATGTGCCGACGTGACCCTCGGCTTGGAGTGCGGCGATCTGTTCCGCGCTGCGACCGATCGACGCAAGGATCTCGGCATTGTCCGCGCCACGAGCCCGGAACCAGCCAGCGAGTTCAACATCGGTCTTGGAGAACTGAGCACCCGGCTTGGCCGCCTGGATCGTGCCCGCGTCGGGATGCTGGAACGTCTGGATCGTGCCGTTGTGCACGGCCTGTTCGTGGGCGATGGCTTCTTCGGCAGACAGGATGGGGCCCGATGGCACCTGGTTCGCGACGAGGGCGTCGAGCGCGGCCTCGACCGTCATTCCAAGGAATGCCTCGGCGACCAGTGCACCCATCGCCGCATAGTTGTCGCCCTCGGACAAAGCCGCCATCGATTCGAACCGTGGGTCCTCGCCCCACTCGGGATGGCCCAGCGCATCGAACAGGGCCATGCGCATGGCATCGTTGGCGACGAAGTACACGATCTGGCCGTCAGCGCAGTCGGTGAGTCGATACGCGGTGGCCAGCAGGAAACCGTCCGTCGCGTCTTCGTCGATGACGGTCTGGTCCATCATCCCGTCGTTCCAGAAGAAGTACATGGCCGCATCGAGCATCGGGACCTGCACATGCTGGCCGCCTTCGCCACGCTCGCGGGCGAACAGCGCCGCGGTGATTGCCTGCGCGGCGGTGAGCGAGGTGCTCTTGTCGCAGATCAGATTGCGGACGAGATCCGGGAACGGGATGTCCGGATTCATCTGCCGCGACACCATGCCGGTCAACCCCTGGATCACCGGGTCGAGCGACGGTCGATCCGAGTACGGCCCGGTCTCGCCAAAGCCGCTGATCGAGCAGTAGATGACGTCGGGATTGATGGCCGCGATCGACTCGTAATCGAGGCCGAGGCGAGCCATTGCTCCGGGCCGGAAGTTCTGCAGCACGATGTCGGCGTCTCGGCACAAGTCGAGCGCAATCTGGCGACCTTCATCTCGGGTCAGGTCAAGACCCAGGCATTGCTTGCCCCGGTTGTTGTTGATGAACAGAGCCGGGAAGCCGCCCTTCATGTACGACACGATCCCCCGTGTCATGTCCCCCGGTCCTGTGAGCGGTTCGATCTTGATGACGTCGGCGCCTTGGTCAGCAAGCAACATCGCACAGAACGGCCCTGAGACGACCTGACTGAAATCGATGACCTTGAGTCCGGTGAGTGGTCCAGCCACGAGAGTCCCCCTTGTTCTCGATCCCGAGACCCGAGATCGCCCGCTCCATCATGCCACGACGGTTGCGGCCGGACTTTGGGCGGACGTGCTTCGGCCCTCAAACGACGAGCGCCGTCAAACCGCAGCGTCTTCGAGTTCCACGCCGAGCAGGTTCTTGCCTTGCATCTCGTAGTGGTTGTCGAGGTCGAGCATCGCGTGACGGGTCGCCGTGGTGATGTCACGGAAGACGCCTTGGAGCACGTTGGCATCAAAGGTTGCGCCGGAACCGGCGCCGGTGAACAGACGCGTGGCCGCCCGTTGACACAACTCAGCTGCATAGGCCGCGTTCCAGCGCACTTGCGCACGGTCTCCGATCGCCATCGGCTCGGGACGCTCCATGGCCGCCTCGAGCAGGTCGCAGTTCTGCATCGTCAGCGACCATGCGCACGAGATCTCGCCGCTCGCCTCGGCGACCCGTCGCTGGATGCCAGCGCTGTGCACCTTTTCGGCGCCGGTATAGGCATCGATGCGCGTCCGGGCCTGGGTCATGAACAGTTCGAGGCCCCGCTGCGACATACCGACGATGGTGCCGAGCAGGAACGTCGCAAGCGTCGGCCGAATCGGCAGCCGGTACAGGGCAACGTCGACATCGGGCAGTGTGCCTTGTTGTGCGGCCCCCATCGGCACGGCGAGATGTTCGGGGACAAAGACGTTGTCCAAGATCAGGTCCTTGGAACCGGTACCGCGCATGCCGAGGGTGAACCAGGTGTCGTCGAGTTCGACGTTGGCCTTGGGGACGAACACCAAGAGCGATGGGCACGACTCGTCAGCCTCGTTGCGAATACCTCGAGCGCCCACGATCACCCAGTCGCCGTGATCGGCTCCGCTGGCATAGGGCCACCGTCCACTGACGACATAACCCCCGTCAACCTTGTGGCAGGTCCCCCGAGGACTGGGCACGCCGGGGATCAACATCCCGGGAGTGCCATCGAAGATTTCGGCCTGGCCTTCGAGCGGCAAGCGGCCGGCGATGAACGTGTGCGCGCCGGTGACCATGAGCACCCACGAAGCAGTCGGACTGCCATGAGCGACCACGCGTTCGGCCTCGACGAGGGCACGCGGTGAGCGTTGATGCCCTCCGAACGCGGCCGGCGTGACGAGCTGCGTGAGTTCGGCTTGGTGCAACAACTCGACGGCGCGACCGCTGAGCACCCGGGCGTCCTCGGACTCGGCCTCGGTCTCTCGCAACGCCTCGACGATGGTGCGTGCGCTCTCGGCGGCGTCGATCACGTGTCCCCCTGCGACCTGTAGCTCCTGCACCGACCTTACGACGGTCGCAGAAGCGAGTCAGCATCGGGCTTGTGTCAGCCGGTGGCGGCTTCCTCGGCTTGGCGGGCGTGATAACTGCTGCGGGTGAGCGGCGACGATTCGACATGGCCGATGCCCATCGACTCGCCAAGAGCCTTGAGGTTGTCGAACTCATGCGGCGGCACCCAGCGATGGATCGGCAGGTGGTTCGTCGTCGGGCGAAGATACTGGCCGATCGTCACGATGTCGGTGCCGATCGCAGCAAGATCTGCGAGCGTGCCGGCGAGTTCTTCGACGGTCTCGCCCATGCCGACAATGATCGAGCTTTTCGTCGTGAGCCCTGCGGCCTTGGCCCGAGCCAGCACGGCAAGCGACCGGGCATAGCCGGCAGATGGGCGCACCGCTCGCTGTAGCCGGGCGACGGATTCGATGTTGTGGTTCAGCACGTCGGGCCGGGTGGCGAAGATGGCGTCGAGCGCGGCTGCGTCGCCTTTGCAATCGCTGATCAGGAACTCGACGCGACACCCTGGCACGCGATCGCGGATCGCAGCGACCGTGTTGACGAAGCCCGAGGCGCCGTGGTCGTCGAGATCGTCGCGGGCGACCGTCGTGATCACGGCATAGGACAGGCCGAGCTTCTCGACCGCCTCGGCGACCCGGCGAGGCTCATCGGGATCGAGAGGTTCGGGCTTGCGGGTGTCGACCAGACAGAAGCCGCACGCCCGCGTGCAACGTTCCCCATTGATCATGAAGGTCGCCGTGCCGTCGGCCCAACACTCGAAGATGTTGGGGCAGCCGGCTTCTTCGCAAACGGTCACCAGGTCGAGGTCGCGCATGACCGACTTGAGACGCCGATACTCGGGACCCAGATTGGCCTTGACCTTCATCCAGTCCGGCTTGATGGCGCCGATCTCGAGACCCTCGTCGACGCCAGCGTCGGCCAACCGTCCGAGCAGGCGCACCGGGGTGCCGGCCGGCTGTTGCGGCTTGGGAGTCTCGCCGGGGCCGAGGCCACGGGAGAACGCCGAGAGGTCTTCAGGACGATGCTTCCACGCCACGTCGGCTCGGTCGAGCTCGCCCGTCTCCCACCGCCCTTCGGCTTGGGCGACGACCGCGTCGACGACCTGTTGCATCGTGACCTCGAGGCCTTCGGCCCGCAGCGACGTGACGGCCTTGTCCGCGATGCCACACGGCACGATGTGGTCGTACCAGCCGTGATCGATGTCGACGTTCAGTGCGAAGCCGTGCATCGACCGACGACGCTTGAGCCGCACGCCGATTGCCGCGATCTTGCGCGGATTCGGACCATCGGCGTCGAGCCAGACGCCGGTGTAACCATCGAGGCGGCCAGCTCCCGGCAGACCGAGGTCGGCGAGCGCGTCGATAAGCAACTGCTCGATCGACTCGACGAACTTGGCCGTGTCGGCCAGGCCCCCTCGGCCAGGCACCGAGAGGATCGGATAGCCCACCAGCTGGCCGGGCGCGTGCAACGTGACGTCGCCGCCGCGGTCGACCTCGTGCATGCTGGCGCCGACCGATGCCGGGTCCACAAGGATGTTTGCCGGGTCTGAGCTTCGCCCGAGGGTGAAGACCGGGGGATGCTCGAGCAGCAGCAGGTGGTTGCGGTCGCCGCGATTCAGCGAGCGTTGAAGATCCCACGCTTCGGCGTATGGGACGCGCCCGAGCCAACGGACATGGAGCGGCAGCCGATCCGGCACTACTGGAGCTCCGCCTCCCAGTCATGCGTCTCGATAATGGTGCGGATCCGGTCCAGGAAGGCGGCAGCGTAGGCACCGTCAAAGGCCCGGTGATCCCACGCGAGTGCGAGGACACCGACTGAGTGGATGGCGATCGATTCGTTGCCGTAGTCATCGGTGATGACAACCGGTTTGCGGCTGATGCCGTCGGTCGAAAGGATCGCAACCTGGGGCTGGTTGATGATCGGGAACTGCATCATCGTGCCGTACTGACCGGCGTTGGTGATCGTGAAGGTGCCGCCGGTGATCTCGTCGGCCGACAGCTGCTTGGCCCGAGCCCGGGTGGCGAGATCGACGACGTCGCGTGCGATGGCTCGCATGCGCTTGCCGTCGGCATCGCGAACGACCGGGGCAAGGAGGCCCTCGAAGTTGAGGTCCACGGCGATCGCGAGGTTCACCGCGCCGTGGACGGTGAGTTCACCATCGCCCATCGACGCGTTCATGTGAGGGAAGTCGCGGAGCGCGTCGACGAGCGCCCGGCTGATGAACGGCAGGTAGGTCAGGCTGAAGCCCTCTTCGGCCTTGAACCGCGCCTTGTGCGCCCGGCGCACGCGCTCAACGTTTTCGTAGTCGACTTCGATCGCAGTGAGAACGTGGGGGGAAACCTTTTTGGACTCGACCATGTAGTCGGCCGTGGTCGCCCGGATCCGGTTCAGGGGAACGATCGTGTCGCGAGCGTTGGCCGGAAGTGGGGCAACGACAGCCGCCAGCTCGGTCGAGGTCGACGCCGCAGCTGCAGCCGGGGCAGGCGCCGCAGCCGGGGCAGGCGCTGGCGCTGCAGCCGGGGCAGGGGCGGGAGCCGGGGCAGGCGCTGCAGCCGGGGCAGGGGCTGCGTCGCGTTGGGCACTGATGGCCGCTTCGACATCGGCGCGGGTGATCCGGCCGCCGACGCCCGTGCCCTGGATCGTCGAGACGTCGAGACCATTGTTGGCGATCAGCCGGCGCACGACTGGCGAGAGGAGCACGCCCTCGGCGCCCGTGTCGCCGGGAGCGGCAGGCGGTTCGGCAACAGGTGCCGGAGGAGGAGGCGGAGGTGGCGGCGGCGTGACGGCCGCCGGTACGGGAGCTGGCGCAGCAGCAGGCGCGGGCGCAGTGGCGGCCGCGGGCTCAGGCGCGGGAGCCGGCTCAGGCGCGGGCGCTGGCTCGGCGGCAGGCGCGGGCGCAGCCGCAGGTGCTGCGGCGCCGTCGCCGATCACGGCCAACACGGCCCCGACGTCGACCGTTTCGCCCTCGGGCACGACGATCTCGGTCAGTACGCCCGCGACGGGCGAGGGGACTTCGGAATCGACCTTGTCGGTCGAGACTTCGAAGAGAACTTCGTCGAGCGCTACCGACTCGCCCGGCTGCTTGAACCAGCGAGTGATGGTGCCTTCGGTGACGGTTTCACCGAGCTGTGGCATCGTGACGTCAGCCATTGCGGAATCCTTGTGAGTTACGGGTTCGAGGGTCGAACGAGAGAGCGGGTCGGTTGCGGAAGGGGATGATCAGTGGAGACCGCGGCCGGTCAACGCCAGCACGGTCTCGCCAAACGTTTCGCTGATCGTCGGGTGGGGCTGGATGAAAGCGGCGATCTCATCGACCGAAGCTTCCCAGTTGACGGCCAGATACCCCTGGCCGAGCTGTTCGGTGACCCACGGGCCAATCATGTGCACGCCAAGAATGCGACCACCATGCCCAGCGGCGTTCTTCTCGGCGACGATCTTGACCAGGCCTTCGGTGTCACCGACGATCATGGCGCGACCGTTGCCAGCGAAGCGATGCTTGTCGACCACGATGTCGTAACCCGCTTCTTTTGCCTGGGCTTCCGTCATACCGGCAAAGGCGACCTCGGGGTGCGAGTAGATGCACCAGGGCACGTTTGCGTAGTCCACCGGTGGTGCTGGTTCGCCGAGGATCTCCTTGATGACCTGCATGCCTTCGGCGAATCCGATGTGGGCGAGCTGGGCCGTGTCGATCACATCACCTGCGGCGAACACGCCGGCCTCGGCGGTCCGCAGCGAAGCGTCGACCTGCACGAAGCCGCGGTCGTCGGTCTGCACGGCAGTCGCCGCCAGGCCGAGTCCTCGGGTCACCGGAGCGCGTCCGACGCACATGACGATGAGGTCGACGTCGACCGTTTCGCCCTCGCCGTAAGACAGGCGCGTGCCGCCGCCGGGCTGCGGTTCATGGCCGGTCACGCCGACACCGGTCTTGACCGTCATGCCTCGACGGGTGAAGGAGCGCTCAAGAAGCTTCGAGCAGTCGTCGTCGGCGCCCGCGATCAGTCGGGGCATGTACTCGAACAGATGCACGCTCGAGCCGAGGTCGGTGAGCAGCGACGCAAACTCGCTGCCGATAGCGCCACCACCGATGACGGCGACCGAGTTCGGGATGTGATCGAGCGAAAGGAACTCGTCGCTCGTCATGACCAGCCGACCGTCGATGTCGAAGCCGGGCAGTGTCCGAGGCGTGCTACCGGTCGCAATCAGGACATGATCGCCGGTCAAGTCGACATCGCCGGAGCTTCCGCCGCGGACCTGGACGCCCCGGTTCGGCTGGAGTGCCCCGTTGCCGTCGTAGACGGTGACCTTGCGACCCTTCAACAAAGAGCCAAGTCCGCCGACCAGGGTGTCGATGATCTTCTGCTTGCGAGTTTGCGCGACGCCCATATCGACCACGGGAGCCGACGAGGTGATGCCGAAATCTGCCGCATGGCCGACGGTGCGGAAGACGTGGGCGGTCTCGAGCAGTTCCTTTGCCGGAATGCAGCCAACGTTGAGGCAGGTGCCGCCGAGCTTGTGCCGCTCGACGAGACCAACGTTGAGGCCAGCGCCCGCGCCGTACAGCGCCGCTGCGTAGCCGGCGGGGCCGCCGCCAATGATGACGAGATCATGATGGGTCATGGCTGTCCAGCGTACCGAGTCTTAGCCAAGCGTGACTTGGAGCGCGAATGCCACCAGAATGGCAATGCCGCACAGCAGTGACAGAAAGATCAGCATGCGCGTTGACACGTCGCACAGCCTAGAGAGAACAGCAGGGCCACGCGCATGAGCGCGACTTCGCCCGTGCCCACAACTCCGACGCATCCCATTCGTTCGTTGTTGATCCTCGGAGGAGGTAGCGAGATCGCGCTCGCGTTCGCCGAACGCTGTGTCGCAGCAGGTCTCGACCGGCTGGTGCTTGCGGGCCGTGCCGGAGGAACGGTTGACGACGCCGCGGCTTCGATGCTGGCCTCGCATCCTGACGTTCGGGTCGAGGTTGCCGGGTTCGACGGCGCCGCAACCGCCACCCACAGCGGGGCACTGCACACCCTCGACGAGCAGCACGGCCCGTTCGACACGATCCTGATCGCCTTCGGCGCGCTCGGCCAGCCGTTCGACCTCGCTCATGACCCGCACGCCGCGGCAGAACTCGTGCATCTCAACTTTGCCGGCGCCGTTTCGTCGGCCCTTGCCTCGATCGAGGTTCTTCGTGGCCAGCCGGGAGCACGGCTCATGATCATCTCGTCAATCGCCGCGGTGCGCCCTCGCGTGGGCAACCTGATCTATGGCAGCGCCAAGGCCGGGCTCGACGCTTTCGCCACCGAGCTCCGTGCACCGGCGCGCGAGGTCGGCGTCGAGGTTTCGATCGTGCGGCCCGGGTTCGTCCACGGCCGTATGACCGAGGGCCTCGACGCAGCCCCGTTCGCGACGACCCCTGCCGCCGTCGCCGAGGACATGTTCGCCGGAGCGATGGCCGGCCGCGCCGTCATCCACTCCCCCAACGCACTCGCGCCCGTCGGCCGGGTGTTGCGCTCGCTGCCCGGACCGGTGTGGCGGCGCATCTCGGCCGGGTGATTGGCTCCGCGCTGCGATTGCTGCGGCCCCACCAATACACCAAGAACCTCTTGATCTTCGCCGCGCCCGGCGCGGCAGGTCGTCTCGACGAGGGGTCCGTGTTCGCGACGACCGTGTTGGCGTTCCTGCTGTTCTGCGCCGTCTCTTCTGCCGGCTACGTCGTCAACGATCTGATTGATGCCGAAGCGGACCGGTTACATCCGAAGAAGCAGCATCGACCGATCGCGAGCGGCGCGATTTCATCCCGCCGGGCGACGATGCTGTTTGTCGCCCTCTTGGCCATCGGGTTTGTCGTCGCCCCATTCGTGTCATGGCCGTTCGCCGCCCTGCTCGTGGCCTATGCGGCACTGAGCATGACCTATTCGAACTTCCTGAAGCGGGTGCCGTGGCTCGAACTGCTCGTCGTGAGCGCTGGTTTCCTGTTGCGGGCCGCCGCCGGTGGCGCGGCGACCGACACGAGCTTGAGTGCTTGGTTCCTGGTTGTGGTCTCGGCGGGCGCACTCTTTGTGATCACGGGGAAGCGGCTCGGTGAGCTACTGACGCTCGGGGGCAACACCCCGAGCCGGCCGGTGCTCGCGAGCTACACCGCCGGATCGCTACGTGCCGTGGCTGCCGGCTCCGCGTTGCTGGCCGTAGGCGCCTACGCGGCTTGGGCGGTCGCCGAAGCTGGCAATCACACGGGCGGCGCCACAGGTGAACTCTTCCTGAAACTGACCGCGCTTCCCTTCGTCGTCGCGATCGGCCGGTATCTCATGCTGTCGTGGCGTGGCGACGGCGAAGCGCCCGATGTCCTCGTGCTTCGAGATATCGGGATGCTGGCGATGGGGGCCTTGTGGGTGATCCTCTACAGCATCGGCCTGTACTCGTGACCGAGGAGCCGGTCACGGGCTGGGGTCGCTACCAGCCCGTCACGATGCGCACCGTCGAGCCGGCGACGCGGACCGAACTCGCAACCGCGGCCGTTGGCGGGCGCGAGGTGATTGCCCGTGGCCTGGGCCGAAGCTACGGCGATGCTGCGCAACGGCGCGACGGCACTGCGGTCATCACGACCTCGTGTCGGCGTCTCGTCTGGGACGACCGAACAACCGGAGTGATCCGCGCTGACGCGGGCGCCACGATCGGCGATCTCATCGAAACCGGCATCCCCCTCGGCTTTTTCGTGCCGGTGTCGCCCGGCACCCGCAACGTGACCGTTGGGGGTGCAATCGCCGCGGATATTCATGGCAAGAACCACCATCGCGACGGCAGCTTCGGTCAACACGTTCAACAGCTCACCCTGCGCCTTGCGGACGACTCGCTCGTCGAATGCTCGCCGACCGTCGAGCCTGAGCTGTTCTGGGCGACGGTCGGCGGGATGGGGCTCACCGGCGTCATCATCGATGCCGTCATCCAAATGGCCGCGGTTTCGAGTTCGACCATTTCGGTTGAGACGAGTCGACACGACACGCTCGATGAGCTGATGGCCGTAATGCAAGCGAGCGACGCGGGGCACGACTTCTCCGTCGCCTGGGTCGACCTGCTGCGTCGTGGACGCGGCGTGTTGACCCAGGGCGGCTTCGCTGACTCGGCCGATGTCGGTGCTCACCCTGCGGGGCCGCTTCGTCGCCCGAACACCCCGTCTGTGGCGCTGCCCCCGATGCCGCCGCTGCGCTGGGTGCAACGACCGTTAGTCAAATCGTTCAACGAGCTGTGGTTCCGCAAGGCGCCGTCTGAACCGACCGTCACCCACGAGTCGATCACGGCCTTCTTCCATCCGCTCGATGCGATCCGTGATTGGAATCGGCTCTACGGATCGACCGGCTTCGTGCAGTGGCAGTGCGTGGTCGACTCCGACGACGCGTTGCGATCGATCTGCGCCGACTTCGCTGCGCAACCCGCGTTCTTCGCCGTGCTGAAGCGGTTCGGTGCCGAGAACCCCGCGCCGCTCTCATTCCCGAAACCGGGCTGGACCCTCGCCGTCGACGTTCCGGCAACGGCCGCGGCGCTCGCCGCACTCGAGTCATTCGACCGCCAGGTCGTCGAGGCTGGTGGGCGCCTCTACCTGGCCAAAGACGCCCGTATGTCGCCGGCGACCTTCGAGGCCGGCTACCCGCGACTCGATGCATGGAAGCGAGTGCGCTCCCAGGTCGATCCCGATCGCCGCTTCACCAGCGACCTCGCCGAACGCCTGGGCCTCTGAGGGGTGGGCCTGTGACCTACGCACACCGCACCGGTTCAGCTCGTTCTCGCTGAACTCGCCAAGTTCGGCGTCATCCTGCGACCATAGGAATCCCACCCTTTCGACCGAGGGACACATCATGGACAACATGCAGATCGCGATCAGCGGCGCTTCAGGAATGATCGGCACCGCGCTGTCCGCGTCGCTTCGAGCCGCCGGACACCGCCCGATCGCGCTTGTTCGGCGCGACGTTCGAGCCGGCGCCGACGAGATCCGTTGGGACCCGGCCGGTGGCACCATCGACGCGGCCAGCCTCGAAGGCATCGACGCTGTCGTCCATCTTGCCGGTGCCGGGATCGGCGACAAGCGATGGACCGATGAGCGCAAGAAGATCATCATGGACAGCCGCGTCGACGGCACCAAGCTGCTCGCAACCACACTGGCCAACTTGGATCGTGCGCCGGCCGTCCTTGTGTCCGGCAGTGGCATCTCGTACTACGGGGATCGGGGCGACGATCTTCTCGACGAGTCCGAACCGAAGGGCCCGGGTTTTCTCGCCGACGTGGTCCACGCTTGGGAAGCTGCCGCCCAACCGGCCATAGACGCAGGGATCCGCACCGCCTTCGCTCGGACCGCTGTGGTGCTCGACGCAAACGACGGGGCCCTCAAGCGGCAATTGCCGTTCTTCAAGCTCGGGCTCGGGGGCCGCTTCGGCTCAGGCAAGCAGTACTTCCCCTGGATCTCACTCAACGACGAGGTGCGAGCGCTTACGTTTCTGCTGCACAGTGACGTAGCCGGACCCGTGAACCTGGTGGCGCCAGAAAGCGTGACCAACAACGACTTCACCAAGACGCTCGGTCGAGTTCTCAAGCGGCCGACGCTGGTGCCCACTCCGCTCTTCGCACCCAAGCTGCTCTTCGGCGCGGAGCTCGTCGAGCAGCTCATCATGTGGTCGACCCGGGGAACCCCAGCTGCGCTGTCGGGCGCAGGCTTCAGCTTCGAGGATCCCACGCTCGAGGGTGCATTACGCTCCGTCTTGGGCAAGTAACCCGCCAAAGGAAGCTTCATGACCAAGCAACGTTCCGTCTCCGTAAGCCGCCAGATCAATGCGCCGGCCGAGGTCATCTTCGACATCCTCGCCGACCCGTCGCGCCACGCTGAGATCGACGGCTCCGGCACCGTGCGCGGGGCCAAGCTCGACGATCCCGAACGTCTCAAGATGGGATCGAAGTTCGGCATGAAGATGAAGATCGTCGTTCCCTACGACATGCGCAGCACGGTCGTCGAGTTCGAAGAGAACCGGCGTATCGCGTGGGCGCACTTCGGCAAGCACCGCTGGCGTTACGAACTCGAACCGAATGACGAGGGCACGCTCGTGACCGAAACCTTCGATTGGTCAACGGCGCTCAGCCCGCAGTTCATCGAACTCGCTGGCTATCCCAAGAAGCATCCGGCGAACATGGAGAAGACGCTGGAGCGGCTCGACGCGGTCGCTACCTCAGACGCAGCGGCGAGCTGACCCGGCGGCGCCGCCGAGGCATCTCGACGACCGCGGGTGGGCCGGGCATGTACCGGCTCATGATGTCGGAAGCGAGATCGACCCGCTCGCCCGGGCGGCTCAGCACTGCACGCTGAAACGTCGTCACCGGGCGCGCGGCGTCTCGGAATGTCGTGGGCAGTGGTACTGGCCCAGTGACTGGGCCAGGGGTCCCCGCCAAGGGCCCCACGGGTGTGGTGGTCGAAAAGGAATCGACGCTCATGTCGTCTCCGCCGTGTCCGGAACAGAGATATTGACCCAGCGTTTCGACGCAGCGCAAACCGAACACGCCGTCTGACCTAGAAGCTGCTGGCCGACGTCGACTACGCGGTGCCGGGGTCGAGCACCCACACCTCGTCGCCGAGGGCCTTTTCGAAGGCACGGGCCTGGGCGCCGACCCCGTTGTGCTTGCCGTCGAAGACGACGATGGCCTCGTCGGCGTTGTCTTGCAGCCAGCGATCGCGTTTCCCGAAGGCCTTGCCGGCCTCGGCGGCTGTCTTCGGCAGCTTCGTGTCGACCACGACGACATCTGCCGCCTGGTCGAGCAGCTCGTCAAAGCGGGCTTGGGACGCCTTAGGCCAACGAGCGGCGGGATCGGGGAAGGCAAGC
>CALLPT010000250.1 GCA_938015575.1 uncultured Acidimicrobiales bacterium
TCGCGAGGAAGGTCGACATCGACGTCTTGCAGATTGTGTTCTCGGGCGCCTTGCACCACCAAACGGTCACTCACGACAGCACCCTAGCCAGCCCCACACGATCGAACGTGCGTACGACGACGGGTTTCTGCCACACCGAAGATGACCCTGTCCTCAGCAGTCACATTGTCGACATCCACCACGTCGATGCCGCGTACCGGGCGCTCAGCTGCCGTAGCCGGTGCCCCACTCCGTCGCGATCCGCTCGCCCATCGGCGTCGACGGCTCACCATTAACAAACGGCCACAGCTCCTCGGCGATACGACGCCAGTTGGCGGTCGCTTCGAGCTCGCCGAACACCGCAAGCAAACCCAGGTTGATGCGCTGCACGATCGTGTAGTTCGGCGGCATGTTCGTGAACTTGGCGATGCCATCGGTTGCCTGATCAAAGGCGAAGATCTGGCGCACCGTGGCCGACGCATACTCCGGGGTGGTCGTGTACTCCTCGTCCCGGAGAACGAACTCGTAGAAGTGCGCGAAGTACTTCCGGATCTGGTCTTCGGTGACTTCGTCGGCCGCCGCTGGCGCCAATAGATCTTGGCGGATCGCTTCGCTGCGATAGGTCGCCATGTCGTCGTCCATGACCATCGCCTTGATCAACGACATGAACCCGTCGATGGCGTCTTGGTCGAAGTGCTTGACGAGCCCGTAGTCCAGGAACGTGACTTCGCCTCCGGGGCGGAAGATGTAGTTCCCGGGATGCGGATCGCCGTTGAACGCGTGCAGGCGATACATCGACCCGAACGTGAAGCGATACAGGGTCTCGGCCGCCAGGTTGCGCTCTTCTTGTGACCAGTCGAGCACGTCTTCGAACCGATGGCCCGAGGCCAGCTCGGTCGTGAGCAGACGCCTCGTCGAGAGCTCCGGCAGCACGCCCGGCACATGGATGAAGGGATGACCCTCGTAGTAATCGGCGAACAGTTGCTGATTGCGGGCCTCGAGCTCGTAGTCGACCTCTTCGACCAGCCGCTCGGTCAGCTCCTGGACCAGCGGCTCAGGATCGAGGCTCGGAAACGCTCGACGCATGATCCGCAGCAGCGGATCGGCGTTGCTCAGGTCATTGGCGATGGCCTCGTCGACGCCCGGGTACTGGACCTTGACGGCGACGGCCTGGCCGTCGTGGGTCATCGCTCGGTGGACCTGGCCGATCGACGCCGCCGCAATGGGTTCAAGGTCGAACTCGGCGAAGCGCTCAGAGGGCGGACCACCGAGTTCACGGGTGACGGCGTCGACCACGAGACCGCGGCTCATCGGTGGAGCGTCTTGTTGCAGCACAGCCAGCGTCTTGCGCATGTGGTCGGGCATGCCCTGGTCCAGATAGCTCGCCATCTGGCCGAGCTTCATGAACGCACCCTTCATGTTGCCGAGACGCTTGACGACATCTTCGGCCGTCTTCAATTCAAACTCGCGATCGAGCTCTTGTTTGCGTTCGGCGTTGGCGAAAACGCTGCGGGCCTTGTGAGCGCCCCATCGGGCACCGACTTTGCCGCCGAGTCCGGCCAGCTGCGCGTTGCGAGCGGCGCGTCCGACACGACTGAGGGGGGATTCGTCGGTCATCGTGGCCGAGGGTACTCGTGGTCTCGGCCCAGCTCCCCGCTCAATGCAGTTCGTAAGGCCCGGCGGCGCGATCATCAGGAGATGAGTGAGCGGTCCTTCGTTACGGTCCAGAACGGCGATATCTCCATCGAGGTCGCGGTCCAAGGCAGCGGCCCGTTGATGCTTTGCATCCACGGCTGGCCCGAGCTTTGGTACTCGTGGCGTCATCAGATGGATTACTTCGCCGACCGGTACACCGTGGCGGCGATGAGTGTGCGGGGTTACGGCAACTCGTCGAACCCGACCGACATCGAGTCCTAGGCGCTGCGCGAGTTGACGAACGACGCTGCGGCCGTGATCGATGCGCTCGGCGACGGCACGGGCATCGTCGTCGGTCACGACTGGGGAGCGCCGATCGCCTGGAACACCGCTCGGCTACACGCCGACAAGGTGTCGGCGGTCTGCGGGCTCAGCGTGCCGTATATCCCGACTGGCCCGGACAACTCGCTCGACCTCTGGCGGGAGCGTTACACGGCCAACGACAAGTTCTTCTACCAGGTCTACTTCGATGACAACCGAGGCGGAGCCGAGGCGGAACTCGGCGCCGATCACGCTCGCAGTTTGCGCATGATCTACTTCGGCGCATCGGGCGACGGCAGCGCTGAACGCGGCTTGCTCGCCGACAAACCCGCTTCGGCCAAGATGCTCGACGGCATGATCGATCCCGACCCCTTCCCGAGTTGGTGCACCGCCGAAGACTTCGATGTCTATGCCGCCGGCTTCGAGGCCAGCGGCTGGCACGGGCCGCTCAACCGGTACCGCGCCCAGCCGCTCGATGCCGCCGACATCGGCCAGCTTCCGAACCCGAATCTGTCACAACCGGCCGCGTTCATCGGTGGCGAACTCGACCCCGTGCGGAACTTTGCGCCCGGTATCGACATGTACGACTTCGCGGCGATGGCCTGCGACGACTATCGGGGTACGACGATCATCGACGGTGCAGGCCACTGGGTCCAACAGGAAGCGCCCGAGGCCACCAACACCGCGCTCGACGCGTTCGTCAGCGACCTCTAGCCCCTAACCGAAATTGATGTGGTTTGGGGGTGCTGGCGACCCACAATCGGCATCAAGAAAGCGGCGAACCTGCGCCACCAGCTCTTGGGGGCGATGTTTGTAGTCCTCCCAGGAGAATGGAAGGACTTGCCAGCCAGCAACCGCGAGCGCCCGATAACGACGACGATCTCGAACGAACGACTCGGCGTTGAGGTGAAAACCCAAGCTGTCCAACTCGATGGCCAAGCGAGCCGCCGGGTACGCCAGGTCGACTTGAGCGACGAACCTTCCCTGTTCATCGTGTACCGGGAACTCGAGCCGCGGTTTGGGCAACGATGCCGAGGCCAAGAGGCGTGCGACCATGCGGCTCCACTCGCTCAACGGAATCGTGTGATCAGCGGAACGGACCTCCAGCGCCTCGCGCAGAACCCCGCACCCGTTGCGGCCCCGCCGCGCATGACGAACCCATACGTCCCACAGCAACGCAAGCGATGTCTGTCTCTGGCGCACAGCAGCGTCGATCACGGCACCCAGCCGGTCGACGCCCATGATCGCACCGATGTCGAGGATCGTCCGCTCTATGCCTGTAACCGGGATTGCCCCATGCTCACCAAGGTCGAGCCGAGCGTCGACTTGCGTCGATTGATGTATGACAACACCGGGAAGCTCACGCCATCGGCCATGAGCCACGGTGACGTCGACCGTGGACCGTCGCCATACTTCGCTCAGGCCATGGAGCCGAGCGGCCGTCAGGTGTGACACCGTTCCGTTCGTGCTCAAGCTCGCGGCGACCACCCGCCCAGCCCACGATTCAGCGGCGGTGTCGAGGCGATAGACACCGGGGTGAATTCGCACGAGTTCGCCCTTGCGCACGCGATCCCGGATCTGCGTCTCGCTCCAACCAGCCTCGAGTAGCTGGCCGCGTGACGCGACCCCGTGTTGACGGCGAAAGATCGCCGCGATGCTTGGTTCCATTGCTTCCCCATCGAGATGACGGTGAGGGGGAAGCTCGGTTTCTTGATGCGTCCTACAGGTCCTACAGACCCCCAAACAGCATCAATTTCGGGAGGGTTAGGCAGACTCGCGGAGTTCGCGTTTGAGGTCCTTGATTTCGTCTCGGAGGCGGGCCGCGTACTCGAAGCGAAGCTCGCCCGCGGCCTCGTTCATTTCTTCTTCGAGGGTCCGGATCAATCGTTCGAGATCGTCGCCGTGCATCGCCGAGGTGTCGATTGCTTTGTCACGCTTGCGTGAGCGTGACGGGCCACCTGGCTTGACGCTGTCCGGAGTCGGCGCCTTCTGCTCATTGGGACGCAGGAACGCCAAGATGTCGGTCACGGCCTTGTTGACCGTCTGCGGATCGATGCCGTGTTCTTCGTTGTACGCGATCTGCACCGCACGACGGCGCTGCGTCTCGCCGATGGCATTGGTCATCGACTTGGTCATCTGGTCGGCGTACATGATCACGTGACCGTCGGCATTACGAGCCGCGCGGCCCATCGTCTGGATCAGTGACGTCTCCGACCGCAGGAAGCCCTCTTTGTCGGCGTCGAGGATGGCCACGAGCGAGACCTCGGGAAGGTCCAACCCCTCTCGCAAGAGGTTGATCCCGACCAACACATCGAACTCACCCAACCGAAGATCACGCAGGATCTCGATACGTTCGATCGTGTCGACCTCGCTGTGCAGGTACCGCACCCGGATGCCCAACTCGAGCAAGTAGTCGGTGAGGTCCTCGCTCATCTTCTTGGTGAGCGTGGTCACGAGCACACGCTCGTCGCGATCGGTGCGCTTGTTGATCTCTTCGATCAGATCGTCGATCTGACCCTTGGTCGGGCGAACCTCGACCAGCGGGTCGACCAGGCCGGTCGGTCGAACGATCTGCTCGACGATCCGGTTGCTGACATCGAGTTCGTAGTCACCGGGAGTCGCGGACAGGAACACGACCTGGCCCAGGCGCCCCATCACCTCGTCAAAGGTCAACGGTCGATTGTCGGCCGCAGACGGCAGTCGGAATCCGTGCTCGACCAGCGTTTCCTTGCGGCTGCGATCGCCCTCGTATTGGCCGTGAAGCTGGGGCACCGCGACATGGCTCTCATCGAGCACGGTCACGAAGTCCTTGGGGAAGTAATCGAGCAGGGTGAACGGGGCCTCGCCGGCTTCGCGGCCGTCGATGTGGCGTGAGTAGTTCTCGATGCCGTTGCAGAACCCGATCTCTTCCATCATCTCGAGGTCGTACTCGGTGCGCATCCGCAGCCGCTGCGCTTCGAGCAACTTGCCTTCTTCTTCGAATTGCTTGAGCCGTACCTGGAGCTCGTCTTGGATGCCGTCGATGGCACGAGCCATACGCTCATTACCGGTCACATAGTGGGTGGCCGCGAACACGCACAGCTCGGTGAGCGTGCCGAGCCGCTCCCCCGTCAAGACGTCGACCCGATGGATCGCCTCGATCTCGTCGCCGAACATCTCGATCCGGATGGCGTTCTCTTCGTAGGCCGGATGCAGCTCGATGACATCGCCCTTGACCCGGAAGTTGCCGCGCACCAGGTTCATGTCGTTGCGCTCGTACTGCATATCGATGAGCGTGCGCAGGATGTCGCGCTGGTCCATCTCTTGTCCCGGTCGCAAGACGAGCAGGTTGTTCTCGTACTCCTCGGGCGCACCCAGGCCATAGATGCAGCTCACCGACGCCACGATGATGACGTCTCGCCGAGTGAGCAGCGCCGAGGTGCTGGCGTGGCGCAGCCGGTCGATCTCGTCGTTGACCGAGCTGTCCTTTTCTATGTAGGTGTCGCTCGAGGGCATGTAGGCCTCGGGCTGGTAGTAGTCGTAGTAGCTGACGAAGTACTCGACCCGGTTGTTCGGGAAGAACTCGCGCAGCTCGTTCGCGAGCTGCGCCGCCAACGACTTGTTGGGGGCAATCACGAGCGTCGGACGCTGCACCTGTTCGATCGTCCACGCGATCGTCGCCGACTTGCCCGATCCGGTGATGCCGAGCAAGGTCTGGAAGCGATCGCCGACATTGAGGCCCTCGGTGAGTTCTTCGATCGCCTTGGGCTGGTCGCCCGCGGGCTTGAACTCGGTGATCATCTCGAAAGGAACCGCGGTCCGCTCAGCCATCCCCTGAGCCTACGCCAGGCCTGTGACAGCGTCGCACGTGACACCCGCCTCGCCGGTGACGTATTAGCCCAAGTCGTCGAAGGGCGCCGCGTACGCAAATCGACCGACGATCGACGAGTCCGACGCGGTGAGCGGAAGCACTTGGAAGAATGGCCCCCACGCTGGGTCGGGGGCATCGATGCCCACCTCCGTCGACGCCACGAACCCGAACCGCCGGTAATAGTCCGGCGCGCCCAACAGCGCGATTAGGGGTTCGTCCAGCGCGTCGGCGGCACCAACCATCGCCCACATCAGTGCTGACCCGACACCGCTGCTCTGGTGCTCGGGCAGCACACCGATCGGGCCAAGACCAACGCACGCAACCGGCACCCCTCCGGCAACAGCGACATGGCCGCGCGAACACATGTTGTGACCCACGACGACGCCATCGATTTCGGCAACGATCGAGAGTCGCGGAAGCCATCCGTCGCTCAACCGCAGCGCGTCGACCAAGCCGCACTCCGCCGGTTCGCCCTCCCCTGCTCGGCCGAACGCGGCCGCGTGCACCAGGCGAGTCGCGGGTTCGTCGTCTGGCCGCTCTCGGCGGATCTGGATCTTGGTCACGACCGGAGCCTAGGACGCGGCTGCAGCGCCGCCGGGCAGACCGCATGCGGCCTGTAACCGGTTTGTAACCGCCGAGGCGCATGGTGTGGACGCGACCCGGGAACTTCGGGCGGGAAAGAGAGAATCATGTTCAACAAGTTTGTTATCGGGTGCGTGCTGGCGGCGCTCACCATCGGGTTCGTACCCCTTACGGCAGCTTCGGCTTCGCCACCGGAGAGGTTTGAGGTGCCGGACTACTTCAGCCTGAACCTCGACGCTGACGAAGGCAAGTCGGTTTGGTTCAACATCACGGCCGTCAACTTCTGCACCTGGGCTCTGGGCGGATTCGACGGCCCCGCGCCGGTCGAGGACACCTCGACACCGGTAATGCTGATCCATGCTGGTCAAGATGGCGGAACCCTGGTGGCATCGGTCCAGGCGGACGTCTACGTCGAGGTGTGGAACCTGGACAACCCGGACACTGCCGGCATAGGACCGTGCGAGGACATCCTCGACCAGCTGCTTGCGGGCGGACAACCTTGGGCCACGGGCACCGCGTCGCTGAACGGTCGGACCAACAATCTGTTCTGGCTCGACGACGTCCGGTCCGCCTCAGACAACCTCTCCGCGAGCGCGTCGATCGTGACTGCCGAGGGCGAGTCGTATGACTACAAGCTCAACTTCCACGTTGGGAATCGGTGCGCCGACTACCGGTGTGAGATTGCCAACTCAACACTCCGGGTGAGCTAGTACCCACCAGCCACCACGTTTCGACGCCAACCACGAGGGTCGGTCCCATTCTTCTGGGCCGACCCTCTCGTCGTGCTACGAAAGAACCATGCGCTTTGGGATTCGATACTGCAACAGTGGCCCCTACATCGACGGGCCCACCGGTGCCGAGCTCGTGCAAGCGGCCGAAGCAGCCGGCTTCGACTCGGCCTGGACGGTCGAACACACCGTCGTGCCCGCCAACTACGAGTCGACCTATCCGTACCACGAAAGCGGCCGAATGGCCGGAGGTATCGACGACGCGGCCTGGCCTGATCCACTCATCTGGATGTCGTACATGGCGGGCGTGACGACCACGCTCAAGTTCGCGACGGGCATCTTCATCGTGCCCCAGCACAACCCGGTGGTGGCGGCGAAGCAGATCGCGACGCTCGACGCGATGTCGCGCGGCCGAGTCATGCTCGGCGTTGGCGTCGGTTGGCTTCGCGAAGAGTTCGAGGCGATCGGGGTGCCATTCGAGCGGCGCGGCAAGCGGACGGACGAATACATCGCGGCGATGCGGGCACTCTGGGCCGAGGACTGTGCCAGCTTCCATGGTGAGTTCGTGAACTTCGACGACATCTACTGCCGCCCCCAGCCAGCCCAGGCGAACATTCCGATCATCGTCGGCGGCGACACCGAACCGGCGGCACGACGGGCGGGGCGTCTCGGCGACGGCTACTTCCCCGCGCGCAATGCGCCGCCCGAGCTCATCGCACTGGCGCGCCGAACCGCCGAAGAACACGGCCGAGACCCCGCCGCACTCGAGATCACGACGAGCATGCCGGCCGATATCTCCATGCTGCCTGAGCTCGCGAGCCGGGGTGTCGACCGGGTGCTCGTACCGGTCAGCTCGATCGCCGGGCAAGCAACGATGATCGCTTCTCCCGACGACTGCGACCGATGGAGATCCATCATCGAGGACCACCAGAATCTGTGACCCTCGGTCCGCCGCAGCGGCTAAGGAACGGGGTCACCGGGTGGTGTGTCCTGGCTGAACACATTGCGCCACATCCCGTCACGGCGACACCACAACGAAGACACGTACATGCGCTCCGGCCGCCCGCCGGGTCGGCAATACTCGGCGTCATAGACCAGGAGCACATCGTCGTCGGTGAGCACCTTGAGGACCGGTACGTCAATCGAGAACGACTCGACCGTCGGACCAGCGCCGAGCTGGCCGCTGTGGTCGGACTTGGCGGCAAACCCCGTCGGATAGACGCCCAAGAAGTCATCAGCCAGCAGCTGCTCGTCGAGACCCTGGTCCCCGTCACGCAGGGCAACCCACACGGCGGTCTCGAGCCCGACAATCTCTTGGAGCGTCGGGGCTGCTGGGCCAGGCGCGCTCAGAACCAGCCCGCCACGGTGTCCTGGCCGCCGAATAGGTAGTACCAGATCGATGCCGCGATCGCGGCCGTCGTGACCACGCCCATGATGATCCAGGTGCGGCGCGGAATTTGGCCATCTTCGGGCACGCCCGGAATCCGACGCCGGATGAACAAGATCACCCGCGCCGCCCACGCGAAGTCCTTGGCCAAAATCGACAAACCAGCGATGACGATGAGCCAGCCGGGCCCGGGCAACGGAATCGCCAAGATGCCCAGGAACGTCACGACGAACCCAAGGATCATGCGCCCGAGGCGGATGATGACGCTCGACTTGGCTTCGTCGACCGTCTCCTCTCGGACACCAGTCTCGAACTCGGCCTGGACTGCGGCGTCGACGATGCGGGAGCGCAGGCGTTCGTCGTCGTGTTCGTTCTCGCTACCCGGCTCCACCAAGCACAATCTAGCCACCGGGCCGGCTGCGTTTGTGGCTAGTCACCGGGCCGGCTGCGTTTGTGGCTAGTCACCGGGCCGGCTGCGAGTCCGCTGCGATGGGCTCGCGGCGATCAGTACGGGACAACCGTGAACGGGTTCAGCTGGAACTCGGCCAACGTGTAGCTGCAGCCGTCACCGGTGGCGACATAGATCCGTGGTGCTGCGTCGATCACCACCGAATATTCATGGGTGAATGTGATCGACTCGTCGATACCAACCTCCGACGGGGCTCCCTCACGCTCGCAAGGTGCGGCGCATGAAGCAACCCCGCCGGGGTCGGTCAACCCGGTGACTGAGCCATCGCCCCAGTCCACTCGGGTGTTGCACCAGTCGATGACCGAGCTGTCATCGTCGAAAACCAACACCGTGACCGAGACGTGTGCGCGATGCACGAGAACCGACTGTGGAACGATGGTGGCAACCGCGCTCGCCGGTTGCGTCCCTGGGTCGGCCTGATCTAGCTGAGGTGTGGAGGGGTTCACCTCAGACGAATCCCCGGTGTCCGCAGGCGCCGTGACTGCATCGAGCGGGGCACTGGCCCCGTCGAGCGGTTCGGCACCATCACCGGTCGGCTCCGAAGTTGACGCAGCCTCGAAAAGCTGCGCCTCGTCGGTGACGTCCTCATCGGCAGATTGCGCCGATGAGCTGGTTGGTGGGTTATCGGCTACGGCCGGTACCGCAGCTACTGGTAGCTCTTCTTCCGTTGCTGGTGCGTCTTCTGTTGCTGGCGCGGCTTGTGCCGGCTGGGCTTCTGTCGGCTGGGCTTCTGTCGGCTGGACGCGGACCTCGACTCGGAACTTCGACCAGTCGATCGCGTCAGCGGATTGTCCCAACGTCGGCGTCGGAGGGGAGGACGCCGACGTTGGGAGCGATGTTTCAGGAAACTCGTCTTCGCTGGGAAGGGTTTCGTCGGGCTCGGCTGGTGAGACGAGCACGAAGTCAGGGGCGACGGGTTCCGAGGGAAGCTGGACCATCCACGGCGGTCCAGGCACCGAAGGCTGCGGTTCACCAATTGGTTCGGCGAAGCGCCACACGCCGTTCGCGCCGAAGACGCGGGGCAGATTTGCATCGTTGCTGGCCTCGGCCTCGGGCACGAGCGTGAGTCCACCGTGGCGAGGCGGCGCAGCGACGAACGCCGTGAGGACTGCCGCCGCCAAGACCAGCGGTGCGACCATGGCGATGCGTCGATTGCGGGCGCCTTCTTTGATCTCGGACAGTGCCGCGGCAATTCGCTCTTCGCTCAGGTGATGCTCGGGAGGCTCGTTCGAGCCGAAAACCATCATTGGAGCGTGTTCCGTAGCGAGGAGAGCCCTCGAGACGCATGGGTTTTGACGGTGCCGACCGAGCAATCGAGGATCTCGGCCACATCAGCTTCGGGATAGCCGGCGAGGTACCGCAGCACCACAACTTCGCGTTGGCGGCGAGAGAGTCGCGACAGCGCATCAACAAGCGCCAAGCGCTCCAGGATCGGTTCACCGTCGTGGGCTCGCACCAATTCTTCGCCCGTGAGGTCCTCGCGCTTGCGTTTGCGCCAGACGTCGATCGCGTTGTTGGCGCTGACCCGGCTCACCCAACGAGCCGCGTCAGGGCGGATACGCCACCACCGGCTGTAGGCCTTGGCCATGGTTTCTTGAGCGACATCTTCGGCCTCGGCGGCCGAACCCAGGATGCGATACGCGACACGAAACGAGATGCGGTAAAGACCGTCGAAGCTCTCGTCAAAGGTGGTGGTCATCGCTTCATGAACCGGATCTGAGAGCTCCCGAATTGCTCACAGACCGGGCCTCGTCCCTCCTGGTCGTGCACATACAACGGCTCAGCCCACCAATTCGTTGACACCGATCTCAAACTTTTTCAGATTTCTCTTCGGATTTCTTGTTCGCCGCCGCGTTGCCGGCCAGCCAACCCTGGATCCAGGCCCAACAGCGCGCCACCTCGACGTCGAGATCTTCGAGGGGCCCGCTGTTGTCCACAACGAAGTCCGCCAGTTTGATTCGCTCCTCGCGGCTGACCTGATTTGCCATGCGAGCCCGGGCGTCTTGCTCGTCGAATCCTCGGAACTCCGTCAGGCGCTCGACGGCCAGGTCGGCAGGCACATCGACCACGATGACCCCGGCCAAATCGGCATAGGCCGACGAGCCTTCTACCAGAAGCGGTATGTCGAGGATGACGACCCGGTGCGTACGAGCCAGTTCGTCGCGCTGTTCCTGCATCGAGACGCGTACTGCGGGGTGCACGATCTCGTTCAACGCCTTCAGTTGGTCTTCGTCGTTGAACACGATGGCTGCGATCGCGGGTCGATCCAGCTCACCATCGGCGCCGACGATGTCGGGGCCGAAATGGGCGACCATTGCTTCGAACACGGCCTCGCCTGGCCGTTGCAGCGCCTTGACCGTTGCGTCGGCGTCGACCAGACCGGCACCGAGCGCAACCAGGCGCTGCGCCACCGAGCTCTTGCCCGAACCGATCCCCCCGGTCAACCCAAATTCAGCCACAACCAACGGTACACGACCTGACGAGCCCGGCTTCTCCGAGACGCCGGCTCCCACACCCCACCGAGCGTGTTCCGCACCACACTCGATGTTCATGCACACCACTGCGGCCCGGGGCGGTGGCACTGGGCAGAAGTTCCTGGATGCCCTAAAGGTGGGGGCCAAACGGACGATAGACAAAGCATGCCTGTTTCACTGCTACTAATTGATGATCACCGGATGGTGCGTGAGAGCCTCAAGCGCTCGTATCTCGAGTGGGGCTTCGACGTCGTCGCTGACGTCGGCTCCGGCGAGGAAGCCGTTCCATTGGCGATCGCCCACCAGCCTCAGCTGGTCGTTACCGACATTGCCATGCCTGGCATGGACGGTATTGAGGCCTGCGAACAGATCACCCAGCAGTCCCCTAACACCCGCGTCATCATCTTGACGATGCACGGTGACGAGGACTCGCTGAGCCGAGCCATTCGCGCTGGCGCCTCCGGCTTCTTGCTGAAGGACTGCAGCATCGATGAGCTCATGACCGCCACCCGCCTTGCGGCGAGCGGTGAGACCGTGATCGCTCCGCAGCTCAAGCCACACCTGCTTGCTCAGGTTCGCCGCCCCACGGCGACCGTGGCAAGCAACATGACCACCCAGCACCGCATCACCCCTCGTGAGACCGAGGTGCTGCAGATGATCGCCGACGGACACTCGACGCCCGAGGTCGCCGAGCGTCTCTTCATCAGCCAGAAGACCGTCAAGAACCACCTCGCCTCGATCTACCAGAAGCTCGATGCCCGAGACCGTACGCAGGCCGTGCTCACGTCGGTCCGTATGGGCATCGTCACCCTGGACTAACCAACAACCAAGACAGGCACCCTCGCCCGAGGGCGTCGCCTGACACAGGTCACGCCCAAGGGCGGGTGGAGAACGAAGAAGGACCCCGGCGCAAGCGCCGGGGTCCTTCCTCTTTTTCGGATGTACTAGCGAGTCGAGCGAACGACTCGCAACCGGATCACTCGGCCGGCGGGACCGGGGCTGGCGAGTCGGCAACCGGTGGCGCTTCGGCCGGAGCCGCATCACCCTCGATGCTCTCGTAGGCAGCTTCGATCTCTTCTGCGACGGTCTCGTCGAGTTCACCGGCTGGGCCGATGTAGTTGCCTTCGTCGTCGTAGTTGTGCTCGCCGAATGCTTCTTGGTATTCGGCAGCCACGACGCCACCCTCAGCAGCCTGCTTGATTGACAGGCTGATGCGACGACGTTCGAGGTCGAGATCGATGATCTTCACCCACAGCTCCTCGCCAGGCGAGACGACCTGCTCCGGCAGGTCCACGTGGTGCGAGGACATTTCGGAGATGTGCACGAGGCCCTCGATGCTGTCGCCCACCTGGACGAACGAACCGAAGGGAACGAGCTTGGTGACACGGCCGTAGACCAATTCGCCGACCTTGTGGGCCGAAGCGAACTGCTGCCACGGGTCCTGCTGGGTGGCCTTGAGCGAAAGGCTGATGCGCTCACGGTCGAGATCGACCTCGAGCACCTGAACTTCGACCTCGTCGCCAACGGTGACAACCGAGCTTGGGTGGTCAACGTGCTTCCAGGAGAGTTCGGACACGTGGATGAGTCCGTCCATGCCGCCGAGATCGACGAATGCACCGAAGTTGACCACCGACGAAACGATGCCCTTGCGTGCTTCGCCAGGCTTGAGGTTGTCGAGGAACTCTTCGCGCTGTTCCTTCTGGGTCTCTTCGAGCCAGGCACGGCGGGACAGGACCACGTTGTTGCGGTTCTTGTCGAGCTCGATGATCTTGGCTTCGAGAGTCTGACCGACGTAGGGCTGCAGGTCGCGGACACGACGCAGCTCGACCAGCGATGCGGGGAGGAAGCCACGCAGCCCGATGTCGACGATGAGGCCACCCTTGACGACCTCGATCACCGGACCGGACACCATGCCGTCTTCTTCCTTGAGCTGCTCGATCTTGCCCCAGGCACGCTCGTACTGCGCCCGCTTGCGGGACAGGATCAGGCGGCCTTCCTTGTCCTCTTTGGTGAGGACGAGGGCCTCGATGGCTTCGCCCATGGACACGACTTCGCGCGGATCGACGTCGTTGCGGATCGACAGCTCGCGGCTGGGGATCACGCATTCGCTCTTGTAACCGATGTCGAGGAGGACCTCGTCGGTGTCGATGCGAACGACGGAGCCGTTGACCATCTGACCTTCGTCGACGGACACGAACGTCGAGCCATAGGCGGCATCGAGTTCGGCGTCGGAGATGTCGTCGGCGACGATCTGGCGGGGGGTGTATTCGCCCGTAACCTCATCGAAGGTGCCGAAAAGGCCACCATCATCAGTTGAAGTCGCATCAGCCGGAGCAGCTGCTGCAGGAGCCTCGGCAGCAGGTGCCGGAGCGGCTTCAGCGGGTGCTGCAGCGGCCTCGGGTTCTGCCCCTTCGAGGGTCGTGGTGGGTTCGGGGGTAGCGGTGTCGGACACGGGTTTCTCGATTGATAAGTGAGTAGGGATCACGCCAGGTTTGACGTAGCCCGTCAGCGTACCGGCCTTGCATCCAGAACGGTCGAGAACGCCAGTCCCCCGGTTCCGCTGCTCTGACACCCGCAACCCGTCACCTGTTGCGCGGCTCTGACACCCGCAACGACGCGACGAGGCCGCAGCCCTCCCCGATGACGGCTGCGGCCCCGAATGCGGGGGCCCTCTTGGGGCCTCGATTGGCTGGGCTCAGCATCGGTTGAAACGGGCGCCTTTGACCGTTTCACGCCGACGCAACCTGAGCCCGGCAACCGGATCGCTCCCCTGCCCGGCAGAAGCGGGCACAGGTCCGGTTGCGAATGGGCTCGTTACGCGAACGCCGGATCTTCGTCGGTGCTCAAGAGCGCGACATGGATCAGGCCGCCGATAACGGCACCCACGATGGGGGCAACCCAGAACACCCAGACCTGAGCCAGGTAGTCGCCGCCGGCGAACAGTGCCTGGGACAGCGAGCGTGCGGGGTTGACAGAGGTGTTGCTGACGGGAATCGAGATCAGGTGGATCAGGGCCAGGGTCAAGCCGATGGCGAGGCCGGCTTGACCACCTGCGCCACGCCGTTCCGTGGCACCAAGGATGACGATCAAGAAGATCGCGGTCAGCACGATCTCGGCGATCAGGACCGCGCCGAGACCGAAGCCACCCGGCGACTGCTCGCCGTAGCCGTTGGCCGCAAAGCCGCCTGTTTCCCAATCGGAAACACCGTTGGCGATCAGATAGATGATGAGGGCGCCACCGATGGCACCAAGTACCTGCGACACGATGTAGGTCGGCGCCTTCGAGGCTTCGAATTTGCCGCCGGCGACGAGACCCAGCGTGACGGCCGGGTTGAAGTGGCCGCCCGATACGTGACCGAACGCATAGGCGCCGGTGACGACGGTGAGGCCGAACGCAATGGCGACTCCGTAGATGCCGACGCTCAGGTCATTGAAGGCGCCCGTGGCGAGCACCGCGGTGCCACAGCCTCCGAGCACCAACCAGAGTGTGCCGAAGAACTCGGCAGCTAACGCTTTTGGATTCATGTGATTCTCTCTCCCCTTTGTGGTCGTGGGTACACCACCACGGAGAAGAGTTGCTGAGACCACGCTTTGTCGCGGAGCTGAGGGCGCATCGGCGGCCGGCGGGAACAATTGCCCACGACCGGACCATGGACGACCCAATGAAGACGGGCGTGGTCAGCCGAAAAATGAAAGGGGCCGTGACCTCCCCGGCTTTTGGTCACGGCCCCTACCCATTCTCGGCACCGAAGCGTGGCTGGCACCTGAAACAGGGTTTTTGATTCCCCGACGACCGCATCAAGCGGCCTCGGAACTCCAGACGCAGACCGTGGTCGCCGTGTCGCGAACTTTTGCGAGAAAATTCTCACACTGTCACGCGTGCGTCACTACACGACCACGGACCGTCATCACGGCGACGTGCTTGTGCCTAATCCTTGGCTGCGGCCCAGGTCGGGCCATCGGCCAAGTTGACTTCGAGCGGTACGCGCAGGTCGAACGCGGCGGCCATCACCTCGACCACGAGGTCACGGGTCTCGTCGAGCACCTGGGGCGGAACCTCGAGCACGATCTCGTCGTGCACCTGCAGCGTGACCCGAGCGGGCGAACCTGCCGCGGTGAGCGCCCGGTCGAGCTCGACCAAAGCGACTTTGAAGATGTCGGCAGCCAGACCCTGAATGCCGGCATTCATTGCCTGGCGTTCGGCCGCCATCCGAAGCTGGTAGTTACCCGAGCTCAGCTCGGCAATCTTGCGACGGCGTCCGAACAACGTCTCGGTGTAGCCCCGCTGACGGGCCTCGGCGACGGTGTCATCCATGTACTTGCGCACCGCCGGGAACGCCTCGAAGTACGCGTCGAGGATGACCTTGGCTTCGCTCACCGGGATATCCAGGCGCTGCCCCAGCCCATAGGCCTCCATGCCATAGGCCAGGCCGTAACTCACCATCTTGGCCTTTGACCGCTGATCGACCGACACCTCGCCTGGGTCGACCTCGAAGATGCGCGAGGCGGTGGCGTTGTGGATGTCGTCGCCGGCCTCGAATGCCCCGATCAGCCCCGGGTCCTCGGCGAGGTGCGCGATGCAGCGCAGCTCGATCTGGTTGTAGTCCGCGATCAGCATCGTGTAGCCCTCTGCAGCGACGAATGCTCGACGGAAGTTGCGGCCGCGTTCACTGCGCACCGGGATGTTGTGGAGATTCGGCTGATCACTGCTCAAACGACCGGTGCGGGCCACCGTCTGGTTGAACGTCGCCCGAATGCGATCGCCCGGCCCGACCTCGGCAAGTAGCCCCTCGCCATAGGTCGATCGCAGCTTCTCGACTTCTCGATACTGCAACAACAAGTCGACCATCGGATGCTCGTGACGGAGCTTTTCGAGGGTTGCGGCATCGGTCGAGTACCCGGTCTTGGTCTTCTTCTGTGGCGTGAGCCCCAGCTTGTCGAACAGGATCTCGCGCAACTGCTTGGTCGAGTTGAGGTTGAAGTCTTCGCCGGCCGCGTCAATGACCTCGCCTCGGAGCCGATCACATTCGGCAACGAGTCCGTCACGAAGTTCGGTGAGTACCGCAACGTCGACGCCGACACCGAGCGACTCCATCTTCGCGAGCACCCGCACGAGCGGCACCTCGATGTCGTCGTTGAGGTTCGCGAGCCCTTGATCGCCGAGGGCCTCGGACATCGGAGCGACCAGGCGAGAGACGCCCAGCGCGTCACGGGCGGTGATGAGCGCTTCGTCGACGGCAGTGCCGCCCAAGTCGAGTTGGCCTTCGGGAGCGACCTCGCCATCCGGGAGCTCCGCTTGGGCATAGCGTTGCAGGAGCCCGAGCAACGGATAGGCGGACTCGGCGGGTTCCAACAGGTAACCGGCCAGCGCGGTGTCGAACGAGAAGCCGGGCAGATCAATGCCGAGATCGACGAGCGCCCGCATCGTGGGCTTGAGATCGTGGCCGGCAACGGGAGCGTCAGGCGAGCCGAGGGTTTTGACGAGTTCGTCGCGGACGGCGTCATCGCCGAGGTGGTCGGCGCTGAGCCACAAGACGTCGCCGCTTTCGCTGTCGAGGGTGATCGCGAGCCCTGCAAGTGCCCCATTCACCAGGCTGCCGGCAATCCCGATCGGATGCTTCGTCGAGATCGCTGCCGCCGCCTTCGCCGCGTCGGCCGGGGTATCGGGCGTCGTGACTTCGGCCTCGATGACCTCGAGGTCTCCCATCGATGGACCACCGTCGAAGTCCAACACTTCGGTCAGCCGGTCATAGAGCGCCCGGAACTCGAGGAAGTCGAACAGCTTGCGGACTTCCTCGGCGTCGACCGCGCCGATGGCCAGTTCGTCGAGCTCAACATCGAGTTCTGCATCGCGGATGAGCGGCATCAGCTCGAGGTTGCGACGCACGTTGGCTTCGAAGTTGCCCAGGTTCTCGCGCAGCTTGGGCGTCTGCTCGTCGACGGCGGCGTAGATGCCGTCGATACCGCCGTACTTGTTGATCAGTTTTGCCGCGGTCTTCTCGCCGACCCCGGGCACACCTTCGAGGTTGTCGCTCTTGTCGCCGCGAAGCGCGGCGTAGTGGACATAGTCCTTGGGGGCGACGCCGGTGCGTTCCATGATCCCGGCCTCGTCATAGAACGCGTAGTCGCTGACGCCGCGCTTGTTGTACAGGACCTTGACGTGGGGGTCTTCGACGAGCTGATAGGCATCGCGGTCGCCGGTCACGACGATCACATCTTCGCCTGCGTCTCGTGCCCGAGTCGCGAGCGTCGCGATGACGTCGTCGGCTTCGAGTCCCGGCTTCTCGACGATCGGCATGGCCAGTGCCTCGACGAGTTGCCGAACGAGCCCGAGCTGCTGTCGCAAGATGTCGGGCGTTTCTTGGCGACCT
This sequence comes from uncultured Acidimicrobiales bacterium, assembly GCA_938015575.1. Lineage (GTDB taxonomy): Bacteria > Actinomycetota > Acidimicrobiia > Acidimicrobiales > UBA10347 > UBA10347. The sequence goes on from CALLPT010000250.1 coordinate 17,797, forward strand.
GCCTTGTAGCCGTCGAAGCTCTGATGGCGAAAGGTTGGCTCGGGCAGGTCAAAGGCGACGGCAATGTTGTCGGGCTTGTGGTCCCGCAACAGGTTGATCAGCATCGAGGTGAACCCGAAGACCGCGTTGGTTACCTGGCCGCTCGTCGTCGCCATGTCGGACGGCAAAGCAAAGAACGCCCGATAGGTCAGCGAGTGTCCGTCGATCAGCATCAATTTTTTGGCCACGACGTGAACCTATCCCCCACAAACTGCGGTGTCTGACACCCGCAGCTCACCGCCGCGACTGCGGCGTCTGACACCCGCAGCTTCGTGCCCTGCTTACGCGAAGAATCCCTCTGGTTGTGCACCCCTCTGCCGCCAAGTGGCGGCGTATCCTCGGGCTGTGGCCAGGTCTCGCATCGAGAAGCGATTGAAAGACGTTGGGCGTCGGCTGACCAGCCTCCGAACCGATCTCGCGGTCGCCGAGCAAGCCGTCATCCAGGTCGAAGGCGAGGCCGACGATGCCCGGCTGCGGGCCCTCGTGAGCGAGACCCCGCTCGCTGAGCGCGAACACCAAGAGGTACGGCGCCAAGCCGAGGTGCAACGGCGCAATCGCGACGAACTGCGCGACGAGATCGCGAAGCTCGAACAACGCCAAGATGACCTGCTCGACCAATACAACCAGTCCTGACTTCCCATGACCAACGCAACTTCGACCGAATCCAGCCCGGCAGACACCCAAGCCGAGCCTGTGGACGTTCCGAGCGAGGCCGTACCAGCAACGACGGTGTTCGTCGCCGAAGACGAAGCCATCATCCGACTCGACATCGTCGAAACTCTCGAGGCACTCGGCTTCGACGTCGTTGGGCAATGTGGCCGTGGTGACGAGGCCGAGGAGCTCATTCGCGAACTCAAGCCACAGGTCGCGATCCTGGACATCAAGATGCCGGGCCGCACGGGCATCGAAGTCGCACGCTCCCTCACCGACGACCTGGTGTGCGCGGTCGTGATCTTGTCCGCGTTCAGCCAGAAATCACTCGTCGGAGATGCCGTCGCCGCAGGCGTCTTCGCCTATCTGCTCAAACCATTCCAGCGGAGTGAGCTCGCGGTGCAGATCGAGGTCGCGCTCGCCCGCTACAACCAGCTGCGCGAAAAGGCAGGCGAGGTCGAGGATCTCGAGCAGCGCCTGGCTGATCGCGTGGTGCTGGACCGCGCCAAGGGTGTGCTCATCGACAAGCACGGGCTGAGCGAGGCCGATGCCATGCGGTTCGTGCAGCAAGAGGCCATGAATCAGCGACGCCCCGTGCGAGACATCTCGGCTGAGGTTCTCGACGGCACGTTGACGCCGTAGCTTCGCCGCTACGAACCCGCTGATTTGCGGGCGACGATCTCGTTGAATGTGTCCCAATCGAGTTCACCCATGAGTAAGGCGTGCACGGCGCGCCCATACGGATGGCGCGGCCATGCCGGATCGTCGACCAACTCGATTCGTGACTCGACGGTTCCGTCGTCGGCGAAGTTGTGCACGCCATAGCCCGGCGGAAGCAGCGTGCGCGCCTCGATGTCGAAGTTGTTCTTGAGCGACGGCGCGACAAAGACAGGCACGCCCTCGAACTCGTACTGCGACGGGTTGTGGGTGTGGCCGCCAGCCATGCCTCGCAGCCGTGGGAGATCGCCAATCAGGGCCCTCCACTCCGCGGCATAGGCCTCGTCTGCGCTCAGCGGAAATTCGGGCGCTGGCGGATGATGCAGCCAGATAAAGAGGTGGTCCGCCGACGTCAATGACGCCTGCTCTCGAACCCACGCCGCTTCACGCGCTCCGAGCACGCCATTGGTGTGGAGCCGGTCTTCGTAGGCATCGGGGTCGACGAGGTTCCCCGTCGAATCGGCACGCAGCACACCATTGCTCGAGTCGACAAAGAGGTGGCACCACTCGCCCAGGTGGATGACCCGAGACGTCGCCACATTGGGACGGGCAACCGCCCCGAAGACGGCGTGCTGATCGTGATTGCCGGGGCACGCATTCACGGGAGCCCCGATGCGGGCAAAGGCATCGGCCGCGCGTCGGTACTGGGCAGCACGCCCGTGATCGGCGATGTCTCCGGTGACCGTAACCAAGTCGACGGTCTCCGTGTCCATGTGCGCAACCACGGCTTCGAACGCCGCGGCGGTGTCATAGGCGAACCCGCCTTCGGCCTCGGACTCGGGTTCGAGAAAGTGGGTGTCGGAGAGCTGGACGACGCGATGCGACATGGTCTCAGCCTCTCATACCGGCGCTACGCGCCGCCGCGTTCGCGAAGCAAATCGACGACATCGGCCCATCCGACCGAAGCCGCCAGCTGGGCCGGCGTCATTTGATTGTTTGTTCGGGCGTTTGGGTCGGCGCCCCGGTCGAGGAAGGCTTGAACGCACGCCGAGCTGCCGGCGAGTGCCAGCTCGTGTACATGGGTCCAGCCGCGAGCGTCTCGGCGATGCGCGAGGCCAGGATCCTTGGCCAAGCGCTCGGACAGCGAGCTCGCAACGGCGAGCGCAATTGGGTGTTCGGCGGCGAGATCAGCAGGCACGCTGACCCGCTTCTTGCGTCGAAGGATGCCGCTCTTCTCGAGCCGTGTTCGATCCGGGACGACCGCAATGTCGTAGGGATCGCTGAAGGCGAGGCCCCACCGCTGGTCGTGGGCCGACCGCTCGGTTGGCGTCATCCTCGATCGCAGGAGGTTGAGGGTGAAGCCGCCATACGCGCGGCCGTCGATGGCGTACATCCAGTCGATGATCTGGTCGAAGGGAACTCGGACGCCTGCGCCTCGGCGAATCGAGTTGGCCCGCGCTGGGTCGTGGAGCAATCGGCCGCGGACCGCGAGGCCGTCGAATTCGGCTTCGCCGATCCACAGTTGTTCAACGATGGTTTCGGCCTCGGGGCTCGCCTGTTCGCCAAAGGCGACCTTGACGGCCGCGAGATCGAGCGTCGCCATGGGTCGGCGTCGCTCCCAGCTGACCTCGCGGGCGAAGTAGCGGAACGTGTCGCGCGCTCGTTGGGCCGCGGCGTCGAACTCGGGGTCGTCGGTGCGGGTCCACGCGGTCTGCTCGCGGGCGCGATTGTGCTGGTCGGACTGATGGGCCATGGCAACTCCAGCGGGCGAAGCTAGCCGACCTGGTTTGTTCAACTCGTGACCATCTCGGCCGTCAGTTCAACGCGCGTGGGGCCAAGCGTTCGATCAGCAGTGGTTCCCGGCCCCGCAAGAACCAGCCCGCCCACAGCGACACGAGCAGGAAAATCGTGCCCGAGTACACCAATCCGGCGACGGGCATGAACCACAGCCAGCTACTGCCGAGCAGCCGGAACGTTGCCACAAAGATCGGCGCGGACAGAACCACGATCGTGACGATTCCGCTGATCGCGATCAGCGCGATGCGGGTGCTGCGCGACTCGTTGCCCTGGCGGTTACCGAAGGGGTTGTCCCAGTCCGGAAGAGGCGCCGGAGCGATCACCGACGCGACCATGCCGAACGACAAGACGTTGACGGCAACCGAAATCGCGAGCAGCGCGACGAGCATCACGAACCGCCATTGTCCGGTCCACACGCCGACGATCACCCCTGACACCCAAGTAGGAATCAGCAGGTTGGGCAGCGCGATCAACTGGCGGGCAATCATGCTGGCCCGGTTCGGGCCGCCGGCAAGCACCTCGAGCCACAGCGACCCGGCGTCGAAGCCAAGGACGTTGGTCGCCGCCCCCAGATTGGCGAGCATGGCGAGCAGGATGCCGAACGAGGCAGCGGCGCCGTTTCCTCCTCCTTGCTGCACGATCTGCACCATGGCGAAGGCGATGCCGAACACCGTTCCGAAGACGATCCCGACCCGACTGTTCGGCGATCGCCGTAGATAGATCCATTGCCGTGACAGTGCAGCTCCGAATTCGGTGCGGGTGCCGTTCAGCAGCGCACGGCCAGAGGCTCGACGGGTTTCGGCGCTGCGTTCGCCGTGCAGCAAGAGGTGATTGGAGAGCCGCATCCAAAGCAGATGCGCCAGTGCCGCGGTTGCGATCGATACTGCGACCCACACGACTGCGGCCAGTTCGTCGCCGGCACGAGCCGCGTTGATGGCGCGGGCAGGCCAAGCCCAAGGAAGCCAGCTCAGGACCTGGAGCAACAGGCTGCCGCCGACCGAGACGACATCTCGAGCCAGCTGCGCCATCGTGAACATGGTCCCGCCGGCGAGCGCGGCAAACAGGACAGCGGCATCGCGCCCGACCCGGCTTCGTTGCGCGATGGCGAGAGCCGCAGCCAGCGAGCGAGCGGAGCCGACCATCATGAGCACGGCCGTGATCGCAGCTATGGGCACGACGACGATCGAGATGCCAAGGCCGATGTGGCCCAGCGAAAGCCCAATCAGCAGCCCTATCGACGCGGCGATCGGACCAGTCCCGCTCATCGCTGCCGCGAGCTGAATCACGTAGCGTTCGGTCGCGGAGAGCGGCAGCAGCGCCAGACGGGTCGGGTCGACGGTTTCATCAACGCCGCCGATCAGAACCGGCCCGAACACCCAGCCGAGGGCCATTGACGACATCAACAAGATGACGGTTGCCGCCGCCCGTTCATCGGTCGCCTGCCGGGCAAGTCCCAGGATCACAATGTTCGCGAGTGTGTAACCGACCGCGGCGAGTATGACCAGGCGACGGGTCCGCTTGCCGCGTCGGTGCAAGCGATTGGTCGAGAGCCGCCAGCGGAGCCGGACACCAAGCGCGGCGAGCCCCGCCAGTCCGGTCGCGTCGGACGGCTTCACAATCTGCGAGGTCACCCGACGCCGAGCCAGGCAAGAGAGTCGCCTGGGTTCGTCGCTGTGCCGCCGACGGCGTCGACAAAGACGTCTTCGAGCCGCACCATCGACGCGTCGGTGAGTGTTGCCACCGTGCCGGTGCGTACAACGCGTCCGTCGGACACGATTGCGACGTGGTCGCAGAGCCGTTCGACGGTGTCCATCACGTGGCTGGAGAAGACGATCGTCCCGCCACCAGAGCGGTAGTGCTCGAGGACGTCGACGATGATCTTCGACGAAACGGGGTCGACCGATTCGAATGGTTCGTCGAGCAACAGGACCTTTGGTGAGTGAACCAGGGCTGCGGCGAGCGCAATCTTCTTCCGCATGCCGGTCGAGTAGTCGGCAACGAGGTCGTTTGCGGCCCCGCGGAGCCCAAGCAGATCCAGAAGTTCGGCGGAGCGGTTGAGCACCTCGTCGCGTTCGAAGCGGCGTAGGAGCCCGACATAGAGCAGCAGTTCTTCGCCGGTCAGGCGTTCGAAGAGGCGCAGGTCGTCGGGCAGCACGCCGACGATCTTCTTGACTTCGGTGGGATCAGGCCACACGTCACGACCACAGATCTGCACGCTTCCTTCGTCGGGGCGCAGCAAGCCGACGATCATGCGGATCGTCGTTGTCTTGCCCGCGCCATTGGGGCCGACGACACCGAACCAGCTTCCTGTCGGAACCAGCAGGTCGAGCTGATCGACCGCAGTCTTTTCGCCGAAGCGCTTCACGAGGCCGGCCACTGCAACCGCAGCGCCCGGGCCCGCCCCATTGCCATTCACGTGCACCGACTCCTTTCGGCATGTCCCTACCGAACATGAGCCGTCCACCCGCCCGTAACGATGTCTGACACCCGTTACGGCGCGCCGCGTTCAATCGCTCGGACGCGGCAGCCGCAGCGCCATCGCAACACCGATCGTTGCGACCGCGGCCGAGAGGAGGAACACCGTCGTGAAGGAGCCGGCGAGGTCGGCGACCGCTCCACCGATTTGCGGTGAAATCATCTGCGACACGCCAAAGGCCAAGGTCGCGGCGGAGAACGCCGGGCCGTAATCGTCGACGCTCGTGTTGCGGACGACGTACAGGGTGATCAGCGTCGGGATACCCGAGAAGACGAGTCCGACGGTGAACGCGGCGGGATACGTGACGGTCCCCCACCCGGGCAACAGCACAAGGACGACGATCACCCACCCGGTGAACGCGATCGCGAGCCCAAGGCGAGCGCCGATGCGCTCCCCGATCGCGACGAACACCGGACCTCCGAAGATCATGGCGATGCCGACGAGGGTGAAGGCGAGCGAAGCGTTCGCGCTCGTCCAGCCATTGTCGTCTTCGAGCTTGGTCGCAAGGAACGCCAGGATCAGCAAGTACATGAAACCAAACGCCGTATATGCAGCGGTGAGCGGGAACCAGCCGCGCATCCTTCGCAGGGCACCGAAACCGCCGACGCCACCGTTGCCCTGAGGCCGCTGCTGATCGTGACCGATGAAGAGGGTTGCGGCGAGCACGATGACGATCGAAATCACGAGCAACACGACGTAAACGAGACGCCATTCCTCGTCGCCCCGGTTTGAGCGAACCCAGCTCGTGAGCTGGCTGGCGAACACGACGCCGCTTCCCATGCCCGTGCCCATCAGGCCGATTGCGACCGACCGCTTCTCGGGAGGCATCGCCGCGGCAGCGACGACCGGCGTCGGAATCCAGACCAGAGCACCGCCGAACCCGGAGCAGAACATGGCGAGCCCGACGATGTACGCGTTCGGGGCCACTGCGGTCAGCGCGAGTCCGGCGAGGGCAATGACGAACCCGATCCGCAGCACGGGCAACAGCTTGTATCGGCCGGTTGCCCATGACACCGCGAGCGTCCCGACGAGGTAGGCACCCACGTTGACGGTGGCGAGCGTGCCCGCGATGGTGTTCGAAAGCCCAAGGTCGTTGCGGACTGCGGGCAGCACGACGCCGAACGCAAAGCGCCCGAAGGATTGGGCCACGCCGGCGATCGCCGCCATCAAGAAGACGGCCGGCAGGCCGCGCATGCGACGAATCGGGAGGAATCCGGAGGCTTCGACCCCGACGTTTGTCATTGCCGAGAACCGTAGGGCGCAGAGTGGGCGCCCTCCTAGAAGTTACCGATGGACGGCTACTTGCCGAAGAGCTTGAGCACCCGATCGACAAAGCTGCTGAGTGTCCATTCACGGTGCGACGGCTGCTGACCCTCGGCTGCCGCGCCCCGCTGGAATCCGGCGAGTCGTGCTTCGATGTCATCCATCTCGAGCGGCTGCTCGGGCGCGTCGGGTCTCCCGCGTCGCCCGCCACCGCCCCAGACGGTCTGGCCGCGTTCGGCGCGGCGATGGTCGTAGTCTCCTTCGGTGAACTTGGGGCTGAAGATCATGCCGCTACCGGTTTCGGCCTCCCAGCCTCCGGACCCGGTGCGCTTCCCGAAGCGTCGGAAGGACCCTCCGATTCCCATCGGTTAGAGGTTGTTGGCGAAGGTGTTGATGTCGCGCACGGTGCCTAGGTAGACGTCGGGCAGCGCGTCTCGGAAGATGCAGTCGCCAGCGTGCACGGTCCCGTTGATCGTGCGGCTCGTCGCCGACACACCAGCCGCCAGCAGCTTGCGGAAGTACGCCAGGCCCTCGTCGCGCAATGGATCGAGTTCGTTGACCGAGATCACGTGCGGCGGAAGGCCGACCAGATCGTCGACCGATGCGTGGTACGGCCACGCGAGCGGGTTGGTGTCGTCTGCCCCATCGGGGCTGTACATGCGCACCATCGAGCCCATCATCGAGCAGTTCAGGAAGTAGTTGTCGTTCTCGAACAGCGACGGCAGGTTCGGGTCCTTGTCGGCGTAAGCGCCCGAGATATACGGGCACTGCGCGTAGACGCCATCGATCATGTCGATGACACCCTCACCGCTGGCCTTGAGCGTGGTCGCGAGCGACAGGTTGCCGCCGCCGGACTCGCCGGACACGACGATCTTGGAGATGCCGAGGGCGTCTCGGTTCTCGTGGGCCCACTTCAGTCCGCTAAAGCAGTCGTTGAGGCCTGCCGGGAACGGATAGGGCCCGAGCTTGCCAGCAGCGTTGCGGAACTCGACGCCGATGACGATCAACCCGGTCGACGCCAGTTCGTCGCGCCAGCGCACATAACCAGCACCAGACGCTTCCATGATCACCATGCCGCCGCCGTGGATGTGCACGATTGCTGGCATCGGTCCTTGGACATCGGTCGGCACGTGCAGGTAGAGGCTGATGTCGTTGCCGTCGATCCCCTTGATGACTTCGGTGCGGTTCTCGACGTTGGTGATCGGTGGCGCGCCTGCGGAGAGGATGCCACCGAGCATCCCGAAGCCTTCTTCGGCTCCCATGCCGAACTCGAGCAACTGCTCGAGCGGCGAATTGATATCGACCGGTGCGGGCTCAGGATCGCCGTCCATCCCCAGCGGCGCCATCGCCGCCACCATTCGCGGGTCTGCCCGGGGGTCGTCACGCAGCTGCATGCCGGGAGTACCAAGTTGGCCAGGAAGAATCGGTGCGTCGCTCATGTACCGAACCTAGGGCACCGGCTAGATCCTGTGCACAACGACGCCGCGCCACAGGCGTCCCAGTGGACTTGGGCGTTTGGGCCTGTTGGGTATGACGAGTGTCACAAAGGCGACCGAACGTCCGAAGGCATCGAAGTGAAACCTCGCTTGAGAACTCGCCTCGCAGTGTCGCTGTTTGCGGTCGCCATGCTCGCTTCGGGTTGCAGCGTCGACGTCGCTGATGTGTACGACCCGCCGCCGCCTCCGCCCGCCGGCGAAACGGCAGCCGCACCCGCAAGCGACAGCGCAGAATCCACTGCACCGCCAGTCGAACCAGTCGAACCAGCAGCGATCGCAGAGACACCTGACGCGCCAGAAAGCGCTGTTGACTCCGTTCCTGCGACTGATGCTCCGACCGAGCTCGCCTATGTCGCACCGGCCGATGGGTTCTCGACGTGGACCAGCCCTACCGACAACCCGATCCAGCTGATCAAGCGCACTGAGGGCTATCGCCTCGAGTCCATCGTGCTTCTCGGTGAGAAGCTTTCGGGCGCCGAAATCGTTCGCCCGCTGCTGTGTTCAGAAGTGCCCGAACCCGAGATGCTCGGTCGCCATGGCGACCGCGGTGCTCATAACCCGAAGACCGAGGCCACGTACTTCCTGCACCCGGACGCTGAGTCCGCTGCAACCTATGCAGCCAAGCTGCCTGAGATCGCGGCCTCGTGTCCTGCGGACACCCCGGCAGCGGCCATGACCTACGAGGTCGTCGATCCGGCGACGTTCGAGGTCGACGCTACGAACTTCCGGGCTTGGGACGTGCGAGGAGCGTCCGGCGGTTTCCGCGTCGTCACGACGCACCACGGCGCAGTAAGCGTGCTCTACACGGCTGAGCACCGGCCGGTCGTTGACGCCGATGAGTACCGCTCGATGCTTCAAGACATTCGGAAGACGACCTTGATCTTCGACAGCCCTGCATTCTCGGTCCCCGAAAACGACCTGTGGGCAAGTGACATCGAGGCCGACGACTATCTCATTTCCGAACTACAAACGCTGCACCGCTTGATGTCTCAGGACGAGCTCAGCTGCCTCATCGATCAGCTCGAAACGCTCAAGCGTCGCGCCGGAATCCTGCCACCTGGCGCAGTTGTTTGGGAAGTTGCACGCTGGTGCGCACCTTCGGCGCTCGCCGACTCGCTCATGACGCATCGTCGCGAGCTTGCAAACCCCATCGAGGACCCCACGAAGCGCCGTTGCTTCCTTCGTGTGCGAGGTGAGTTCAACGCCCAGGGCAGCTTCGATGAGTATCTCCAGCGGGTTGTCGACCGCCCTGAGATGGACCCGTTTGGCGCCGACCGGGCTGCCCTCGATGCTCGGCTGGCAGCCGAATGCAATGTCGGGTACACCGATGGAGTGATTGGCGGACTCGAACCACGCGAGCCCATCGACCAGTCCCCCCAACGAGCCATCTTCTGCGATGCGATTCGCAACAAGCCACCATCGCCCGGCACCGGCGTTCCGGAGGGCCCCGAAGAATGGGTCGAGCGGTACAGCTACCTGCTCGAAGCCGAAGCCAACATCGTTGCACCCGACACGATTGCCGACCTTTGGGATCGCCGCCAGCGACGCCACCAGGGAATGCTCGACTTGTACAGCACCGGCAAGGGTGAGGTCGAGCTCTACTCCGACGTGGGCTACATGTCACTCGACGCCGAGGTCGACTTCGCCATGCTCGACCGCGACTTCGGCGAATATCTGCGCATCAACTGCTGAAGACGTCGAAGCGAGGCGAGTCTGCGTTAGCCCTCGAGCCGCAGCCGCCCGTCAGCGAGCAGCGTTACCGCTCCACCGAGCGTTGCGTTGTCGCATCGACGAAGGGAAACTCGTGTTTCCCAGGTCTCGGTGTCCTTCCACACCGGCGACGAGACTTTCTGGCATTGGCCATCGGTGTCTGCCCAGCGAAGCCAGCACAAGCCATAACCGAGATCCTGTTCACCTTCACCCAGAACTCGCAGCGTTACCTCTGTCGGCAATTCGATCGGATGCACGGGCGTGTTGTTCCAGAACTCGACGCAGTCTTGGTCGGTGACGATCAGCGGCTGAGCGGAACGGGCAGCGAGGAACATGCCGGCGATGCCAAGGACCAGGATCAGCCCGGAAATGACATCGACATGGTTCACGCGCTGTCGCACGGCGCAACGCTAGGGGCCCCAATGTTGCTGGCTCAGTCGGGCAGCCCGACGGAGGCGGCTAGCGACGAAGCAGCCCGGTGAGACGACCTCGGGTCATCGCCAGCCACTCCTTGGGAAGCGACGGCAACGTGTCGCGGGTGAAGTCGTCGACGATGTTGCCAATCGCCTGCACGTGCGCCGGGTACGGGTGCACGGTGCCGTACATCTTGCG
>CALLPT010000251.1 GCA_938015575.1 uncultured Acidimicrobiales bacterium
CCGAGTTGCTCGCTGGCGCTCACAACTCGCGCTCTCGAGTGCGGTTCCGGTTCTGGCGGTTGAGGGCTTCAACCATGAAGCCATCAGCTGCCAGTTTGGTTTTTCGTCACGATCTAGCAATGGAGACCATCGTTGACGAAGTTCTCGGCTGCCAAGAGGTGCCAGCCGTATAGAGTGCTGGCCGCGGGATTTGTCCCGCCCCCGCCCTCGTAGCTCAGGGGATAGAGCATTGGCCTCCGGAGCCATGTGCGCAGGTTCGAATCCTGCCGAGGGCGCGTCGCTCACTTCGTTCGCTAACCGAGTTTGGCTTCGCCAAACATCGCACGTCGCACACCGCGTTCGCTAACCGAGTTTGGCTTCGCCAAACATCGCGTCGAACTCGATTGAGACGTCACGACGGGGAATCCTTGGATGGACACGCCCGATCCAGCGTGGCCCTCGACGACAGGTTTCTCACCGGCGACACACATTTCCGCCGTTTGGCGTAGTTGCTTCCATACCCCATGTGTCACTGTGGGTGAGTGGTGGGACACGCAGAGTATGAGCACTTCGCGTCTGGATTCTTCGACCGGGCCGACGAAAACGACGACGCGATCTTTTATGAGCCGGTGCGGCTCGTGCAACATATTGACGATGCCGCGATCGCGGGCGTCGGCGAGCTGTACGCCGAACTCGACATCACCGGTGACGTGCTCGACCTGATGAGTTCGTGGATCTCGCACTTCGAGACCACACCCGATCGACTCGCCCTTCTGGGCATGAACGAGGCCGAACTGCGCGCCAACCCACAAGCGTCTGAGATCGTCGTCCACGACCTGAATGCCGACCCGTCACTCCCCTGGCCCGACGATCACTTCGACGACGTCGTCTGCGCCATGTCGGTCGACTACCTCACTCGCCCACTCGAAGTGTTCGAAGACGTGGCGCGCGTGCTTCGCCCCGGTGGCCGGTTCGTGTGCACCTTCAGCAATCGCTGCTTTCCGACCAAGGCCATCCGTGGCTGGCTCGCCGCTAGCGACTCGCTTCGGGGCGAGATCGTCGCGACGTACTTTCGCCTCTCGGGCCATTGGCAGGAGCCGACGATCGACACACGTATCCGCGGCGGGGTGACCGATCCGCTCTACGCCGTATGGGCGACGGTGCTCGGTTCCTCGAACGAGGAGTCCGACACCTAAGCTGACGCCATGTCGACTGCCGCTGACACCGAGACCAAGCCCAAGCGCGTCCGGTGGACGCACCAATGGAAAGAGCTCTACGAGGAAGTCATCGACAGTGGGCTCTGCACGGGCTGTGCTGGATGTGTGATCTCGTGCCCACACGACGTCATCGGTTACAAGCACGAGCCCGGCCACTACAAGCCGTTCCACCTCGAAGAGGAACTCGGGCTGACCAACTGCGTGCACGGCGAGAAGGGCTGCACTAGCTGCACCCGAGCGTGTCCTCGATTCCGCGATTGGGAAACCGAAGCCGACGAGCATCTTTTCGGTCGCGTCCGCGAGGGCGAGGAGATGGCTGGCATCTACAAGGACATCTTGTTGGTGCGCGCCAGCGACGACTTCGTCTATGACACCGGCCAAGACGGCGGGCTCGTGTCGGCAATCCTCATCTGGTGCCTTGAGAACGACATCATCGACGGTGCGCTCGTTTCGCACCTCGAGAGCACCGAAGACGGCTCAGCCGGTTGGAAGGCCATCCCTGGTGTTGCCACCAACCGCGACGAGGTCCTCGCCGGCGCTGGCAGTCGGTACACCTATTCCGCGAACACCATGGCGTTCGACCAGGCCAAGGAAATGGGCCTGAAGAACCTCGCTCTCGTCGGCATGAGTTGCCAAACCTCGGTCGCTCCGGTCATGTGGCATCGCAAGGTCGGCAAGGTCTCCAAGCCCTTCAAGTTGAACATTGGACTGCTCTGTTCCAAGTCGTTTGACGATTCGATGTTCGACGAATTGTTCGGGGTCAAGTACGGCCTGGATAAGAACGAGATCGCCAAGATGAACATCAAGGGCGTGTTCCAGGTCTGGATGAAGGACGGCACCTACCACGAGATCAATCTCAAGGAGTGCCATGCCTGGACCCGCGAAGGCTGCAATCACTGCCCCGACTTCGCCGCCGAACACGCCGACATCAGCACCGGCGGTATCGGCAACGAGACCGATTGGACTCTGACCGTCGTGCGCACCGATCTGGGTCGGGCCGTCATCGACGCCATGATCAAGGACGGCGTGATCGACACACGGCCAGGCGACGACGACCCGGCCGCGATCGCCCTGATGCAGCGCCTGGCTCAGAAGAGCCGCGAACGTTGGCCTGGATGGGCGAACCAAACGGTGCGCGTCGGCCTGCCCGAGAAAAAGAAGTAGCCAGCCGCTGGCCCGTTACTACGGGCGCACCGGCGAGCCGTCGGGCAGACGCGCCTGCGTCCACTGCTCGACCACGTCGCGCACCGGATGCGCGGCCGCGAGTTCTTCGTCGATATCGATGCCGAGCCCCGGCTTGTCGTTGCCGTACAGATAGCCGTCTTCGACGACGGGCAGGCCGGGAAACATCTCGTAATCGAGCGCGCTGGGCTGATACCACTCCTGCACGCCAAATGCCGGCGACCACAGGTCGAGGTGCAGGTTTGCGGCATGACCGACCGGCGACGTGTCGCTCGGTCCGTGCCAGGCGGTTCGCAAGCCAAACGAGTGGGCAAGGTCGGCGACCTTGCGGGCGGGCGTGATGCCGCCCATCTGACTGACGTGCATGCGCAAGAAGTCGACGAGGCGCCGTTCCGTGACGGTGCGCCACTCGAGCGGATGATTGAAGAGTTCGCCCATGGCCAACGGTGTCGAGGTCTGCGAACGCACCCGCTCGAACCATTCGAGGTCCTCGGGGGCCAGCAGGTCTTCGAGGAAAAACAGACGAAACGCCTCGACGTCTTTGGCAAACGTCACGGCATCGCTGGGCGTCAGGCGTTCATGGACATCGTGGACCAGCTCGATCTCGGCGCCGACATGGTGGCGCACATGCTCCATCATCTCCAACGTGTCTCGCCGGTACGACGCGGGGTCGAAGTAGGCGCCGTCGGGAGCGCCCTTGGGCTCGGGCACGCTTAGCGCAGTGCCGCCATAGCCACCGAGTTGGATGCGCACGTAGCGGAAGCCCTGGTCGATGTATCCCTGAACCGAGTCGGCAACGTCGGCCGGGGTTGGGCCGTCAGCGTGCACGTAGACATGAGCACCTTGACGGCACTTGCCCCCAAGCAGATCGTGTACGGGCATGCCTGCCTGCTTGCCCTTGATGTCCCACAGTGCTTGGTCGACGCCCGAGATTGCATTGTTGAGCACGGGGCCGTTGCGCCAGTAGCCGTGCACCATGGCCTGTTGCCAGGTGTCTTCGATCCGGGCGACGTCGCGTCCGATGAGAAACGGGGCGAGGTGACGCTCGACTGCGGCAGCTACGGCATGGATGCGTTGGGTAAAGGTCGCGCAGCCAAGCCCGTAGAGACCCGGCTCCGACGTCGTGACCTTGACGATGGCCAACCGGACGTGGCCTGGCTGGGTGAGGATGACCTCGACTCGCTCGATCGTCGTCGTCATGATGGGCTGCCCTCCGTAGGGTCGGTCGGGCGCGAGGCCACGGCCTGGTCGTAGTCGTCTTGAGGACGCCATCCGGTGTCGTGGGTGAGCTCGGAAAAGTCGACGAGCGGTCGAGTCGGATCGTGTCCGGGATAGAACTGCTCCACCAGTTCGGCGTGTGCGAGGTCGCGGTGTCGGTGGCTGATCGCAGGGGCATAGCTCCGGTAGCCGTCGAGTCGGGTCTCGAGGACTGCGGCGATGGCGCCCGCGGCGTCGTTGTAGCTCAGTGCAGAGAACGCCTCGAGCCTGCCGGTCAGCGTCTCTTCGCCACGAGCGACCCGGAACCGGGACTCATGCGCGTGCAGAAGCGGAAATCGCAGCACCGTGATGTCGAGCCCACACCGGTCGGCGTAGTAACGCAGCATCGACTCGCTCACCGTTTTGCTCAGCGCATACAGGTTGGCTGGATCCGGCACGGTGTGGCCATCGATCGGGTAGTCCGGCGTGCGGGTCTCGGTCCGCACCGTTCGGTCGTCGAGATGCGTGCCGATGAGCTGCACCGTGCTGGCGAACACGATCCGTTCGATGCCATTTTCGGCGGCGGCTTGGAAGACGTTGGCGTTCATCGTGACGTTCTCGCCGAACACCTGCTGCGGAGGCTGGGGCCCCAGCCAGGGGTGATTGCCCAGATGCACAATGTCGCGAGCGTCCCGTACGAGTTCGGTCACCGCGGCGTGGTCGCGCAGGTCCGTCTCGACGAAGCGAGCCGTGAGCTCACCCGCGGGCGCTCGACGGTCCGAAGCCACGACCAGGTGGCCCCGGCTGACGAGCGCAGCGACCACGCGTGTGCCTAGGTTGCCGGCGGCACCCGTGACCACGACCTGGCCTGCGGTCCGACGCTCGATCATCTCGCCTCGTCGAGAAACAGCACACAAACCGGTGCATCGATGTCCTCGAGCCGGTCCAGGATACGGGGCTGACCGGTGGCTCGGTCGACGCTCATGCGAACCAACGAGTTGCTTGCTTGGTTCGCGATCACCAGGACCGAGCCATCGTGGTTGAGCGCAAAGTGGCGCGGCTCCGCTCCCCCGCTTTCGACCCAGCCGCGTGGAGCGAGGCCGGCGCGTTCGTCGACGAACTCGAACACTGCGAGGCTGTCGTGGCCACGATTTGAGACATAGACGTACTTCCCCGTCGGATGGACAGCGACCTCGGCCGTCGTCGATGCACCGGACCACTCGCCCGGCAGTGTCGGCCATACGCCAGCCGTCACCCAGCCACCGGTTGCGGTGTCTCGTCGCAGCATCGTGACGGTCGAGTCGAGTTCGCCGACCACAAACGCGACGGGCGCCGAGGGATGGAGCGCCAGGTGCCGTGGCCCGGCTCCAGGTGCGGCCTCCCACTCGCGGACAGGCTGCAGCTCCGAACCAAACGCCGCCAGGTCATAGCTGAAGACCCGGTCGGCGCCCAGGTCGACAGCATGGATCCGCTGCGACTCGAGGTCGACGCGCACGCAATGAGCGTGCGGCCCACCCTGCCGGTCGGTCGGCCCACTGCCCTCGTGCTGGCGTTCACCGAGAAAGGCACCGAGCGAGCCATCGGACTCGAGCTGCCAGCAGGCGACGGTTCCCGACACGTAGTTGGCCACATAGAGATGCCCGTTCTGGCGGTCGATCGCCAGATGACAAGGTGCATCGCCTCGGCTCGGCACCCGGCCGAGTTCGACCGGCTGCTTCTGCCAGTCCTCATCGAAGCGAAGCGCCACCACCGATCCCGCAACGCCATCGCTCGAAGCAACCGTTTCGCTCACGGAGTAGAGGACGGGGAGCGTCGGGTGATGTACCAAGAACGACGCGTGAGCGACCCCTTCGATCCGGGTGCGTTCTCGTATGCCGTCATCGTCGAGGTCGATCACCCGGATCCCGACCGCCGTGGCGTGGGTGTAAGAGCCAACGGCGATGC
>CALLPT010000252.1 GCA_938015575.1 uncultured Acidimicrobiales bacterium
CGTCGACATGCGCCGGTGATGAATCGGCTCCACGGGTTGTGGAGCTTGGGCACGGTCGTCGGTGGCCTCGCCGCCGCCCAGGTCGCCGCAGCCGGGGTTTCGCTTCAAGCCCACATGCTTGTGGTGACCGGCGTGCTGGCGGTCGCCTTGGTGTTTGTCGGAAGCGGCTTGTTGCGCGAAGACCTCGAAGCCGACGATGCGGTGGCAGGCCGCTCGAATGGTGCGGCACGTTCCGCGCTGATCCTCATCGCACTCGCCGGCGCGTTCGCGATTGCGGTTGAGATCATCTCGAGCGACTGGGCAGCGTTTCGGCTCAAGGACGACTTCGATACGACGGCCGGGTTCGCCGGGCTGGGGTTCGTGGCGTACACGACGGGTATGACCGTCGGCCGGTTCAGTGGCGACTCGATCGAAGCTCGGTGGGGTGCCCAGCGAATGCTGACGGTCTTCGTGGCGATCGCTGCCGTCGGTCTCACCGCGGCGTCATTCTTCCCGAACCGTTGGGTCGTGCTCGCGGCCTATTGCCTGGCGGGGTTGGGCAACTCGACCATGTTCCCGAAGCTCTACGACGATGCAGCCAAGCTGCCAGGAGCCAAGGGAGCCGGGCTCGGTGCTTTGACCGCTGGCTCGCGGGTCATGGTGCTGATCGCGCCGGTGATCATCGGCTCGCTTGCTTCGACTTCGTTGTCGGTCGGCGCCGCGGTAGCGGTGATTACGTTGCCAAGCATTGTCGGCTTCGCCGTGATTGTGCTCGGCTCGTTTAGACGTCGCTAACGGTCAGGACTTCGGCGGTGTGTTCGCCGATGAGGGGCGCCCGTTGGGCGACGCCGTTGGGCCAGTTCCGGGTGCGCCACGGCACGCCACTGTGCGTTCGTCGCCCGACCTCGGGATGATCGAATCGTTCCCAGAAGTCGCGGGCGGCGAGTTGCGGGTTGGCTTCGAGCTCGTCGCAGCGCAGTGACGGATAGGCGGCGATGCCGAGTGCCTGAAGCTCCTCGGTGATCGCCCAGCGCTCGCGAGTCGAGGTCCACTCCGCGACGATCGCGTCGAGCTCGTCTTCGTGCTTCTTGCGCTCGGCGAGCGTGGCGAAGTCGGGATGGTCGTCGACCCCCAGGACCGCGGCGAAGGCCCGCCATTGGTCCTCATCGAGGCAGGCAACGCTCACCCAGTCGTCGTCGCCAGCGGCGCGAAAGACCCCATGGGGCGACGCGGCAAAGCTGCGGCTTCCCTGAGGGCCCTCGGGGGAGTGGCCCAGCGCGTGTGCCATCCATGCGTGAATGCCGTTCACGGCAGTCGACTCCCAGAGGGACACGTCGATCCGGGTCCCGCCCGAGCGATCGGCGTCGCCTCGCCCCCGGCCTAGCAGCGACGCCACAATCGCGAACGCCGCCGTCAATCCGGCCGCGGGATCGCCGACCGAGAGCCCGGCCTCCATCGGTGGCTCGCCTGGGTGGCCCGTCATCGCGGCGATGCCGGACAGTGGGCAGGTCGTTGGCCCATAGCCCATGTACTCGCGGTGCGGGCCGGTGTGTCCGTAACCCGTCACCGAGGCGAGAATGATGTCGGGGTTGGCGGCGCGGAGCACGTCGTCTCCCAACCCGAGTCGCTCCATCACGCCGGTCGCATAGTTGTCGACCACGACATCAGCGTCGGCGACGAGGGCCAGCACCGTCTGGATCGACGACGGATCGGTGAGGTCGAGTTCGACGCTGCGCTTCCCCTGATCCCACTGGTTGAAGTAGCCGCAGGTGTTGAGCGTGGGTTCCAAGCCTTGGGGATGGATCGGCAATCGGCGCCCGAGGCCGGGCCGGGTGCTCGACTCGATCTTGATCACGTCGGCGCCGAGATAGGCCAGGTGCATCGTGCAGTACGGGCCGGCCCAGACCCACGAGAAGTCGATGACCCGCACCCCGGCGAGTGGCTTGGCGGCGAGCGCATCGAGATCCGGTGCCGGGCGTTCTACCGAACGTGGCGTGAACGTCGCATCGTTGTCGGCGCCGAGCTGGGGTGCTCCGGTGCGTAGTGACCACGACGATGGCTCCATCAGGTACGGCGCGCCCAGATGTTCAAGCTCGCCCGCCACCGGATGCTCGATGGTCTGGAAGAAGCCTCGTTCGCGTAGGTGCGGCTGGCGGGCCAGATCCGGCATCGTGAACACGGGAGCGAAGCAGATCCGACGGGCTTGTCCGGCGTGCCACAGCTCGTCGACGGTGTGCTGCGAGGTCCACTCCTCGAGGTACATGTTGAGCACGTCTTGGTTCGCGGCTCGGTCCTCGATCGTGTCGAAGATGCCCATGGTCGCCCACTCGGGCGTCCCCATCATCTCGACGAGACGCTCCCATTGGTCTTGTTCGACCGTGACCAAAAAGATCAGCCCATCGGAGCACGGAAGGATTCGCCAGGGCGTGAGGATCCGCCCGTCGTTGCGTTTGGCGATGTTGCCGGCGTAGCTCCAGGCGATGAACGAGGCTTCGAGCATGGCCGACACGGTCGCAAGCACCGAATGGTCGATGAACTCACCCACGCCCGTCGTCGTTGCCTTGTGAACGGCCCCGAG
>CALLPT010000253.1 GCA_938015575.1 uncultured Acidimicrobiales bacterium
GGAACACGAGTGATGACTGGTCCAAACAAGGCGACCCGGTCGCCATTGTCGTCGTCCATGGCAATGATCGGCGTGCCGACATCGTCGCCGGTCAGATCGAGACCGATTTTCATGCGCTCGGCGATGTCCTCATCGAAGGACTCGTCGTCGAGAGCTTCTGAATATGCGGCGTCAAATCCTGCAGCAGCAAGTGCTGCCGGTAGATCAAAGCTGTCTTGGCGATCGCCGTCATGATGGATACGCGAAGCGAATTCCCAGTAAACGTCCTTGACCGCGGCATCACCTTCGGCCTTGCGGATGCTCTCCATCACGCGCAGCAGTCGGTGGGTGTACTCGACCGGAGCGTGATAGTCGCTGCCTGGATCGGGCTTGTTCTTGTTCAGCAGGCTGATCGGCTGCCAAGTGATGTTGACATCACGATGCGGTTGCACTTCATCGACTACCCAACGGGCAGTCACCCAGCACCATGGTCAAATGGGGTCGACCCAGAATTCGATGTCCATCGCGCCGAGGCTACTCATCTCGACGTTGTCGCGTCGGGTCGCGGAGCCGACGATGCGCCGCTTAGGGCTGCCAGGCCTCGGTTGCGAGAACTCGAGGAAGCGGCGTGACCGTGGTGATCCGGTTGTAGCCGTCGATCCTGGCGTTGAGCTCGTCGACTCGTTTGGCTTGCTCGTCGCCGGTTGCTCGCTGCATCGCCGGTATGGCTTGGCGCACCGATCGCGCGAGTTCGTCGCGAAGCATCTGGTGGCGCTCGCGTTTCGCGAACCGCTCACCCCACCATCCGGCGGCCCGCTGGGTGTCGAGATCGGCGATGGGTTTGCCCGCTCCGGGGAGATTGTCGAAGTAGCCGTTCTCGCGCGCTTCGGCGACCTTGCGTTCAACGATCGCATCGACGGCACGCATGTCTTCAGGGTAGGCGCGACAGGTTGCAGGTGTCGGAGAAGTGCAACCGGGTGCGGACACCGCACCTGACCTCAGATTTCGCAGGCACCGCCGGTACCGTCATCGAACTCGACGACGAGCTTCTTGCGGAAGCCACCCTTGGTGTCGACCCGCATGGACTTGGCCATGCCGACGAGCGAGGGTGTGATCAGGATCTTGAAGTCCTGGTGGTTCAGGCGGCGATAGGGCGCCAGATTCTTGTTCTTCGTGTTGGTGTCGACCGACACCTCGGCAACCTTGCCTCAACCAACCGCTTTGATGAAGTCGATGGCCATGACCCCGCCGCGCTTGTCCAGTAATTCGGCTGCTTCGGTTGTCATATCGATCTGCATGGTGGTGAACCTCCGAGATCAGGAACCCTTTGGACGCTAGCCGTGTTCCCGCTCGCTGCGGATTTCTTCGACCTCGCGGGCCGTCAGGTCGTCGGTATCCGAGCCGCCATCAGTCATCGTCCAACACATGCAATATCGCCGACACGGCGGCGGTGCGGCCTTGGTCGATGTTGGCCGGAATGCCGATGCCTCGGTAGCTCATGCCGGCCAGGAAGATGCCGCTCGGGTTGAGCTCGCCTTCGGCTCGGGCGAGCCGGTCGAGGTGTCCGGCCAGATATTGCGGGAACGCCGCCGGCCACCGCGAGATCCGCTGGCCGATTGGTGACGCGTCGATGCCGAGCGCCGTGGCGACGTCGGCTCGAACGAGTCCGATCAGAGCATCATCGTCGAGGGTTGGCGATGTTTGATCACCCGTGTGACCGACCGACAGCCGCAAAAGCTCGACCGCCATCTCGTCGGTTCCGGCGAGGTGCGGCCACTTCTGCGTCGCATAGGAACAGGCGGTGATCGTCAAGCTTGGATCGGAACGAGGCACGACGAAGCCGCTCAACTCCGACGGTTGGCCAAGGGTTCCGACCGGAAACGCCAGGGTCACGAGCGTGACCGACACCATGGGAATGGCCGACAGCACGAGCGATGCGTGGGCCCACGGCTCGACCAGAACCGAGGCAACCGGAGCGGGCACCGTCAGTACGACCGCCGACGCGTCCAACGCTTCGCCGTCGGCGAGCGCGACCCGCAAGGTTCCATCGGGCAGTTCGTCGATCGAGTCGACCGTCATGGCTGTCTCGACGATGTCGCCGAGCGTCTCTTCGAGCGCATCGACGAGCGTCGCCATGCCGCCTTCGAATGAGTGGAAGACCGGCGCGTCGCTTCGTCGACCTGCGGCTTGTTTCTGGAAGGCTGCGACCAGGCTCGGGCCGCCCTGCGCGGCAGCCAGGATCTGGGGCGATGACGCGACGAGGTCGAGCTCGTCGGTGTCGCCGGCATTGATCGCACCGATCAGTGGGTCGACCAGTGATTCGTGGACCCGATCGCCCAAGCGCCGCCGCACGAGCGAACCGATCGTGTCGCGGTCGCGCACCGGGTCGGGTTCGGTCCGGGCCAGATCCGCGTCGATCGCGGCTGCTGCTTCGGCACCGAGCAGGGCCTCGGCAGCATCGCGGTCAAGGGGAATGCCGAGCACGTTCGGCTCGGGCAAGGGCATGAGCCCGTTGGCCGTCCACACCTGCGCCTTGCGCGATGACGGCGCGATCAGCTGGTCTTCGAGACCGAGTTCTCGCGCCAGTTCGATGCCATGCGGCACGCGAGCAAGGAAGGCATCGGCTGCTTCGTCAACCAGGCGACCAAGAAACGGTGACGTGCGGATCTTGCCGCCGACTCGATCGTCGGCCTCGAGCAGCCGCACCGGCATGCCGTCTCGTTGAAGCTGCCACGCGGCGGCCAGCCCGGCGATGCCACCACCGATGACGATGACCGGCGCGTCGGGCACGGTCACGATGCGCCGACCAGATGCCCTTCGGCGTGAACGAGTTCGACGACCTGCTTGAGAATGTCGGGGTTGATCTCAGGAAGCACGCCGTGGCCGAGGTTGAAGATGTGACCGGGGTGCCCACCGTTGCTGGCCAGCACTTCGCGCACCGCAGCGGCCACCGACGGCCACTCAGACAGGCAGATCACCGGGTCGAGGTTTCCCTGCAAGATTGCGTCGGGCCCAAGGCGCTCACGGGCGACATCGAGCGGTACCAGCCAGTCGATACCGACCACGTCAGCTCCGGCGTCGCGGAAGCGGGTCAGCAACTCACCGGTGTTGATGCCGAAGTGAATTCGCGGCACACCCAGCGACTCGACTGCTTCGAAGATCTTGGCGCTGGCGGGCATGACGAACCGTTCGTACATCGACGGGCTCAGGCAGCCGGCCCAGCTGTCGAACAGCTGGATTGCCGATGCGCCGTTTTCGACCTGCGCGGTCAGGGTCGCGATCGCCTGGTCAGCGAGGCGATCGAGCACGGCCGCGAACAGGTCCGGGGCGTCGAGCATCATCGACTTCGTCTTGGCCTTGTTCTTCGACGGCCCACCTTCGATCAGGTAGCTGGCGACGGTAAACGGAGCGCCAGCGAAACCAATGAGCGGAACGTCGAGTTCGCCGACCAGATTGCGCACGGTCTCGAGCACATACGGAATGTCCTGCTCAGGTTCGAGCGGACGTAGTCGCGCAAGATCGTCGGTGCTCGTGATCGGCTTTTCCGCAACCGGTCCCACGCCCGGTTTGATGTCGATGCCGAATCCGATGGCGTGCACCGCCGTCACGATGTCGCTGAAGAGGATCGCCGCGTCGACCCCGTAGCGACGCACCGGCTGCAGCGTGATCTCGGTGGCGCGTTCAGGATCGGCGATCGCCTGGTTGATCGAGCCTTCGCCGCGGACGGCCTTGTACTCGGGAAGCGAGCGGCCAGCCTGGCGCATGAACCACACCGGTGTGTGGGAAGGGCGCTCACCTCGACAGGCGGTCAAGAAAGCGGAATCCGTCAGATCAGCCCGTGCAGCCACGCTTAGACCGTATCGAGCTATCCGGTCGTCTGGTCGAGCCCAGCCACTACCGATTTGGGCTCAGAGGGTGGCCGAGAGTTCGAGTGCTTCGGCCAAGCCGTCCTTGTCGACATCGGCCACGATGTGGCGGGCGATGTCTTTGAGCTCTTGGACCGCGTTGCCCATCGCCACGCCATGGCCGGAGGTCTTGACCGCGTCGAGATCGTTCGGACCGTCGCCGACCATCATCGCCCGATCGGCGGTGGTGCCCAGCTCGGCCGCGATCGCTTCGATGGCGGTGCCCTTGGTGACACCGGCTGTCGTGCACGAGACGAACGCGGTCCCCGGCATCACCGGCGAGGTCGCCGACACGACGTCGACGCCGACCCCGGCCATCTCGCTCTGCACCCATTTGGTGACCTCGAGCGGCACGACAAACTGCACTCGCACGACCTCGCCCTGGAGCGAAGCGAACGGGCGGGGCGTGTGCTCGAGTCCGAGCATCGCCGCGTGTTCGACCGCCGCGTCTGCATCGGTGTCGGCGATGTAGTCGTCGGCGCTGTAGACCTCGAGCACCCAGCCGCTTCGGTCAGCAACTTCGAATGCCTGCTCAAGCGCTTTGACCGGCAACACCTGGCTGCGGATCTCGCCCGAGCCGGTATGCACGAGCGACGACCCGTTGTGGAAGATGTGCCAGCCGTTCGGATCGAGCCGCCGCGCGTAGTCCATCGTCACCCCGAACGCACCCCGAGCAGTCGAGAGTGCCAGGTGCTGACCGCGGGCGATCGCGGCCTCAGCCGCAGCCCACACCGCATCGGTCGGAACATGAGAGGACCCGACGAGTGTTCCGTCGACATCGATACAGATCAGGGGAAGCACCCGCTGACCCTAGCCAGCTCGCCATGACCGGACGCCACGATTGCCGCCGGGCAGGATATCGAGGAGCTGGACCGCCTCGAAGCCGTGCTCGCCGACTTCGATTGAGGGGCCCTCGGCACCGGTCGCACGCCCCAGCACGAGGTTCGATCTCGTTCGTTCACCTCTACGCTTGAGTACCCCCTTTTCGGGGGGTTTCGCACCGAGGGCACCGCGATGACGCAGAGCGAACATCCCGACTTCCGCGCCGAGCAGGAGTACATCGCGCGCGCATACGGCCATCTCGATCGATCGCGCGACTCCGCTCGGACGGTGACCGACAACGTCGAGTCCCGCCGCGGCGGCACCCACCAGGCCCGCTACGAACGCGACGTGATCGCGGCCAACGTTCAGGATCGCCTCGATGACCTGGACATCGGCGATCAGTCCCTCATCTTCGGGCGTATCGATCGCACCGAGGGCGACGCCTATCACATCGGTCGCGTCGCCGTCTGGGACGAAGCGCGCAATCCGCTCGTCGTCGATTGGCGGGCACCGATCGCCGAGCCGTTCTATCGAGCTACTGGTCGACAGACCATGGGGCTCGCTCGCCGACGCCACTTCATCACCCGCTTCCGCGAGTTGCTCGGCATCGAAGACGAACTGTTCACCGGGGCGCTCGAAGAGAGCGAACGCGATGCGACCTCGATCAAGGGCGAACGCACCCTGGTCAACGCCCTCGAGACCGCTCGGTCCGGGCGCCTTGGCGACATCGTCGGCACCATCCAAGGCGAACAAGACGAGATCATCCGCGCGCCACTCGCAGGTGCCGTCATCGTGCAGGGCGGTCCCGGCACGGGCAAGACGGTCGTCGCGCTCCACCGAGCCGCCTACCTCCTCTATACGCATCGGTTCCCGCTCGCTCGCCAAGGTGTCATGGTCATTGGGCCGAACCGACTCTTCCTGACCTACATCGAACAGGTGCTGCCGTCGCTCGGCGAGTCCGGGGTCGAGCTCACGGTGCTGGGCGACTTCGTTCCCGACGCTCGGGTCCGAGGCAACGATGCGCTCCACATCGCGCGCATCAAGGGCGACTTGCGCATGACCGACGTCATCCGGCGTGCCGTTCGCCAACGTCAGCGGCCGCTGCGCGAAGACCTGGTCGTGCCGTATGGGGTGCAGCGGCTGCGCTTCAGCGTCCGCCAGTCCGAGGAGCTCATCGCTCGCACTCGACGTCGATCGCGCTTCCACAACCACGGCCGCAAGTTCATCGTCGAGGACTTCTACGACCAGCTCGCCAACTCGGGCCGCTACGAAGTCGATCCCGAGGAGCTGCGCGACCATCTTCAGTCGACCGACGAGGTTCGCGCCGCGCTCGAGTGGATGTGGCCCGTGCTGTCGGCGACCGAATTGCTGCATGACCTCTATGGGTCCAAGGCGCTGCTGCGAGCGGCCGGCGAGCGCTACTTCGGTGGGTCGATCGACGGCTTGCACCGGGAACGCACCGACCATGCCGAGGTGCTGTGGACCTCCCAAGACGTCCCACTTCTCGACGAGGCGCACCAGCTCGTCGGTCCACGCTCCGGAAAGGCTCGTGACCACGACCTTCGCACCTACGGCCACATCGTGATCGACGAGGCGCAAGACCTCTCGCCGATGCAGCTGCACATGATCGGACGGCGCTCGCTCAACGGTTCGATGACGATCGTCGGCGACATCGCCCAGGCGACGAGCGCGTGGGCTCATCAGGACTGGGAAAGCGTCGTCGATCAACTGCCGACGCACAAGGGCATCAACCGATACGACCTGACGATTGGCTATCGCGTCCCCGGCCCACTTATCGAGCTCGCCGCCAAGGTTCTCAAGCTGGCGATGCCCGGGCTTACGCCGCCACGCGCTGTTCGCCCCGAAGGCGATCCGCCTCGGTTCGTCGTGACAACGCCCGAGGACTTCGGCAACGCGCTCGCCACCACGATCGCCGAGGAGCGTGCCGCCATCGGGGCCGGCAACATCGCCGTCATCTGCGCCACCGGCGCGGCCGAAGATGTTTCCGAGTTCCTCAACGCGCACGAGATCGACCACGGCGTCGCCTATGCCGGCGCCCTCGAAAAGGAGATCTCGGTCATCGAAGTGTCGATGGTCAAAGGCCTCGAGATCGACGCCGCGATCGTGATCGAACCGGACTCGATCGTCGAATTCGAGCCCCAAGGACTGCGCTCGCTGTACGTGGCGCTGACCCGAGCCACCCGCCGGTTGGCAATCATTGACACCGGCGACTCAGCGCACGTTCTGCGCTAACGCGCCACCTCCCGCCAACACCGGCCCTCAGTCCGACCCAGCTGAGGTGTCTGACACCCGCAGCTTTTTGCAACGTTTTGGCTGCGACCCCAGGGGGTGGACTGCGCACCGCATCTCAGCTCAGCCGTAGCATCGAGGGATGTCGCTCGACCTCTTCTCGCCGCCCGTGCGGGAATGGTTCGCGACGAACTTCACGGAACCGACCCCGCCGCAACGCCAGGGCTGGCCAGCAATCGCCAGCGGCGACCACACGCTGATCCTCGCGCCGACCGGCTCCGGCAAGACCCTGAGCGCGTTCCTCTGGGGTATCGACCGGCTGGCACGTGAACCCACCGATCCGGATGATCCACACACACGCATCGTGTACGTGTCCCCGCTGCGGGCGCTTGCGGTCGACGTCGACAAGAACCTGCGCGGACCGCTCAAGGGAATCACCCTCGCAGCAGAGCGCCTCGGTGCCCCCACGACACAACCAACGGTCGGGGTGCGCACCGGTGACACGACCGCACAGGAACGCCGCCAGATCGCGCGGCGACCACCCGACATCTTGATCACGACGCCCGAGTCGCTGTACCTCATGCTCACGTCGCGAGCTCGCGAGGGACTCACCCGGGTCGAAGCCGTCATCGTCGACGAGATCCACGCGTTGGCCGGCACCAAGCGCGGCGCGCACATGTCGCTCACACTCGAACGCCTCGAAGCGAACTGCGAGTCACCTCCGCAACGCATCGGCTTGTCCGCGACCCAACGTCCGCTCGAAGAGACCGCGCATTTCCTGGGCGGAAGCCAGGCATCGGCCGACGGCGAACGTGCCTGGCGTCCGGTGACGATCGTCGATGCCGGCATCCGCAAAGAAATGGACATCGAGGTCGTCGTCCCCATCGACGACATGGGTGACCTCGGCCAAGTGGTCGATGAGCCCCAAAGCGGACCCGCTTCGGCCGGTCCGGTCCGCAAGAGCATCTGGCCTGCGATCCACCCGCGTCTCCTCGACCTCATCGAGCAACACACCTCGACGCTGGTCTTCGTGAACAACCGGCGCCTGGCCGAGCGACTCGCCAATCGGCTCAACGAGCTGGCCGAGGAAAAGCGGCTCGATGCGCTCGACCGTGACATTGACGCAATCCTGGCGTCGACCAGCGACGAGGCCGACATTCCCGTCCTCGTCAAGGCCCATCACGGTTCGATCTCGCGCGAGCAGCGAACGGTGATCGAAGACGAGCTGAAGTCGGGAACCCTCAAGGGCCTCATCGCCACGAGCTCGCTCGAGCTCGGCATCGACATGGGTTCGATCGACATGGTCGTGCAAGTCGAATCGCCCGGCGCCGTCAGCCGAGGCCTACAACGGGTCGGGCGCGCTGGTCACAACGTCGGCGACATCAGCCGCGGCAAGTTGTTCCCGAAGCATCGTGCCGACCTGCTCGAAGGTGCAGTTGTCGCGCACCGCATGCAACTCGGATTGATCGAGTCGACCCGGTTCCTCCGCAACCCTCTCGACGTCCTCGCACAACAGATCGTCGCCATGTGCGCCATGGACGACTGGAAGGTCGATGACCTCGCCCGCGTCGTGCGTGGTTCGGCGAACTTCGCCGAGCTCAGCGACGACGTTCTCCGCAACGTGCTCGACCTGTTGGCCGGGCGTTACCCAAGCGAACAGTTCTCGGAGCTGCGACCACGCATCGTGTGGGATCGCGTCGATGGTGAACTCCGAGGACGACGTGGCGCGCAACGCCTCGCCGTCACGAACCCCGGCACG
Source organism: uncultured Acidimicrobiales bacterium (assembly GCA_938015575.1). GTDB lineage: Bacteria > Actinomycetota > Acidimicrobiia > Acidimicrobiales > UBA10347 > UBA10347. Next base: position 8,716 of record CALLPT010000253.1, read on the forward strand.
ATTCCCGACCGCGGGCTGTTCGGCGTGTTTCTTCCCGACGGCACCCGAGTGGGTGAACTCGACGAGGAGATGGTGTACGAGAGTCGCCCGGGCGAAGTGTTCCTGCTCGGCGCATCGAGTTGGAGAATCGAAGAGATCACGTTTGAACGAGTGATCGTCACCCCAGCGCCAGGGGTTCCCGGCAAGATGCCGTTCTGGCGAGGTGACGGTCCGGGGCGGCCGCTCGAGCTCGGCGAAGCGATGGGCGCGTTCGTCCGTGAGCTTCGCGAACACAAGGACCCGACGCCATGGCTGGTGAACGAGGTCGGACTCGACGCGCTCGCGGCCGACAACCTGCTCGGCTACCTCGACGAGCAGGCTGAAGCCACCGGGTCGGTTCCCGATGACCGCACGATCGTCGTCGAGCGCTTCCGTGATGAAATCGGCGACTGGCGGGTGTGTATTCACACCCCGTTTGGCGCCCAGGTGCATGCTCCGTGGGCCATGGCGATTCGGTCACGGGCCCAAGAGGAGCTTGGGACCGACATCGAGATGATCTGGAGCGACGACGGCATCGTCATGCGTCTCCCGGAACATCTCGACGAACTGCCGCTGGACCTCTTCGTGTTCCAACCCGCGGAGATCGACCGCATCGTCATCGACCAGCTGCCCCAAACCGCGCTGTTTGCGTCGCGCTTTCGCGAGGCTGCCGGGCGCGCCCTGCTGTTGCCCAAGCGTCGGCCCGACCGTCGCACCCCGTTGTGGCAGCAACGACAACGTGCGGCCGATCTTCTGACAACGGCCAAGGAGTATCCCGACTTTCCGATCCTGCTCGAGACGGTGCGCGAGTGCATCAACGACGTGTTCGATCTTCCCGCCTTGCGCAAGGTCCTGGGCGGGATCGACGATCGGACGATTCGGTTGGTGCCGGTCGAGACCGCAAAGGCGTCGCCATTCGCGCAGTCGCTCCTGTTCGGCTGGATCGCGGTCTACATGTACGAGGGCGATGCCCCATTGGCTGAACGCCGGGCGGCTGCGCTTGCGCTCGACCGTGATCTGCTCACCGAGCTCCTCGGGGCCGAGGAGCTGCGGGACCTGCTCGATGCCGACGTCATGGCCGATCTCGAGCTCGAGCTGCAACGCCTGGTGGACGGGCGAGCGGCCCGCGATGCCGACGAGTTGCACGACGTGCTCCGCGAGCTCGGTCCGCTGTCGTTGCTGGAACTCGAAGCCCGCGCCTCCGATCCCGGATCAGCCACGAGATGGGTCGCCCAACTCGTCGAGCAGCGACGAGCGTTCGAGGCGTCGATCGCCGACGAGCGCCGCGTTGTCGCCGCCGAAGACGCCGCTCGCGTGCGAGACGCGATCGGCGTTGCGTTGCCCCCGGGGCTTCCCACGGCGTTCACTGATCCGGTCGATCGACCGCTCCACGACTTGGTCGAGCGGTTCGCTCGTACGCACGGGCCGTTCCTGGCCAGCCAGGTTGCCCATCGCTTTGGGGTCGGCACGGATCGCGTGTTCGACGTGCTCGAAGCACTCGAAGAGACCGGCCGGGTCGTCCGCGGCGAGTTTCGCCCCGACGGCACCGATCGTGAGTGGTGCGACAAAGACGTGCTTCGCCGGCTGCGTCGCCGCTCACTTGCCGCCTTGCGAAAAGAAGTCGAGCCGGTCGACGGCGATGCACTCGCGCGCTTCCTGCCCAAGTGGCAGGGCGTGGGCACACCCCGGCGCGGCATCGATGGCCTCGTCGATGTTCTGGCGCTCTTGCAGGGCGCACCGATCCCTGCATCGGTGCTCGAGCGCGACGTGCTGGCGGTCCGGATGGCCGACTATGCCTCGGCTGACCTCGACGCGCTGTGCACTTCGGGCGACTTGATCTGGATCGGAGCAGGATCCATTGGTCAAAGCGACGGACGTATTCGGCTGCTCTTTCGCGACCAAGCCGCCTTGTTGGCTCCCCCACCGCCCGAGGAACCGGTCGAGGGCGAGGTCCACGACGCGATCAGAGGCCTGCTCGCAGCCCGCGGCGCAAGCTTCTGGCCCGATCTTGTCCGAGCGTGCGCCGATGCCGAAGTCAGCTACGCCGACAACGATGTGCTCGCCGCGCTCTGGGATCTCGTCTGGGCTGGCGAGGTCACCAACGACTCACTCGCTCCGGTCCGATCCCTGCTTTCCAAGCGGTCGTCGAAGCCGGCCAAAGCGTCAGCGAGCGCTCGTCGCCGTCCCCGACCCGGACGCCTCAGCGCGACCGGACCTCCGACCGCCGCCGGGCGCTGGTCGCTGGTCGCGCCTTTGCTTGAGCCTCGTCCCAACGCAACCGCCTCGGCGCACGCCCGTGCCGTGCAGCTACTCGAACGTTACGGCGTGTTGACCCGCGAGGCAGCCCTGGGCGAAGGCAACCTTGGTGGCTTCGCCGGCGTGTACCCGGTATTGCGAGCGCTCGAGGACCAGGGCAAGGTCCGGCGTGGCTATTTCGTCGCTGGTCTTGGCGCCGCCCAGTTCGCCCTCGCTGGCGCGGTCGATCGGCTCCGACGCGGCACCGACGACGAGGAACCCGTGGTGCTCGCGGCCACCGACCCGGGCCAGCCATTCGGCGCGGCGTTGCCCTGGCCGGACAGCGAGGTACGGCCGTCCCGCTCCGCCGGCGCGCTGGTCGTCATCCAGGACGGAACGCCGCTCGTGTTCGTCGAGCGCGGCGGCAAGAGCTTGGTGACCTTCGAAGACGCAGCCGTCACATCTACTTGGGCCGCAGCGCTTGCGGGCGCCGTCGATGCTGGACGCACGCGCCTCGAAATCACCAAGATCGACGGTCTTCCGGTGAGCGAGTCGCCGTTCACGGCACACCTCGAATCGGCGGGCTTTACGCGCGGCTACCGAGGTTGGGTCTACCGCTAGGGCCGTGTGGTTCGAGTCTCGGGAATAACCCGGACCCCGATCGGTTGCATTGCTCGACGCCGATTCCCCCCGAGTCGGCACACCCTTCCGATTCTCCGTGGAGGGGACTGGCCCGGTGGAGACCTCCCACTCCATCGGGCCATCGACATCCTGGCGACAGCGCCCGACGTCGCAGCAGGAGGGCCCGAGCGCGTCCCGGGCGTCACGGACATCGCTCCCAGGACACGGCTGTCACCATCCGGCGGTAGCGTTTTCGTATGACACGGGTGCTGGTGACCGGAACCGATCGACCTGTCGGGGCGGCCATCCTCCCTCGGCTCGTCCGTCATGGGCTGTTGCCAGTTGCCGCCGTCGGCGACCCGGCGAGCTCGATCACCGCGATCGACCATGACCTCGTCGCCGACGGCGAGATTGCCGTCGACCTGGACATTCACGCCAACGTGCACGCCGCGCTCGAAGACGTCGAGACCGTGGTTCACGCGGCCGACGTCCGCCCCGGCGGCAACGACGACGTGCCACTGTCGGTTCGGGCCCTTGCGTCGGCATGCGCCGATCAGGGTGTGCACCTGGTGCTCGTCTCCCGCGTCGGTGCGGATCTGAGCTCGCTCGGCCACCGCAAGGCGCTGTGGCAAGCCGAGCAGGTTGTCGAACAGACCGCGGGGCTCGAGTACACGATCCAGCGCATCACCCACACGCACCCGGCGACCGAGAAGCTGTTCCAAGGTCCGTGGCTTCCGCTCCCATCCGCAACTCCCATCCAGCCGGTTTCACCGAACGACGTCGCCGGCCGCATCGTCGGACTGGTACAAGCGGGACCGTCGCAACGGGTGCGCGATTATGGCGGTCCCGAACTCATGCGGTTCGCGGACATCGCCCACATCTACAAGCAGGTTCGCGGTTCGACGCCGCGCAAGGTCCCGCTGCCTTCGGTTGGTGTCATCGCCGAAGCCGTCAACGGCGTCCATGTCACCGAGACGGGCGACCGCGGCAACGAAACATTCCGCACCTGGCTCGAACGCTAGGTCGTCTGGTCGTCCGCCATGCCCGAGGGCGACACCATCCACCGCACGGCGATTCGGCTGCGATCGGCATTGGCCGAAGCCGAACTGACGCGTTTCGAAGCGTCGCGGTTGCGAGGTGATCGGCCCCGCGTCGGCGATCGGATCCACGATGTGCAAGCGGTCGGCAAGCACCTGCTGATCCGCTTCGACCGAGATCTGGTGCTGCACAGTCATATGAAGATGACCGGTTCATGGCATCTCTACCGGACGAACGAACGCTGGCGCGAACGCGCCCACCTGGCCCGAGCGGTCCTCGAAGTGCCCGGCTGGGTGGCGGTGTGTTTCGCTGCTCCGATCGTCCAGACCTATTACGACGGCGCGGCCGATTCGCCGATCGCTCATCTCGGCCCCGATCTGTGCACCGACGCGGTCGACTTCGACACCGTGCTCGCTCGATGCGAGTCGCTGTCGACACCCGGAACCTCGATCGCCGAGGTCCTTCTCGACCAGCGCATCGCGTGTGGCATCGGCAATGTGTTCAAAAGCGAGACCCTGTGGGCCTGTCGCTGCGACCCGTTCGCGCCCATCGAGTCCATCGAGCCGCGGCGGCGCGAGCGATTGTGGCGCGTCGCGTCGAAGCAACTGCGCTCGAACCTCCAAGGCGGTCCTCGCACGACGGTTCCCGGAGGGCTCGCGGTCTACGGCCGTCAACGCCAACCATGCCGCTCCTGCGGCACAACGATCGAGATGCGACACCATGGAGAGCAAGCTCGCAGCACCTATTGGTGCCCGAACTGCCAACCGACCAGCACCGCTGCGAGCGCCGACGAGCGCTGACCGCTGAACCTTCGCCAGCCACCGCGACGGGCGCGCGCGACCTAACCAAATCGGGGTAGTTCGCCCGCTGCAGTGGCGCCAAACCACGGCGAAGGGCCGATGCCGCGAATCGCCCGTAGACTGGTGTGTTCATGTTCGGGCTGATCTTCTTGCTCCTGATCGTCGTGCCGATCGTCGAGCTGTACGTGCTCTTCCAAGTTGCGGACAGCTTTGGATGGGCGACCTCGTTGCTTTCGCTCCTCGCCGTCAGCCTCATTGGCGGCGCCCTGATGCGATGGCAAACGTCGGGCGCCTGGACCCGTGTGACCGACAAGATCCGAAGCGGCCAAATGCCATCGACCGAGCTCGTCGACGGCGCCCTCATGATTTTCGGCGGCGCACTGCTTCTCACCCCCGGGTTTTTCACCGACGCCGTCGGCCTCTCGATGTTCATTCCCCCGCTGCGTGCCATTGCCCGCCGTCTCGTGCTGCAGCGAGTGAACACTCGGGTAACCACCATCGCCGGCGATGCCTCTGCGTCGTTCCCAGGCGGTGGCTTCACCTTCTCGACCGGGGGGCCTGGCGCCCGCACTGGTCAACGTCGTCGACCACGCGCTGGCGTGATCGACGTCGAGGAAGTCAGCGTCGAGCGCATCGACGATGACCCCTCGTCCCTCCCCCCATCGACTCCAACGGAGTGACCCATGCCTGATATCACCGAAGAAGAAGAGGAAGTACGCGAGGAGATCGTGCCGGGCGTGGCCCGTGCACTGAGCCCCATGGCTCGCCGCATCCTCGCCCTCAACCCCGGTGTTCGTACCGGTCTCGGCACGAACACCTACATGGTGGGCATCGACGAGATTGCGGTGATCGATCCTGGTCCCATGGACCAGAGCCATCTCGACGCGATCGTCGGCTGCGGCGGCGACCTGATCCGTTGGATCCTCGTCACCAATGACACCGACGAGCACGCCGGCTCGGTGCAGGCGCTCAAGGAAATGACCGGCGCCAAGGTCATGGCCTATTGCGACATCGAGTGCGATGAGAAGCTCAAGGACGGCCAGCAGATCGTCGGCACCGAGTTCCGCTTGACGACCAGGCATCTCCCTGGCCCGTCGGCGCAGAACGTCGGGTTCGTCCTCGAAGAAGAACGCATGCTGATCGCAGGCGACCTCATCATCGATGGTCCGAGCGTCGCCATCGACCCCGAACGCGGCGGCGACATGGCCGCCTACATCGAGTCGATTGAGTCGCTTCGCAAGTACCGCTTGCGCCGCATTGCGCCGGCGCACGGCTATGTCATCGAAGAGCCGAAGCCCGTCATGGCTGCCTACATCGAGCATCGTTTGGCCCGTGAAGCCGAGATTCTCAAGGCGCTCGGTAACGACACGATGCGAGTCGAAGAAGTCGTCGAAGCGGTCTATGGCGAACTCGACGAAGAGCGAGCCGCACTCGCAGCCGGCAACGTACTCGCTCACTTGATCAAGTTGCGCAGCGACGGCAAGGTCAAGGGTCAGAAGAACTTCACCAAGGTCTAGCTCGCGCCTTGATCGCCACATCGTGACGGGCAAAGCAAATTGATGTGGTTTCGGGGTCGTAGGCGCCCCCAAACGGCATCAATTTCGGGTAGTTGAGTCGCTGGGGCCTAGTCCGTGGCGCGAAGTTCGACCAAGATCGCGTCTTCGGGATCGAGGATCGGCGGTTGGAGCCCAGCAGCCAGCTGGGCACCGGTGAGTTCAATGCCGTCGACAGCCCACGGCGCCTGCGCTTTGGCCTTGCCTCCGCGGCGCTCGGCGAGATCGACAACGGTGACCACGTAGCGCCGTTCGGGGTCGAGGCCGACGATCGGAATCGCACCCATCGACAGCGCATTTGACGTCGCAACCTGTGCGACGACGATGACGGCATGCGACCGGTCCGCCGCGATCACCCCGTTCGCGACACACGCTGGATCCGGGGCATCGAAACGCATCGTGCGTCCGCCGTGCAACAGCGGTCGAAGCTTCTTGTGCAACGCAACGACGTTCGCGACCGCTCCCAGCTCATCTTCGGAGAGCTCGAGCAAGTTCCATTCGATGCCGAGATGACCAAAGAACGCGGTAGCTGCTCGGAAGCTCAGCTGGTGGGTGCGTCCGGTCGTATGGGCCCGAGGCGGGCCGATGTGGGCGCCCATGAGTTCCGGCGGCAGCAGATAGGAACAGCCGCGTTGGATCCTCTGGCGGTCGAGCGCATCGTTGCAGTCCGAGGTCCACACCCGGTCGGTGCGTTCGAGAATTGCGAAGTCGGCACGGCCGCCGCCGGAGGAGCATGATTCGATCTCCACGGCTGGGTGAGCGGCTCGAATGTCGTCGATCAATCGATACACGGCCCGAGTCTGATGGTGCACCGATGCCCGTCGCCCGTGCACGGGTCCAACCAGGTTTCGATTCATGTCCCACTTGACGTAGCCGATGTCGTACTCGTCCAGGATCGAGACGATGCGGTCTCGGATGAACGCATACGCATCGGGGTTGGCGAGATCCAGCACCAGTTGATTGCGGGCAAGGACGGGTGTGTAACTGGCGTCGACCAGCGCCCACTCGGGATGCTCGCGATAGAGGTCGCTGTCCGGATTGAGCATCTCCGGCTCGAACCACAAGCCGAACTCGAGGCCCAACCCGGTGACGTGGTCGATGAGCGGATCGAGCCCATCGGGCCAGACGTCTTCGTCAACAAACCAATCGCCCAAGCCGGCCTTGTCGTTGCGTCGATGACGGAACCATCCGTCGTCGAGCACAAAGCGTTCGGCACCCACGGCTGCTGCCCGATCGGCCAGCGCCTTGAGCGTCGCGAGATCGTGGTTGAAGTAGACGGCCTCCCACGTGTTGAGCAGGACCGGACGCGGCGACGATGGATGCGACGGGCGCGCTCGCAACATCGCGTGGAACCGGTCGCTGACGCCGTTGAGCCCGTGGTCGGATGCAGCGAGATAGAGCCAGGGGCTCAGGTAGCTCTCGTTCGGCGCCAAGACGATCTCGCCGGGCAACAGCAATTCACCCGCCTGGAGCACGCGGCGCCCGTCGCTCAGGACCTCGGCCCGAAGCGCAGCATTGCCGCTCCAGCCGAGATGTGCGCCCCACACGAAACCGTGGGTCTCGCCGAAACCAACCCGCCCGAGGAACATGGCCGGATACCGGTCATGGCTGGTCCGACCGCTTCGGTTCTCGACCAGAACGGCTCCGTCATCCCAGGCCACGCGCTCCGGCCGAAACTCGTTCGACCAGCGACCGCCGAGGCGCATGACTTCGCGGGCCCACGACGGCATCTCGACGCTCAGCTGCGCGCTATGGAGCGAGTAGTCGTCGGCACCCACATTTGTGATCTCTGCTCGGACGCGCAGCACTCCCCCGGCCAGCAGTTCGACCTCGACTCGTTGCGAGAGTCCGGCGCCTACCGCCACGCTCGTAGCGACCACGCGATGTCCATCGACCTCGAGCTCGGCGGCACCGAACCGAGGAGCCGACCCGGACCCGTCCGCTCGTGCACCTTCGATACCGGGACGGCCCAGAAAGCCAAGCGAGGCCTGAGGAAGCAGGGTGATCGGTGCGAGCACGTCGGCACCGGCCTCGGCCACCGAGATGGTCTGAGCCGCGGCCAGCGCCTGGGGATCGCCGGGCACAGGTGCACCCAGCGAGAGCACCCGTGGACTTGCATCACGAAGGTCCAGAATCGCCTGGGTGCCCTCGTTGTTGAGCACGGCAAACAAAGGCATCAGCCCTTGGTACCACCCAAAGACAGTCCGCCAATGAACTGGCGTCGCAAAATGAGATAGATGATGAGCGTCGGGAGCACCACGATGAGCGAACCTGCCGCAACGACGTTCTCGTCGGTGAAGAACTCGCCGCTCAGATTTCTCAACGACGAGGTAATCGGTAGGTCGTCGCCCTGTTGGATCAGCGCCACGGCCCAGAAGTAGTCGTTGTAGATCCAGGCGAACTCGAGCGTCGCCAGCGCCGCCAACGCAGGGCGGGTCAGTGGCATCACGATCTGCCAGTACTGGCGCCAGACGCTTGCACCGTCGACCATCGCGGCCTCGTTGAGTTCCTTGGGCAAGGTCTTCATGTAGTTCGCGAGCACGAACGTGCAGAAGCCCGACTGGAACGCGGTGTTGATCAGGATCAGACCGATCAGGCTCCCTCGGAGCTCACCACTGTTCGAGATGAACGGGATCTCCGGCAGCGGTATCCGCAGATAGATCTGAAACAGCGGCTGGATGATTGCTTGGGGCGGCAAGAGATTGCCGGCGGTGAACAACATGAGCAAGGCAATGTTGAACCGCCAGCTGAAGCGACTCACCGCGAACGCAACCATCGACGAGAAAAGCAGCGTCAGCGCGACCGCGGGTACAACCAGTGCGATCGTGACGATGAAGTGCTGACCCATTTCGCCGCGGTCCCACGCATTGCGGAAGTTGTCCAGGCTCATCGAGTCGGGCCACGAGAAGAAGCCGTCGATCGATGTCTCGGCGTAGGGGCGGAACGAGGTGAACACCATGCCAACGAGCGGGACCAGCCACAGGACGGCCAGGGCGATCAGGAAGACGTGGGCCAGGACGCGCGGCCAACGCTTGACCGTCATTGGTCTTCCTCGCCGAAGGCGTTGCGCAGATAGATGATCGCGAACGCAAAGCACACGAGCAGCAGCATCACGCCATAGGCCGAACCGCGGCCGACATTGCCGGACTCGCCCAAAATGTTGTCGGTCACCAGGATCGACAACACGTCAGTGCCAATGGGGTTGTTCAGCACATCGATGATGTCGAAGACCCGAAGCGACGTGATCACCGTGATGACCATGATCACGATGTTCACCGGCCGCATCGCGGGGAAGATGACCTGGCGAAACACCTGCCACTCGTTGGCGCCGTCGATGGCTGCGGCTTCGCGCAGGTTTGGATCGACCGATTTGAGTCCCGCGAGATAGAGGACCATGACGTAGCCGACGTGTACCCAGATCATCGCGGCGATCAGCGCCATGAAGTTCTTGGACAGGCCGTACTCGCTGGTGATCGGGATCAAGAAGTCGGGATTGCCGAGCCAGTCGATCTGATTGCCCGGGTCGGTACGCCCGAGGACGCTGTTGAGAATGCCCTGGCCGGGCGAATACATGACACTTCGCCAAATGAAGCCAACCACGGCAAGCGAGAGCACGACCGGCGTGTAGAAGATGCTCTGATAGATCGCCGAGCCCTTGAGATTTCGATCCAGGATGTACGCGATCAACATGCCCATGGGCGTGCCGATCGCGAACAAAGCGACCATGACCCACAGGTTGTTGAACAGCGACTCATAGAGGTCTTTTTCGAAGACCGTGAACAGCTGCTCGTAGTTGCGGAACCCGACCCATTTGAGCGAGCTCCAACGGACGCCGTTCCAGTTGGTGAACGACAAGATGAAGGTGCCGATGGCCGGGATCCACACCAGCGCGATGTGGAGGAACGACGGCACGGCCGTCATGAGGGTCAGTGTGCGTCGATCGCTTCCGGTCAGCAGAGAATGAGAACGCCGGCCCTCCTCACCTTCGCGAGGAGTGACCGGCGTTGTCACATCGTGATCGGTTGCGGTGACGGATTCGTCAAGAGACATCGTCAGTCACCGTGCCACATCAGCTGTAGTCAGCGAAGATGGCGACCTTCTTCTCCTCGAGATCTGCGAGCAGGCCGTCGACCTTGCTCGGATCCTCGATGAACTCAGCGAACATGTTGCCGCACTCGCCGGCGAAGTCCGGAATGGTGTCACGGTCGAGGAACTGCGAGATGCCGGTCGCCGAGCCTGCGAGCGCAGCGGACTTCTTCTGCAGGTCGTTGTAGACCGAGGTGTTTGCACCGGAGTTCGAGGCGACCACGCTTGGGTCTTCGCTCAGGTAGGCGTCTTGGGCGGCAGCCGTCGACATGTGGAGCAGGAGTTCCTTGGCCGCAGCGGCGTTCTTCGGTTCCGCGATCATCTGGAAGCCATCGATCGGTGCGTCGAGGGCACCTGCGCCGATGGCTGGGTCGATCTCGGGGAAGTTGAAGAAGTCCATGTCAGCAGCGAGTGCTTCGCTGGCGCTGGCGGCGAAGGTGCCGAGCAGGTACATGCCGCATTCGCCGGTTTCGAGGGCGGCGGCGCCTTCTTGCCAGGTGCGACCGTTGGCACCGGTCTGGTGATACGGAAGCAGGCTTTCCCAGGTGGTGAACACGTTGCGGACACGTTCGTCGGTCCACTCGTGCTTGCCGCCCATCAGATCGATGTGGAAGTCGTAGCCGTTGATGCGCATGTTCAGGATGTCGAACGTGCCCATGATCGGCCACTGGCCGTCGTTGGCGAACACGAACGGCGTAATGCCATCAGAAGCCATGTCGTCGGCCAGGCCGAGGAGCTCGTCGACGTTCGAGGGCTCGGAGTAGCCCTTTTCGGCGAACAGGCTCTTCGAGTAGTTGACCGCCCACGTGTAGTACGAGGTCGGCATGAAGTACTGCTTGCCATCGGTGGCGGTCGAAGCGGCGAGGAAGCCAGCGCCGAGGCCGTCGACCTGATCCCACACATCGCTGATGTCGCCCAGCAGGCCCTGGTCAGCGAAGAACTTGTTACGGAAACCAGCGAACCAGGCGAGGACGTCGTCTTCGCCAGCCTGCAGGATTGCGTTGATGTTCTCTTGGTAGGTGTTGTGGTCGAGCGTGTTGATCGTGACTTCGACATCTTCGTTCGGGAACGAAGCAACCACGGCCGCAAGACCAGCCTGGGGTGCCGGGTCACTTGCGTTCGAGCCAATGGTGAGCGCGCCGCCGGCGTCACCGATCGAGCCGGTGAACTCGGTCGCCGCGTCGGAGCCGCAGGACACGCCGATGGCGGATAGGCCAGCCAGAGCGACACCGCCCTTGAGAACGGTACGGCGGTTCAGGTCACGGGCCCATTCGGCCGGGCTCGGGTACCCGCCAATCTCGGTCTTCCGAGTAGTCATAGAAGCATCCCCTCCAGGATTCGCGGCGCGCACGCCAGTAGATCACCAGAATATTGCCGCTGGGAGCACACCCGTCAAGTCATAGAAGGACCTAATCCGTTCAGTCGAACACGTTTCACCTGCTGGCTTGTTTGCTATCTGTGTTCTTTTGTTCGTAACACGTTCTCTGTTGTGCGTTTCGTCGCCATGCGTCATGCTGCGGGGATGCCCGCAAGCCCTGCGAATCGTGCCCGAGTCAGCTCACCCAACCGCCACCAGCGGATTGCCGAGCTGATCCGTGAACGGGGCGAAACTCGGGTCGCCGAACTTGCCGCCGAGCTCGACGTCAGCGAGATGACCATCCGCCGCGACCTGGACCAGCTCGATCGGCGGGGCATCATCGTGAGAATCCACGGCGGCGCGATGACCCGGCGCGACCGAGCAACCAATGAGCCCGACTTCGCGACGAAGCGTCAACGCCAACTGGCCGAAAAGGCCGCCATCGCGGCCGCGGCCTCGCAGCTCGTTCCGAGTGAAGCGGCCATTGGCATCACGGGCGGCACCACGACCTTCGAGGTAGCCCACTACCTCGATCGAGTAAGTGAACTCACCGTCGTCACCAACAGCCTGGCCGTTCTTGAGCATCTCGACAGCCTGCATCGGCCGGATATCAGCGTGGTATTGACGGGGGGAAGCCCAACGCGAAGCAACGCATTGGTGGGTCCTGTCGCCGTCAACACACTTCGGACATTCAACCTCGACCTGGTGATCATGGGGGTGCACGGCATGGACGAGCTACGCGGCTTCACATCGCCGAACCTGCTCGAAGCCGAGACGAATCGCGCCTTCATCGAAGCGGCGCAGCGCCTCATCGTCGTTGCCGACCACAGCAAGTGGGGCACGTCCGGTCTCACCACGGTTGCACCGCTCGATGCAGCAGACTTGCTCATCACCGATGAAGGTCTCGGCGCCGAGGCGACCTCGGTCCTGAGCGAGCATGTCCCAGAAGTCACGATCGTCGCTCCATCGCTGTCAGCCTGACCGTCAATCTTGTGCTTCGGAGCACGAACGGTCGCACGTTTGCGGGTGTTCGGAATTTGGAAACAGGTTCGAAATCGAACGATTTGCGCCTTTCTGATCGCAGGTTGGCGAGCGGAACTGCGAGACACCGGGGTGTGGTAGGCACTTCCGGGAACGAACGAGCCGGCGAAGGGGTTCCGCCACTATGACCTACTCCAGTGATCCATCCAACGATCCCGTCGACGTGCCCGAGGGCGAGTTCGACTGGCATCGGGCGCTCGGCCACGATGAGCTGCCACAAGGACGAGTCACCGCCGTCAGCATTGGCCACCGATCACTGTGTGTCACCAACGTCGACGGCACCTACGGGGCGATGGACAATGCGTGTCCGCACCAAGGCGGCCCGCTCGGCGAGGGCTCGATCGAGAAGGGATGGTTGCGCTGTCCCTGGCACGGCTACGACTACTCCCCTTGTAATGGCCGCCCACCCGAGGGCTTCAGCGATGCACCACAGGCGTATGCCGTCGACGTACGAGAAGACGGCGTCTGGGTGGCGTTGCCACCGGAACCAGCGCCCGAACGCACTGTTTCGAACGTGCTCGTCGACACGATGACGGCGTGGGGGGTCGACACCGTGTTCGGGATGGTCGGCCACTCCAACCTCGGCTTCGCCGACGCAATGCGCCAGGCCGAAGCTGCCGGCCGACTGCGCTACTTCGGCATCCGCCACGAAGGCGCCGCCGCGTTCGCCGCGAGCGCCTACGGCAAGCTCACCGGGCGACTCGCCGGGTGCTTCGGCATCGCCGGTCCCGGATCGACCAACCTCTTGACCGGGCTCTACGACGCCAAGGTCGACCGCTCCCCTGTCCTGGCCATCTCGGGCCAGGTCCCTTCGAAGTCGGTGGGCCGCGGCGCGTTCCAAGATCTCGACCTCGAGGCAGCCTTTTCCGACGTCGCGGCCTTTACCCAAACCGTGCTCGCCGGCGCGGACCCGGCCGAGATCATGACGCTCGCGTGCAAGACCGCGCTCATCGAGCGCAATGTCGCTCACCTGGTGCTTCCCGACGAAGTGCAGGTCCTGCCTTCGGACATCGAGGCAGGAACGCCGCAGGGACGCACCGGCAGCCGCGCCATCGCCGCGCCGAGCGACGTGGTGACCCACGCGGTCGACACGATCGCTTCGGCCGAACGGCCCTTGATCATTGTCGGTGCCGGCGCCCGTTACGAGATGGACTCAGTGATCGCGCTCGCGGAGAGCATCGGCGCTCCGATCGCAACGACGTTCAAGGGCAAGGGCCTGGTGTCGGATCACCACGAGCTCGGGTGTGGCGTACTCGGCCGATCGGGCACCCCGATCGCGAGCTGGTTCATGAACGAGAGCGACCTCATTGTTGTGTTCGGTGCCTCGTTCGCGAACCACACCGGCATTGCCGACTACAAGCCGATTATCCAGGTCGATGACGACCCGATGGCGCTCGGTCGCTTCCACGCCGTCGAGATTCCCGTTCAGGGCAATGTTGCGGTCACCGCCGATGCGTTTCGGGCGGGGCTGGCGTCACGCGATCAGGCGTGCATCGACCACCGCGCTGAGGTCGCTGAACGCTGGGCGATTTGGCGGGCCGAAAAAGCTTCGCGCCTGCCCGATGATCGCGGCGAGGGAGTCAACGCGGCGTCGCTCTTCGACGCCATGTCACGACTCGTCCCGAACGACGCGGTCATCTGCGTCGATGTCGGCAACAACACCTATTCGTTCGGCCGGTACTTCGAGGCAAGTGACCAAGACGTTCTGATGTCGGGTTATCTGGGATCGATCGGCTTCGCCTTCCCGGCAGCCTTGGGGGCCTGGGCTGCGGTCGGCGACACCCGACCGATCGTGTCGGTGTCCGGCGACGGCGGGTTCGGCCAGTACGCGATGGAATTCACCACCGCGGTCAAGTACGACATGAACATCACCCACGTGCTCATGAACAACAGCCAGCTCGGCAAGATCTCCAAAGAGCAACGCGCCGCGCAGTTCGACGTGTGGCAGACGAGTCTCGTCAACCCGAGCTTTGCCGAGTTCGCCACCCTTGCTGGCGGTCTCGGGATCCGGGTTGAGTCAGCCGATCAGCTCGATGAGGCACTCGGGCGAGCCTTGGCGCACGATGGCCCCGCGCTCGTCGAGGTGATCACCGATGCCGCGTTGTTGTGATCTCGCGAACCGGGGATTGGCGGAACAGCTGGTCCGGCGATGGGGTGACCCCGAGTCCGTCATAGACCGATGCGGGCACCGAAATGTCGCCGACGAAGAGTCGGCCTACGTCAGGTCGCGATCGGAGCCCGCGCTTGGGCAGGGCGAGCGTGAGCGTCACATCGGCTCGCACCTGCACGCCGGGCACAGCGCCAGTCGACGTGTCCACGCCGCTCGGAACATCGAGCGAGATCACCGGCACCGATGCTGCCCCGATGGCTTCGATGAGTTCGGCCGACCGGCCTCGTGGCGCACCTCGCAAGCTGTAGCCGATCAGGGCATCGACGACGAGGTCCGCGTGGGCAATGGCCGAAAGCCCATCGACGACGGGCACACCGAGACGTTGCACGATGTCGAGCTGGTGTGCGGGCACGCCGCGAAACGACGCGGCCGGCTTCGACAAGGCAACGCTCACCGTGACGCCGGCATTGGCCAGGTGGCGAGCAGCGACCAATCCTCCGCCGCCATTGCCGCCCGTACCAGCAACGACCACAGCCCGTTCCGGGTTCCAGAGTGTCAACGCGACCCGGGCCAGATTCCGACCGGCGTTCTCCATCATCTGCACGAGCTCGATGTGCAAGTCCTCGACCATGACCCGATCGACTTCGACCATCTGTTCAGTGCTCAGCCAGGCAATGTCCTCGGCGTCGATCGTCGGCCACGGTACGGAACGCTCGTGGGGCGAGGTCGTGCCAGATTCCATGACGCCATTGTCGTTGTTTCGAACGACCGAGGCGGGCACCGGTCATGAGCGGCGGCATCGCGATCATCGGCGCGATCGTCGTTGGCTTTGCCCTCGTGTCCGGGCGGGTGGGCCCATCGGTGATCAGCAGCCCGATGATCTTCGTCGCGGCAGGTCTCATCACGGGCGACCGGGTCCTCGACATCGTCGATCTCGGCCTTGAGCTCGACGCGGTCGATGTCGTGGGCGAAGCGACGCTTGGCGTGCTTCTGTTCGCCGACGCCAGCCGAATCAATCTGCGCGCGCTTCGCCATGAATACATGCTTCCCGCGCGACTGCTGGGCATCGGCCTGCCCCTAACCGTTGCGGCAACCACCGGCGTCTTGTCCCTGCTCATCGACGGGATCGATGTGTGGCACGCCGCGCTCATCGCGGCGATCTTGAGTCCGACCGACGCCGCGCTCGGCCAAGAGGTAGTCAGCGACTCCAGTGTGCCGGCGCGTATTCGTCAGGGACTGACGGTCGAGTCAGGACTGAATGACGGCCTCGTCGTACCCGCCGTCGCGCTCTTCTTGGCCTTCGCCGTCGAAGAAGACGATGTCAGCTCCGCCGGATTCTGGGTTGGGTTCGTCATTCGCCAGATTGGGCTCGGAGTCCTCGTCGGGGTCGTCATTGGAGCGGTCGGTGCTTACTTGTTGAACCGGTCCGAGCGATCCCGCAGTCTCGACGGCGTGTGGGGTCAGCTCGCCGTCCTCGCGCTGGCGATTACGACCCTGGCGGCGACGATCGAAGCCGGCGGCAACGGGTTCATCGCGGCCTTCGTCGCCGGGCTGGCGTTTGGCCACATTTCGGACCATGCCGAGCACCTGGGCGAGTTCACCGAAGACACGGCGCAGCTTGCGGCCGCGATCTCGTTCTTCTTGTTCGGGAACCTGCTGTTGGGTCCTGCCTTGGATCACTTCAACCTTGCCGTGATCCTGTGCGCACTGGCCGTGCTCACCCTCGCTCGCATGATTCCGGTGGCGGTTGCCATGATCGGCACCGGCGCAGCCTTTGCCACTCGGGCCTTCGTCGGCTGGTTCGGGCCACGAGGACTCGCCTCGATTCTGTTCGGCCTGCTTCTGCTCGAAGAGGAACTCGAGCAGGCCGACGAACTCTTCGCCGTCGTCGCGTGGACCGTGGCGCTGAGCGTCGTGCTCCATGGCGCGACCGCCGCTGCGGGCGCCCGCCGGTACGGGGCCTGGTGGAACGACATGCCGCACCATGAGCAGGCGTCGATGCCCGAGTCGGTTTCGGTACAGGAGCAGCGGCGCCGTCGCGGTTGATCGTGAACGTCAGGTCAAAGGTGTGCAGCTGGAGAACGTGAATCGAGGTTCATCAACAACGAGCGCTACCGAGGGATGCATCTCGCGCAACGCTTCGGCGATCCGCGCCGCGGCAGGTGACGAATCGAACTCCGCGACGACGCCGAGGCATTCGCTATCCCCGAGTGCGTAACGGGCCCATCGATCTCCGGTCCACTCTCGAAGCAGCTCGGCGATCTCGTCATCGTCGAGTAGCCCCTCGAGCATCCAGCCGAACAGTGCGACGCCCACGCGGCCTTCATCGAGAAGTCGCGCTTGTGGCGGGAGCGTCGGGCGATCCTGCGAAACACGATCCTCGCCAGCGAGCCAGCGGTCGGGGTAGATGATCTGCTCCGTCGTCGTTGGCGGCTGACCCAATAGGTCGCGCAAGCCCTGCGCTCCTCGAGCCTCGTAAGCCGCCGCTGCCATGGCCGGGGCGGTGAAGTACGAGAAGTCGAGCATGGCCCCTGGCACTCGACCGGCGATCGCCCCGAGCTCGGCGTCGACAATCGGAAGCTCGGGTTCGATGGCGAGCCGCTCGGCCTCGGGCTGGGTGTCGAGGTACGCGAACGCGACGAACTGGGCGATGCTCTCGAAGGTCGCCGTGTAGGTCGAAGGGAGCTCGAAACCGCCGCTTCGTCCCGGGCCGGCGACCAGGTCGTCGTGGCTTCGGTGCAGCGCGTGGACGAGTTCGTGGACCAGGATCACTTTGGTTTCGAGCTCGGTGGCACGCGGTTCGACGATGACGATGAGCCCGTCGTCGTCTGCATCACAACAGACCCCTCGGATCCGATCCCGCCGTGCTTCGTTCACCGAGTCTCGGTCGACGCCGTCATCGACCAGCTGAAGCAGCTCGAGCACACGCCAGTCTTCGTCGGAGAAGATCTCGAGCCCCTCGGCAAACCCCGCACCGATGTCGTCGCTCGACTCGACTCGCACCCGACGCTCGAACACAAGCTCGTGCAAGTTCTCGACGAATGCGACGAGCGGCACAACTTCGGCCTCGGTGATGGTCCAGCCGTCGCCGGCCACCACAACCGGTGTCGAGTCGGGTGTCGGGGTTGGCTCAGGCGTCGGGGTTGGCTCCGGTGTCGGGGTCGCGGTAGGACGCGGTGTCGTCGTGGCGGTCGGACGCGGCGTCGGGGCCGCTTCGGAAACCGCCGTCGCTTGTGGGGTCTCGAACCGGTCACTTGCCGCCTGAGGATCCGTCGTCGTGCAGCCGGCGGCGAGCACCACAAGGGCAAGAAGCGTGGCCCGTACAGTCCGACCGAATTGTCGGCCCGACTCTTGCCCAAAGATGTGCACGTTCCGATGGTCGCGCCGATCTGGGTGCGATGGACCGCGGGCGCTCAGCCGGTCGACCCTTGGGTGACGTGCCACATGGCAATCGCCGCGGCCGTGGCAACGTTGAGCGAATCGACACCGTGATGCATTGGGATCGTCAACCGATGATGGGCCCGCGCCTGCGTCGCGGGCGTCAAGCCCGGCTCTTCGGCGCCGAGCAACAGGGCGACTCGAGGCGCCAAGGCGCGGTCGAAGCTCGCGAGTGACGTGCTGTCGTCGGCAAGTGTCATCGCGACGGTCGTGAACCCGGCCGCCTCGAGCACACCCAGACCGTCGGGAAGCGGATCAAGGCGGCCATGCGGAACGGTGAAGACAGCGCCCATCGACACCCGATTGGTTCGACGCGCCAACGGATCGCAGCTGCTCGGATCGACGAGCAGGGCGCCGACCCCGAGTGCGGCAGCCGTCCGAATGATCACGCCCATGTTCGTCGGGTTGTTGACGCCTTCGGTCACCAGCACCGTGTCGACGCCGTCGAGTACGGCGGCTACCGACGCCGTGCTCGGTCGCTCGAAACATGCCATGGCGCCGCGATAGCGCCGGTGCGAGGCAATGCGCTGCACTACCGCCTCGCCCATTCGATAGACCGGCGCTGCGCCCGGATCGAATTCGAGTGGGCGATCGCGCTGGTGCTCGACAATCACCGACTGCAAGCGATGGCCAGCCGCGAGTGCGCGACCGATCACGACATCGCCCTCGGCGATGAAGACGCCCGCCATGTCACCACCCGGTGCCTCGCGAAGCTGGCGCAGTTGTTGATCACGCAAGCCCGTGAACACATGCATGCGATCGTCGTCTGGGTCTTCGATCAGTTCCGCATCGGCGAGGTTCACGCCGAGGCCTCGTCCCCGTCGGTCTTGCGGGCGCGACTCGGCGCAACCCGGGGCGGCTCGTTTGGTTGCTTCGGATAAACAGGCGGCCAAGGGGCATCCATCAGGCCCGCCGCCATGTCTCGCTCATGGAGCGCGAGTAACGCATCGAGACGCTCGCCCGCGGCGCCATAGTCATGCCAGGCATCACCATTCGCGTCGAGTAGCCCGGGCGCGGTCGCAATAGTGATGTCCTGGGGATCGACGTCGTCAACGTCGTCCCACTCGATCGGCATCGAGACTTGCGCGCCGACCCGGGGCCGAACCGACCAGGCGCCGAACACGGTCTTGTGAGGCGCGTTCTGGTTGAAGTCGATAAACACCCGATCGCCTCGTTCTTCTTTCCACCACGCAGCGGTCAGGCGGGTGGAGAAGCGACGTTCGAGCTCGCGTGCAAGTGCAACCGCACACGCACGGACTTGGTAGCTGTCCCACTCGGGAACGAGTCGGACATACACGTGCAGGCCCTTGGAACCGGTCGTCTTCACCCAGCTACGAATGCCGAGCTCGTCCAAGAATTCACGCACGCGCAACGCCGCCCAGCGGACGTCGTCGAACGTGATCGCACCGTGCGGGTCCAGATCGATCCGAAGTTCGTCGGCGATCTCGGGTTGCGCGGCCGGGTATGGCCAGACATGAAAGCAGAGCGAACCCATCTGGGCGGCCCAAACAACATGGGCCAGGTCGGCAAGCACGACCGCCTCGCTCGTCGTGCCGTTCGGCGTAGCGACGGTCGTGGTCTGAAGCCACTCCGGGGCTCCCTTGGGCACCCGTTTCTGGAAGAAGTTCTTGCCTGATGCGCCGTCGGGAAACCGCTGCAGCATCGTCGGACGGCCAGCCACGACCGGCATCATGGCGTCGCCGACGGCCAGGTAGTAGTCGATCAGGTCGAGCTTGGTTTCGCCGCGGCGAGTGAAGAAGACCTTGTCGGGATTCGAGACCCGAACGGTGCGCCCCGCTACCTCAAGTTCGACAGCCTCCACTCAGCTGAGCGTAGACCTATGGTCGGGCATGGGGCATGAACCGCGGCCCGATGGTCAGCCGACTGCTTCGGCTTCCCAGGCGCGAATCGCGTCGATATCGGGCCAATCGTCGGGCGTGAGGCTGCCGGGGCGTTGCAGCAGATCAGCAACGAGGGGCTCGGGAGCGGGACGGCCGAGCAGGAAACCCTGGACCAGGTCGCAACCGAGGTCCTCGACGACGCTGCATGCCTCCATGGTTTCCACGCCCTCGGCGACCACCACAGCGCCGAGGTCGTGGCTGGCGTCGACGACCGAGCGGATGAGGCGTCGAGCACGGTGGTTGGAGCCGAGAGATTGCAGGAGGGCACGATCGAGCTTGAGCACCGAAATCTCATGGTCGGCCAGTCGAGTCAGCGAGCTGAACGCGGCACCGAAGTCATCGATCGCGACATCGACACCGCTTGCGATCAGGTCATCGATCATGTCGTGACCTGCGGCAAAGACCCGCGACTCGAGGATCTCGAGCCACAACCGGCCAGCGTCGGGATTCTGGCGAGCACCGACCGTCTTGGAAACCAAGTCGACCAGATCCGTGCGGTGCAAGTCGGCGGGGCTGAGGTTGATCGAGATGGTTCGCCCGCCCTCGGTCAACGAGGCGGCGTGAGCAATCATGTGATCGGTCAGATCGGTCAGGTACCCCGACATGCCGAGCAGATCAAGGAAGAGATTCGGCGTCAAAACACCAGTACCGGGAAGCACCCAACGGGCGAGCCCCTCGGCTCCGACGATCTGATACGTCGACAAGTTGACAAACGGCTGGGCGTAGAGCATGAATTGCTCTTGATCAAGACCGCTGGCGAGGGAGCGGCTCAGACGATCTCGACGATCGGCGTCACTGCGATCCCGCTCGGTGCATGCGCGGTAGGTATCGCCATGTGCCTTCGCGCCCTGCAGGGCTGCCTCGGCCATGCGGAGCAGCATGGTCTCATCTCGGCCGTCGAGTGGATAGCTGGCGAGTCCCATCGAGACTTCGGGAGTGATCCTGATGCCCTCGAGCTCAAGCGGCGACGTCAGCACCTCGGCGATCCGCTTGGCAACGGCTTCGGCTTCGTCGTCCATGGCGGGCGCGGCGATGGCGAATTCATCGCCGCCAAGGCGAGCCATCGCCCAATGCGCGGGCAGGTTCGAAGTGAGTCGATCGCCGAGAATCTGCAGGAGCAGATCGCCCGTTGCGTGACCCATCGTGTCGTTGATGAGCTTGAAATCGTCGAGGTCGAGTAGCGCGATGACCATCGGGATCTCGCGGGCGATATTGGCGTTCAGTTCGGCACGGAACCGATTCCGGTTCCAAAGACCGGTGAGCGGGTCGCGAGCTGCGATCTCCTTGAGACGCGCCTCCGCGGCTCGTTCCTCGGTGACGTCGACAAAAGTCATCGCCACGGCACCGTCGCCGATGGCGACCATGTTGACATCGACAAGACGACCCGTGACCTTGTCGCCGGTAGCCGGCACGTCGCGTTGATAATGCGATTCTCCGGACCGGGCGACTCGAGCGGCTACTTCCAGTAGCCCGACTGCGGTCATTCAATGGCTTGCGTCGCTCAGGACCTCGTCGATCGAACCGGCGGCCCGTCCAAAGAACCGGGCACCCATTTCGTTCACGAAGGTGATTTCGAGACCGCCGGGGAGTGCCGGATCCTGCTGTTCGAGGATGAATACGCCGGTGGCGATCTGTCCCAGAATGCCTTCGTATTGGGCCAGGCGCTTCGACGAAGCGTCGGCGGCGTCGTCTGCGTTGTTCCAGATGCGTGCTGCAGTGGTCATGCAGACTCCTTCGACCGGTGGGGCGGGAACTCAGCTTGGAGTTGGGACATCTCGATGATGTCTAACGGATCTCAAGGATCGCTCAAGATGGGAACCATCAGACCCTGTAGGACTCATCGGTGGTTCTATCGGCCCAGCGCGCCAGAAAAAAAGGCCCCAGAGCGGAAACGTTTCTGGAACGTTTTGGCGAAACGTGCGGATCGATGACGAGGCTTGTCGTCATGTCGCGTTCGCTCGCAGTACGCGATGCAGCCCCACGGGAATTGGCTCGTCTAGCTGTTCGAAGTCACACGACGCTGGTTCCTTGTCCGGGCGCCAACGCAGCATGCGCGCGACTTCGCGGAGACGACCATTCAAGGTCGACCCGTACTTGACTTCGGCCACGAGTTCGGGGCGTACCGGAAGCCAGGACATTTCTTTGCCCGCATTCCAGCGATGCTGTTGCTGGGCGCCTGCCTCTGCCCAGCTTGCCCACGGATGGTTTTCGAGCGCGCCGGTTTCGTAGGGCGCCAGCTCGTCGAGCAGCTCCGAGCGACGCTTTTTGGTGAAGCTGGCGGCGACACCTACGTGTCGCAACCCTCCATCGTCGTGATGCAGGCCCAGAAGGAGTGATCCAACGCCCTCGCCGTCTTTGTGCATGCGATAGCCGGCGACCACGACATCTGCGGTCCGCACATGCTTCACCTTGAGCTGGCTGCGCTTGTTCTCGGCATACGGCTCATCGACCGGCTTGGCGATCAGCCCATCGAGTCCGGCGCCTTCGAAGACGACAAACCACTCTTGGGCGACGACCGGGTCATAGGTGACGGGGGTCAGGTGGAGTGGCGGCGCGACCGAGTCGAACACGCTTTCCAGCTCCGCTCGACGCACCTGGAACGGTTCGTTCCGGAGATCGCGGTCATCCCAGGCCAGCAGATCGAACGCGACGACTTCGGCAGGGGTCTGCTCGGCGAGCATCTGCACCCGACTCTCCGCCGGATGGATCCGCTGCTGCAATGCGTCGAAGGCCAAGTGGTCATCGATGGCAACGATGATCTCGGCATCGAAGACAACACGATCGGGCAGCTGACGGCGAATGGGCTCCAGGAGCTCTGGGAAGTAGCGGGTCAGCGGTTTGGTGTTCCGAGACCCGAGATGGACCTCGTCGCCGTCACGAAAGACAACACAACGGAAGCCATCCCACTTGGGCTCAAACGCAAGGTCATCGCGATCCGGAATTCCGGTGACGGCCTTGGCGAGCATGGGCTGCACGGGCGGCTGCACCGCCAGCCGGTCAAGGCTCACGAGCCGGCCCTCATGAGCTGAGGCTGATCTCAACCGGTGCTTCCATGAGCCGAACCGTACACGTCCCCATATCGACGGGTGGCGTGATCTCCGTGACCATGAGCTCGGCAATACGACGAAGCTCGGTGGCCGCAGGACCATCGCCGAGCACGCTCGGTTCGCCTCGATCCCCACCGCTGGCAACCGCGCCATCGATCGGAATCTGGCCCAACAGCGGCACATTGAGCTCGTTAGCGAGGTCCTGACCACCGCCGGCGCCGAAGATCTCATGGCGACTTCCGTCCGGGGCGACGAACGCGGTCATGTTCTCGATGACCCCGGCGATGCGCAGGTAATTCTTGCGTCCCATGCTGGCGGCGCGAGCGGCAACCTTTTGTGCCGCCAACGTGGGCGTGGTGATGATGATCATCTCCGCCCGCGGCAGCATCTTGGCCAGCCCCATCTGGACATCGCCGGTTCCGGGCGGCATGTCGATGAGCAGGTAGTCCATATCGCCCCAGCGGACGTCTTCGAGGAAGTGCTGCACCGCTCGATTCAGGATGAGGCCACGCCACATGAGCGCGCTCTCTTCTTGATCGACGAGGAACCCCATCGACACGACCTTGAGGCGGCCGTCGCCGATCCGGCGCTGGTTCGGCGCGATCTTGGTTTGGCTCCGCTTGGGTGCCGGCGCGTCGCCATCGCCGATGCCCGATTCGCCGCCGGTCTCGGCGTCGGCATCGGTTTCCGGCGAGGCTTTGGCTCCGACGGTGACTCCTTCGAGGCGGCCTTCGATGCCCAGCATGCGGGGAATCGAGTAGCCCCAAATGTCAGCATCGAGCACCCCGACGGTGAACCCCATTGACGCGATCGCGGCGGCGAGATTGCTCGTGACCGAGCTCTTGCCGACACCGCCCTTACCGCTCGCGATCATGACCACCTTGGTCGAGGGCAGGATCTCGTTGTCGGGCGGGTTCTCGGCGATCCGTTTGCGGGCGATGGCCATGACCTCGGCCCGACCATCCTGGGTCAACTCGCTCCACTCCACCTTGACGCTGGTGACACCGGGAAGTTGTTCGA
This sequence comes from uncultured Acidimicrobiales bacterium, assembly GCA_938015575.1. GTDB lineage: Bacteria > Actinomycetota > Acidimicrobiia > Acidimicrobiales > UBA10347 > UBA10347. Next base: position 32,981 of record CALLPT010000253.1, read on the forward strand.
CCCGGGCGACGACGTCTTTGCGGATCTGGGCTTGCAAGGGGCAACCGAGCGTGGTCAGTGCAACCTTGACTCGCACAGATCCGTCGTCGTCGATCGCGACCTTGGGGACCATGCCGAGCTCGACGATGTTGCTGCCAAGCTCCGGGTCGATCACACCCCGAAGCACCGCCATGATGTCCGCTGTCGTTGCCAAGGTCACGGTCGAAGTCTACTCAGCATTTAAACCGGCTTCTACCGTGTAATATCCGCTGCGTGGATTCCGCCGCGCGACTCGATGTGCTCAAGGCACTCGGCGACAACACGCGCTATGCGATCTATCTCGAGCTGGCACGATCCGCATCGGCGCTCGCGACCGCGGACATAGCCGCAACCCTCGACCTCCATCCGAACACGGTGCGACCTCATTTGGAGCGCATGCGAGATGTCGGGCTGCTCGACGTTCGCATCGATCACCGCGCGACCAGAGGACGACCCCAACACTTGTACTGCCTCGCCTCCGACGCTCCCTCGCTCGGCCTGGAGCCGCCGGTGTTCCCGACCCTCGCCCGCATGCTGCTGCGGCTGGCCGAAACGGCCGGGCTTGATGGCGAAGACGCCGCCGAAGCGGGCCGCGAACAAGGCCAGATCGAGGCCAACCACGCGCATGGCCAGGGCGACGTGGAGCGCATGGTTGATCATCTGGTCAAGTTCGGTTTCGATCCCGAAATCGTGAGCGAGGATCCCGACGATTTCACCGTGTGCTTCACGAACTGCCCGTTCGCCGAGCTCGCGAAAGCAAACCCCGACATCGTGTGCAGCTTGCATCGCGGCCTACTCGAAGGCGTCCTTAGCCAGGGCTCAGTCCAGGTCGTCGAGTTTCGATCCGTCGCCGACCGGCGACCCTGTCAGGCGGAGCTGACCTTTGCCTGAACCGGGGCTTCGCCGATCGTCGGCTCGCGGTCGAACCACCATGCCGCGATGAACACGACACCGCCGCTGACACTGAGCACGGCGGCCACGACGTAGCTGGTGCGATAGCTCGACACATCGTGGAGCCAGCCCAACAGGTAGGGGCCGCCAGCGACCCCGAACCCGGTCACGATGAGCTGAGACACCGAGTAGATCTTGGGGTACTCGGCCACACCGAAACGGTCCGCAAGCACCAACGGTTGCAGCATCAACAAGTTGCCGATCGTGCAGCCGAACAGAACGGTGCTGAGCACAAGAGCCAACCTCGATTCGCCGACACTCATGAACGCGAGTGACACTCCCTGCACGAGCGCCAGGACCCCGGTCATGATGATCAGGCTCACGCGCGAGGCCACCACGCCACCGATCAGCCGGGCCACGACGGACGAACCAGCGACCGTGGAAACGAGCAACGTGCCGGTTGCGGCATCGACGCGTTCGGAGCCGAGCTTGGCGAGCTGGGCGATCCCACCGACTTGGGCGGCCATGGCCAGCACAAAGGCAATGGTGGCCAAGACGAAGAAGGCGGTGCGTACCGCCTCGTCGTAGGTCATGCCAACCGCATCGGATTCCTCGCCCTCGGGCACAATGCGACCGTCCGGAACTTGGCCGCGAGCCGCAGGGTCCGGCCACAGGGCAATCGACGCGATGCCGATCACAACGATGTAGATAACCGCCAAGATCGGCGTGGCGTCGGCCATGCCGCGACGCTCGATGAGGGCCGCGGCGAGCACGGTAAATGTCAACCCACCGACCGAAAGTCCGGTCGACGCAATCGACAGCGCGACCGACCGTCGGGTCTCGAACCAGCGTGTCACCAGCGTCGTCGCGGGAACGAGCCCGCTCAACCCGAACCCGACCGCGAAAATCGCGTAGGACACGTACAGCGTCGCCAAGCTCGTGGACTGTCCAATGAGCCAAAGCCCGAGCGCAGAGACGAGGCCACCCGCCCCAACCACGATGCGCAGGTCGCGTCGCTGAATGACGGGGGCGATGACGCGGCCGGTGATCGCACCGACAATGAAGAACAGCGATGTTGCCAGCGACACCGACGCTGTCGAGAAACCTTGCTCCTCGGTTATTGCTTTGAGGTACACAGCCAGGCCGTAGAACCCCAAGCCGGCGTTGACCATGAGCACGACAAAGACAGCCGCAACCACGTACCAACCCTCGAAAACGCTCCCCTTGCCCAGCACCCCATGAGACTAGAGGTGAATCGTGTCCGGCGATCTATCTTCGCGTTCGCATGGACAAGCGGGAATGCCAGCTTGGTAGTATTCGTTTCAGTTGTCTGCACGCAATTCCGTGTCGACTCACCTGTGACCAGGAGACCCCATGATCACCTTGACCGATAGTGCCGCCAACAAGGTCGGCGCCCTCCTTGCCGAAGAAGACGAAGGCGATCTCGCACTTCGTGTAGCCGTTCGTCCTGGCGGATGCTCGGGCTTCAGCTACGAGATGTACTTCGACGGCGAGTTCGCCGACGACGACAAGACGCTCGAACATGGTGGCGTCAAGGTCGTCGTGGACCCCTCGAGCGCAATGCTGCTCGAGGGTGCAACCCTCGACTACAAGGACGGCCTGCAGGAGACCGGGTTCTCCATCAACAACCCGAACGCGCAACGCACCTGCGGTTGCGGCCAGTCGTTCAGCTGAACCACACCACGTGAGTTCGCCCGTTACCACGGGCACCCCAGCAAGACCGCGCACCTTCGGTGGCGGTCTTGTTTCGCGTCTGGTCTGACACAGCACCGGTCTTGTTCTGGTTGTGATCTCACTACGCTCCGGCCGTGACCGCTTCGCAGGACGTCCCAACTCTTCAGTTCGAACTCGACGGTCGACAGGTCGAGGTGCCCGACGACGGCGCCTCGCTTCTCGGCACGCTCCGCGACCGTCTGGGCAGCCGCTCCCCCAAGGACGGCTGCAGTCCGCAAGGTCAATGCGGCTGCTGCACCGTGCTCGTCGATGGCCAGCCGCGCGTCGCATGCGTGACGCCGACCCGGCGGATCAAGGGTCGCTCGGTCACCACGCTCGATGGCCTCGACGAAGCAGACCAGCAGCGATGGGCGAACGCCTTTTGCGCCACGGGCGCGAGCCAGTGTGGGTTCTGCACGCCGGGCATCGTCGTCCGCCTCGCTGGTCTCGAAGCCAAGAAGCCAGACGCCACCCACGACGATGTCAACAAGGCGCTGGCCGCACACCTGTGTCGTTGCACCGGCTGGCAGACGATTCACGAAGCTTGGGACCTGCGCAACGAAACCGAGGTTGCGATCACCTCGGGCGTATCGGCTGGCGAACGCGCCACCCTCGAGGGAGGTGTGGCGCAAGATGTCGGTCCGGCGATCGTGCTCGGCCGGGGCGGCTTCGCCGACGACACCGCGCCCGAAGATGCCCTCGTCGCGGTGCGCGCAGCCAGTGGCGATTGGGTCGTCGGCGACACGGTCCACGAAGCTCGCGAACGCGCCGGCAAGATTCAAGGCCGACGAACCACCCTCGTTCCCCGCTACCCGCTCGCTCTGCCGACGGGTGAGTGGGCGGCCACGCTGCAGACGACCTGGACCGAGCCGGGCTACCTCGAGACCGACGCGTCGTGGGCGATGCCCGACGGCGAGGCCGCGTCGCCACTTGCGAATGCGGGGGCCTTCGGGGCAAAAGCGGATTCGCTGGTTCGAGAGATCGCCCAGTCGCTTGCCGCCGAACATGGACGTCCCGTTCGCGTGCTGTTCAGCCGAGAGGACACCGTGCATCTGGGGCCCAAGCGGCCGCCGGTTGCCGGCGGGATGCAACCCGACGGTTCGGGCGTGTTGCGTGTGGTCGCAACGCCGGGCATCGACGAGCGCATTGGCGCCGTAGCGCCCGGGCTGGTCGTCGAGCATGTCGAGGTCCCCGACCAGCTCGCCACGTCGGCAGCCATCCGTGGCGCCGGCTGGGTCGAAGCGCTCTGCCTGCACGCCATGGCGACCGGCACCACCAACCGCGTCGTCCTGCCCGACAGCCCCGCGTGGGCCGAAGCCGAGGTCGACGATGAGTCGATCCGGGTGCGGGTCCATGCCGGTGCGATCGGCGACCCTGTTGTCCTGCGCAGCTACTGCATCGGCGCGGCACACATGGCGACGAGCCTGGTCCGGTCCGAGGCGCTCACGGTCGACGATGCCGGTGTGGTGCAAGATTTGACGATTCGATCGTTCGGCATCCTTCGCGCGGTCGACATGCCTCGGGTCGAGGTTGAGCTCATTGACAGCAACGACGAGTCAGTCAACGGAAGCGACCTGGTGTTCGGCGCCGTCGCCGCGGCGACCAGCCTTTACTTGGGTGCATCGCTTTGGCCTCACCGCTAGTCCGCGCCGAGTTGCAAAGCCGGCCTTCCACATCCCGTTAGGATGTCGTCCGTGACGAAACCAGTCGGTCCTTATACCCCAGTCATGCGCGTTGGCGATTGGGTCATCTGCTCGGGCCAGATCGCCCTCAAGGACGGCGCCCTTCACGGCGACTCCGTTGGCGATCAGGTCACCCAGGCCCTCGCCAACATGGCGGGCCTGCTCGATAGTCAGGGCGCCTCGATGAGCGACGTCGTCAAGACGACGGTCTTCCTCACGGACATGGATGACTACACCGAGATGAACGACGCGTACATCGCCGCGTTCGGCGACCACCGCCCCACCCGCTCGGCAATCGCCGTCGCGGCGCTTCCGCTCGGCGCACGTGTCGAGATCGAAGCCTGGGCCAACACCGGGGACAACTGATCATGGCCGGCTCGATCATCATCATCGTGATCCTCTTCCTCGCTCCGATCGGCATCTTGTTGAGCAGCAGCATCTTCGCTGCGGTGTTCACCAGCCTGCTGAACCGAGATGTCGCCACGACCCACCAGGGCACCGAGCTCGGAGAACTCGCCGAAAGCAGCGGGACAAGCTGATCAGTCGACGTCGCGAGTGGTCAACGTTCGCGCCGTAAGGGCGACAAACACGAGCGCGATCGCGACGGGCACCACGACAGCCGCCCAACTCGAGCGGTCGGCCAGCAAGATGTCAATGTCGGTGCCGCGCTGCACGTTGGTCATCAGGTAGCTCCGGATCGAGAGGCGAGCCGGACCTGATCCCAGACGGGCAAGGACGTTCTCCCACAACGCCAGATAGGCAAGTCCGAGCCAAAGCCCGAACGAGAATCGAACGCCAACGAACAAGTATGCGCCGCCGTACGCGAGCGAGCCGAGCACGGCCGCGAGCGCGAGCGGCCCCGCGAGGCCCGGTTGCCCGGCAAGGAGACTTCCGACCACCAGCGGCGCCACCGTCACCAACATCAGCACCGAGACGACGGCCCCAAACGCTGCGACCGCAAGATGCCATCGAGCGACCGGCTTGAGCCACAGATACACCAGCAGGCGGTCTTCTACCAGGTTGCCGAGCATTGGGCTCGCCAACAACAACGCGGCCAGCGGGACGAACGCCGCGATGCCGTACTCGCCGAGCGCGAACAGGGCTGCCGTCTCGGGCCCATCGGGTCCCGTGGCTTGGCGAGACAGCAGCGAGGTCAACACGACAATGGCAACGAGCCCGCCGAGGGCCACGACGCGACCCTTGGTCAACTGGCCCCGCAGCAGCAGGCGATAGAGCACCGGGATCGAGCGGCTGGCCGCGACGAGCCGACCTGACGCGGCGGGCGAGATGGTGTCGGGCGTCGTCATCGGCTCACCAGGTAGCGGAATACGCTCTCGAGATCATCGTCGAGAGGTCGGACTTCGTGCAGGCGTGTGCCGATCTCGACGCAGAGCGGCGCCAAGGCACGGGCCAGCTCCGGGGCGTCGGTCGTATCGACTTCGATGACGTTGTTGTCGAGGCTCACGCCGGCGACCTCGGGACGGCGGACCAATGCCGACGCCAAGCTCCGGGGACGATCGCAACGAATGCGGACCCGCTGGGGACGATCGTCCATGAGCGCGCGGATCTCGCGGAAGTCGCCCTGCGCAGCGAGCCGGCCCTTGGCGATCACGACCACGTTCGAGCCGAAGCGTTCGACTTCTTCGAGCACGTGGCTCGACACGATGACGGCTCGGCCGTGGGCGGCCAGGTCGTGAAAGAGCGACACCATGTGGACTCGTTGTCGCGGATCGAGTCCGCTGAGTGGCTCATCGAGCAGGATCACACGTGGCTCATGCACGATCGCCTGCGCAAGCTTGACCCTCTGGCGCATGCCCTTGCTGTAGGTCGGCAACCGGCGTGGGTCTTCGGGGTCCAGTTCGACCAGCCCGAGCACGCGCCGGGCTTCGCCGTCGGCGTGCTCGACGCCTTGTAGCTCGGCCGACGCTCGCACGAATTCGAGCGCGCTCAGATGCGTGAACACGGCTTCTTGTTGCGGTGCCAGCCCGATGTTCGCCGCGGCTGACGGTTCGGTACGAGGGTCCACCCCGAGCACTCGCACCGAGCCACTCGAGGGGCGAGCCAGACCACACAGCATCCGCAACATGGTTGACTTGCCGGCCCCGTTGGGTCCGAGCAACGCGGTCACGCCCGCCTGGACTGCGAAGCTGACATCGCTCACCGCTACCAAGTCGCCGAACCACTTGGATACGCGATCGACGACCACGAGGGCGTCGGCTGGGGGTGGCACAGGGACGGCGCGCTCGACGTCGAGCCGGCCACCGGACGGTGGCGGTGGTGCGGGAGCGGTCATCGCTCGACCCGGATCCGTTGGTAGCGCCACCACGTGGCTGCAAGTGCCACGACCCCATAGGCAGCAGCCGTCGCGATCAATGCAGACCCCGGCAGGCGGTCGAGTGCCGGGATCGTGAACGCCGGGTCGTTCATGATTCTCTCGGCGGCTTCGCCCATGACTTCGTCTGGTGAACCAAGCGCGATCCAATCGCTCACCTCGATCGATTCGGTGAGCCCCACCGTGACGATGGCGGTGATGATGAAGAACGCAGCGATGCTCACGCTGGCGATGCCCCACCGTCGCGGGATCGAGGCGAGAAACATCGCGACGCCGGTGTAGAGCGCCGCCGACAACACCCCGGCGAAACACGCGCGACCCAGAATCTCGAGGACTTCGAAGAAGCCGCCGGGCCCGATCGCCGTCTTGATCCTGGGCTACACATTCGCTGGCATCGGGCCGACCGCGACGATCAACATGACCAAG
>CALLPT010000254.1 GCA_938015575.1 uncultured Acidimicrobiales bacterium
TGGGGGAGGAAGTCAGTCCGCGACGGCGGAAAGGGCTTCGGCAGCCACTTGCGCCATGCGGTCGATCTCGTCGTCGGTCACGACGAGCGGGGGAGCGAACAGCAATCCGTCGTTGACCGCGGGCCCCGAGCCTCCCGGGTAGATCCACACGTCGCGCTCGAGTGCGGCCATGACGACATCGATCGAAGCGACGCCTTGAAGCTCGACACCCAACAACAGTCCACGCCCTCGGATCTCGTTCACATGAGGGCTGCCGCCGAGCGCAGCGGTCAACGCGGACCGGAGTCGCTCGCCTTGCACCGCGGCGCGCTCCATCAGACCCTCGGCTTCGAGGATGCGCAGTACGGCAAGCGACGCCGCGCACGCGCTGTCGTGGCCGCTGTAGGTGAAGAACATGACGCCCTTGTCGGCCTCGATCAGCGGGGCAACCACTCGATCGTGCGCAGCGACCATCGACAGCGGCGCGTACCCGCCCGTCAGACCCTTGGCGGACACGATGATGTCTGGTTCCCAGTGGTCGTGATCAAACCCCCAGCGAAGGCCGGTGCGACCGAAGCCGGTCATGACCTCGTCGCTGATCATCAGCACGCCGTACTCGCGACAGATCTCGCTGACCTGCGCCCAGTAGTCGAGCGGTGCGACGAGCCCCGGGCCTGAGGCTCCAATCACAGGTTCGGCAATAAAGGCGGCCACCGTGTCCGGTCCCGCGCCTTCGATCGCGGCGGCAACGGCCTCGGCGGAATTCCACGGCACCTTGGGGTGCTCGGCGAGCATTGGATCGAAGCCATCTCGGCGATCCATGTGCCCACCGATCGCCAAGGTGGCCAACGTCGACCCGTGGTAGCTCGGTATCCGGCCGATCACGCGGTGGCGTTGCTCGTCGCCGCGCGACAGGTGGTACATGCGCGCCAGACGCATCGCGGTGTCGTTGGCCTCGCTTCCGCCACCGGCGAAGAACACTTGGCCGAACCCGGAGGGAAGCCACCGTTCGACCAGATAGTCGGCGAGCGCGGTGCGGTTCGGGGTGGGCCACAACGGGACCACGTAGTCCACCTGACGCAATGCGGCAGCGACCGCGTCGGCGATCTCGGCGCGACCATGGCCGATGTTGTTGACGACTGCGCCGCCCGCCGCATCGAGAATGCGACGACCGTCGTCGGTGATGAGTTCGCAGCCTTCGGCGCGAACGATGGTGCCGGGTGCCGGTTGGGGCGTGAGGCTGAAGCGGCTGCGGTGACCTGGGTTGGGCTCGGACATGGGTACATCATGCGCGATAGCGTCTGGGTTGTGAACATCGGAGGCCCAACATGAACGTTGGCGATATCGCTCCCGAGTTCGAGCTACCAGACCAGCAGGGCAACACCGTCAGTCTCGGTGACCTGCTGGCCAACGGTCGCCTCGTGCTCTACTTCTACATCAAAGCCAAGACGCCTGGTTGAACGGTCGAAGCCAAGCACTTCCGTGATCTGTCCTCAGAGTTCGCTGAACTCGGCGCACAGATCGTGGGAGTGAGCGCAGACCCGGTGGGTTTGCTTCAGGACTTCGACGAAGAAAACGAGCTCGGATTCAAGCTGCTGAGCGACGCGAACAAGACGGCGGCCAAGGCCTACGGCGTCAAGCGAATGGGCCCGCTGCCGACCAAGCGGGCAACGTTTGTGATCGACACCGATCGCACCGTCATGCACTACACGGCGAGCGAAACCAGCATGGACAAGCACGCCGACGAAGCACTCGAGGTGCTCCGCAACGCGAACTGAGGGTCAGTCCTGCAGGACGCCTTCGTGACGAAGCGTGTCGGCGAGCAGCCAAGCGCGCCGCTCATGCGACGAGAGCCTGGAAGGTCGCGAGTCGAGCTCGTCGACGGTTACACCGAGGCCATCGAGAATGATCTCGAGACTCGCCTGTACATCTCCGCTTTGGGGAACTCGTGCGGTCATTCGCAGCTCCTGTTTCCTCGCCCGGCCTTTCGAAAAACCGTAGTTTGCAAGTGCCGCTTGCCTAGGTCTCTTGATGCGCATCACCCAACTTTCCCCTGTTCTGGCGACGCGAAGGTGGCCTTTCTAGGTCATCCGACCCAGGAAAATCGGACCCTGGCTGGGTGGGCCTAGACCTGCTAGGTGATTCTTCCCGACGTCAGTCGAGGTCGAGGAGCAGGGGAGCGTGGTCAGAAGGCTTCTCGCCTGATGTCGTCGGCGCCCGTTCGGCGGTGTCGATCCAGACCCGGCTCGTACGGGCTGCGATGTCGCGCGTGACTAACGCCAGGTCGATGCGCAACCCGCGATTGCGCTCGTATTGGCCTGGCCGGTAGTTCCAAAACGTAAAGAGCCCCTCGGTATCGGGCGCGAGATCACGACCGATGTCCACCAGACCGAGGTCGAGCAGGGCATCGATCGCTGCTCGTTCGGCTGGGCTCGCGTGCGTGCTACGTCGAAACCGCTTCGGGTCGTAAATATCGATGTCCGCCGGTGCGACATTGAAGTCGCCAGCCAAGACAGTCGGGCGGGTCGGATCGATGACCGTGCGCAACCGCTCGAGCCAGACCAACTTGAACAGATAGTGCGGGTCGTCGAGTTCTCGGCCATTCGGCACATAGACGTTGTGCATGCGTACACCACCGCAGGTCGCGCTGAGGAGGCGAGCTTCGTCGTAGGGCTCGCGGTTGGTGCCGGGGAAGCCGATCTCGATGTCGTCGAGCCCGCAGCTCGACAAGATGGCCACCCCGTTCCAGTGGTTGATGCCGTGATGAGCGATCTCGTAGCCGAGGTCTTGCCAAGGCGCGGCGATCGGGCCGAACGTCTCGTCGGTGCACTTCGTCTCTTGAAGAAGCACGACGTCGGGCTGATGTCGACTGAGTAGCGCCGTCACGCGCTCGTGTCTCGAACGAATCGAGTTGACGTTCCAGCTGACGATGCGCACGGAGCTCAGTCTCGGGTGAGGACGATCTTTCCGATGTGGCCGCCGGCATCGAGCCGCTCGTGGGCTTGTTCGGCATCGGACATCGCGAACGTGCTGTCGAGTACCGGGCGGATGTCGCCGCGCTCGACCGCTTCCCAAAAGGTCGACACCACGTCGTCACGGATCGACCGCTTCTCCGCCGCACTCCGTGCTCGCAAGGTGGTCGCCGTCAACACCAACCGCTTCATCAGCACGGGTGCGAAGTTGACGGTGGCCTCGAACCCGTTCTGATACGCGATGTTGCAGATGCGGCCATTGAGCTTCGCGACCGCGATGTTGCGCTGGATGTAATCGCCGCCGACCATGTCGAGGATCACGTCGGCACCGCCGTCGCCCGAGACGACCTCGCCGAAGTCCTGGGTGCGGTAGTTGATTGCGTGGGTCGCCCCGAGTTCACGACACACCTGAACCTTGTCGTCGGACCCTGCCGTGGCGAAGATCGGTGCCGCGCCAACATGGCGAGCCATCTGGATCCCCATGACCCCGATGCCGCTCGTTCCGCCGTGCATGAGGAACGCCTGATCGCGTCGCAGGTCGCCGCGCATGAATGCGTTCGCCCAGACGGTCATCATTGCCTCGGGCAAGCAGGCAGCGTCGGCGAAGTTCATTGCGGCGGGAATCGCGAAGCACGACCCGGCGTCGGTCGCGGCGAACTCGGCGTAGCCGCCTCCAGTCAGAAGCGCGCAGACGCGGTCGCCCACCTGCCACTCGGTCACATCCGCACCGACCTCGACCACCACGCCCGCAGCCTCGAGTCCGAGAATCTCCGACGCTCCCGGTGGAGGCGGATACGCGCCGGCGCGTTGCATCAGGTCGGCCCGATTCAGTCCTGCGGCTTTGACCTCGATCAACACGTCATTGGGCCCGACATCGGGGCGCGCGGTCGTTCCGATGACGAGGGGTTGTCCGGGTTCGGCGATGACGGCTTCCATGACGGCTCCAGTGGCGAGGCGGTTGGTGATGCCGAAGCTAGCCGTGACTCGTGGATCGTTGGAACCAGCGAGCGCGGCGAGAGGCTATGTTCTCGGTTCCAACTTCAGGAGATGACGATGAGCGAACGACTGTCTTTCAACCAGCAGGTGATCGAAGAGTTCCGTGCCAACGAAGGCGTGTGCGGCGGACCATTCGAAGGCGCACCGATGATTCTGGTGACCATGACCGGCGCGAAGTCTGGCCGTGAGCTCTGTTCTCCGCTCGTGTACTCAATGGACGGCGACGATCACGTGATCATCGCATCGATGGGCGGCGCCCCAACCCACCCGAACTGGTACTACAACCTGGTGGCCAACCCGCAGGTGACGGTCGAAGTCGGCACCGACAAGTTCGAGGCAACCGCAGTGCTGACCGAGGGCGACGAGCGCCAGCGCCTTTACGACGCCCAGGCCGCACTCATGGACAACTTCCGTGAGTACGCCGAGAATGCCGCACCACGAGTCATCCCAGTCTTCCGGCTCGTCCGCACCGCCGACTGATCGACGGCGCGATGCACGACGCGCTGGTGACGTTTTTGCACGTCAGCGACCTGGACCGGGCCGACGAGTTCTATCGAGTCCAGCTCGGGTTGGAGCTGGTCACCGACCAAGGCGCGTGTCGGATCTATCGCGTGGCGCCGAGCGGCTTTCTCGGCGTTTGCTCGCACGCGGGTCCGGCCGTGCCCGAGGGCGTCATCGTCACGCTGGTGCGCGACGACGTCGAGGGTTACTGCGATGAGATTGCCGAGCGCGGCGTCGAGTTCGAGAAGCCGGTACAGCACAACGAACGCTTCGGGATTACGCATGCGTTCATCCGTGATCCCGATGGGCACCTGGTCGAGGTGCAGCGCTTCGACGATCCGACCTGGAACGAGCCGATGCGCTAGCGAGTCGCCACGACTTCACGCTTGCGAAGATCGATGATTCGCTCAGGAGCCTGGGGAGCGGGATCGACCCGAGACTGCTTCCACCAGAGCAGCGCTGCCGTCGCCGCGGGCATCGTCGCCACGAGATTGATCAAGAAGTGGAACCAGACGCGCATCGTGGCCGCCCAGTTGTAGTCATAGGCGAAGCCGAAGAATGTCGAGAGGCCCATCGGTGTTCCCGTGAGCCATAACGTTCCCGTGAGCAGTAGGTGCTCGGCAACGTGGAGACCTTGGGCAACGAAGGCGACTTTCACCCCGGGCAATGGCGTTGCGGTGACCCGGCCGAGCGCAATGATCCCGACCAGGAAGATCACGTTGCCGATCAGGTGCAGGCCTTCCATGGCGCCGGCAATCGGACCCGCGTTGGCTTCGCCCGGCAGCGTTGAGAGCCATGCGGCGAGCCCATCGACGCCGGCGAGCGCCCATGGCGTCAGGTGCGGGGGTGCCGTCGGATGGAGGAACCACATGACGAGTTGGATCACGTGCTCCAAGAGATGGAACGCCTGAAAGGCAAGAAACGCGATCGCCAACGTGGCCACGGTTCGGTGCCGCAGTCGGGGGAGCAGCGGTATGAGGAACGTGGCGCCCAGGCAGCTGAGGATCAGCCCGAGGCCGACAAGTCCTCGGAACGAGATCAGTGCGGGCAACGCATCGTGCATGTCCATCTGGCCATGATTCGACGATGCCAGGCAACGACTCGATAGGCCGCTCGCAAGAATCTGGCAAGAAGATCAAGTGCGCCCGGAGGGCTTGGCCCTCCGGGCGCGTTCGCCTGAGCCAGATCCTGGGGCTGCGAGCGCAGTCGAGGTTCAGGCGTCTTCGTTGCGGCGGCTCCAGGCAACGAGTCCAGCACCGGCGGCGACCGCCGTTGCGCCGACGATTGCGAGCACTGTTGTCTCGGCGCCGGTAAACGCGAGTTGTGCCGGGGCGGCGCCCACAAGCTGAAGATCTATCACGGCGTCGAACCCATCGCCGATCTGCATTCCTTCGCCAATCACGACGGTCATCGTCGTCGGCGAGGTGACGGTGACATTCGCAGGCAACGTCGATGTGCTGTTGAGTCGGGCGCCCGCAAGTACCGGTTCACCAAAAGTGAAGTAGTAGCGATCAAAGGTGCCCGGCTCGATAACCCGAGCAAACGAGGCATCGCCGATCCACGTCATTGAGACGTGGGTTTCGTCAATGTCGACGGCATAGAACCCGTCGCAGCACTGGGCGAACTCGACGGTCGCGTTGATCGCAACTGGTCCTTGCGAACCGAATGGGGTCTCGCCTTCGAAGCCAAAAGCCGGCGCTTCGATCGTATTGTCGATCTTGACGCTCACGCCGTCGAGAGAGCCGCCGTGATTATCGGCCATCGCTGAGGGGGTGAATGTGGCAAGCAATGCTGCGCTCAGAGCGAGGATGCTAAAGATGCGTTTCATGACGAGTCCTTCGTTTGGGTTTGGGCGTCGACTCAAGAGTCCGGATTGCAAGCGCCTTCTGGAAGGTGCGAAGTGGAGGTCTTGCGATCCCTTTTGGACAACGACGGCTCGTTTGATTGACGCCCGCTCGTCGGGCTCGCACACTCACGTCATGAGCACAACCGCGCCATGAGTGCTGATGAGATCCGGCCGGTCCGATTCCAGGCCGAGCGACGTAGCGACCCAATCGAGATCGTGAGTCGCCGTGACCTCCTCAACCGGTACTCGCCCGAGCACTTCGACCGGATGGAGCGGCTTCACTTTCATGTCGTGATGATCGGGCGCCGAGGCGTCGGCGTCCACGAAGTCGACTTCGCCGAAGTCGAGATGAGACCACACCGGATGCTGCATCTGCAGCCAGGGCAGGTGCATCGTTGGCGAGTCGATTCAGACTTTGATGCAACGCTCATCCTGTTCAACGACGCACCGACACGGCTCGCGACCCGTTGGCAGCTCGGCGCCTGCTGGGTCGACATCGATGACGAATCGCGCAAGCAGATCAAGCCGGTCGTCGCAATGGTGATGCAAGAGCAGCAGACCCAGCGAACCCCCGTCGAACGAGCGGTCGCACTCGGCGCCCTGCGCGACCTGCTCTTCGTACGGCTTGCGCTCGGACGAGATCGGGACGAGGTGGCGGAGCGTTTGCCGGCCGCGTACGTCGCGTTTCGCGACGATCTCGAAGCCGATCTGAGCGTCGCCGTCACGATGGGCGAACGAGCCCAACGACTTGGCTACTCGGCCCGAACGATTTCGCGTGCGTGCCTCGAGGTCTCGGGCCGGACCGCAAAACAACTCGTCGACGAACGTGTCGTGCTCGAAGCTCGCCGGCTGCTCTCGCAACCAGGCGCGTCGGTGGCATCGGTCGGCCACACGCTGGGCTTCAGTGAGCAGACGAACTTTGCCAAGTACTTCCGTCGCCACATGGACCAATCCCCAACGGCCTGGATGGAATCCTTCGCCTAGCGATCGCCGTGTCGACGATCAGCTGAAGTCAAAGATGTCGTCGACCGCCACCCACCTGGTCGTACCCGACGCGGTAAGGACTTCGAAGAGATCGTCGCTGCGCTCTGTAATCAAGACCCGGTTCGTGGACCGGTTCACCTCGCCGGTCGGATCGCCGTTCGCGTCCAACAGGATTGCCGAGCTGCCATCTTTGGTTTCGCCGACGTTGTAGTCGTCCAAACCGCGGATGAACGCGCCGAACAGCCATCCCTCTTCGCCCGCGTCGGTCTTGATGAGGAACCATCCGTCGGTGTCACTGCTCTCGTCGACAGAGATCTTTTCGCCGGATCGATCGACGAGTCGCAATTGCCGCGGCGCCTCGAGTCCTGGTTCCTCGCGCAAGTTGGCCAGGTTCGCATAGAGGGTGTGTTCGCCTGGCGGGTTGAGCCAGCCCCAGACCCAGACCCCAAGTGCGACAACCGCAAAAGCCGCCACCGTACGCAGGTCGACCTTGGCCATGCGAGCGAGAATGATCAGGCCGAGTACGACGGCGACCTTCTCCAGGCCAACAGGAACAACGACCGACAGGTCGGTTCCCGCGACGTCGAAGCCGAGGCCACCGAGGAAGAACAGGGTGCCCAGCAGCTTCTCCCAACCGTGGTTGATCTTGCTCTTCGACTTGTTGTCGCCAGAAGCGCCATCCGATTCAAGTGTTGTGTCTTTGAGTCCCGTCCCCATGCATTGACGAAACCAGCGATCCCCACTTTGGTCTGTGGCTGGGCTCACGGATGGCTCGTGGCGCGCGTCACAACGGATCGGGTGCTGCGCATAGCCGCGTTGCCTGCGAGGCGGTTTTGCCTGTGGGTTCGGCCCAGGGGAGACTTGGCGCACGATGTCGAACCGAACGAGGCATGCATGATCGAGGTGCTCGAACCCAAATGGATCGCCTGCTTCGAAGAGTTCCTGCGACTTTCCGGTGTGAGCGAGGGGGACCTGATCGGTGTGCTGGCCGAGAGCCAGAGCCGAAGGGTGCTCGTCGAATTGACCGAGCATGCGTTGCATCGAATCGGTGCCCGTGGCTTCCGGGTCACCGTTGCCTCGCCAGACCTCGTCGACCCGCTGCCGGTGCGCTCGACCGGCGCCACCTATTCCTACGACGACTATCCCGAGGTCATGGCGGCGCTTGGTGCGTGCTCACTGGTCGTCGACTGCACCGTCGAGGGTCTGTTGCACAGCAAGGCTCGCCAGCATCTGCTCGGGGCTGGTGGTCGCGTGCTCATGATCTCGAATGAGCATCCCGAAGTACTGGAGCGATGCCGTCCGGACCCAGTCGTTCACGAGCAATCACTCGCCGCAGTTCGTCTGCTCGATGCAGGTTCGACCCTGCGCGTCACGTCGCCCGCGGGCACCGACCTGGCGGTCGACATCACCGGCGCGCCGAGTCGCGGCGGCGGTGGAATCTTGGGCCCCGATGACAAGATCGCGTACTGGCCTGCCGGGCTCGCGCTGTGCTTCCCCCTCGACAACACGACGAACGGCACGATCGTGCTCGACGTTGGTGATCTCAACCTGACGTTCAAGCGCTACTTCGAATCGCGGGTGACGCTGACGATCGAGAGCGATCGGGTCGTTGCGATCGATGGCGATGGGCTCGATGCCGAACTCATGCGCACCTACTACGAGGGATGGGACGACCCCAACGCCTACGCCGTCTCCCATGTCGGCTGGGGTTTGAACCCGGGCGCTCGCTGGGACTCGCTCACGATGTACGACAAGGCCGACATCAACTGCACCGAGATGCGCGCGATCGCCGGCAGCTTCTTGTTCTCGACCGGGGCCAACGAGTTCGCCGAACGGTTCACCAACTGCCACTTCGATCTACCGATGCGCAACTGCGACATCTTCGTCGACGACACCCACGTCGTTGCCGCGGGTCGCCTCGTCGACGGCGCCTTCGGCTGATCGCTGCCGTGGCGCTGCGACGCATCAGCGGGTCGCCTGGTCTGGCCTGCGACGTTGTGGGCGAGGGGCCGCCGGTCGTTTTCCTGCACGGGATCGGCGGGTGCCGAGGCAACTGGACTCGCCAGCTCGACGCGATCGGCGGGTCGTTCACCGGGATCGCCTGGGATGCCCGTGGCTATGGCGATTCCGACGATTACGACGGTCCGCTCGACTTCGCCGACTTCGGTGATGACCTGGCCCGCCTGCTCGACGAGTTGGGCATTGAGCGAGCCCACCTGGTCGGGCTGTCGATGGGGGCGCGGATCTTGCTCGACTTCGCGCCCCGTCATCTGGACCGGGTCGCCACGCTCACGCTGTGCGATGTCTTCTACGG
>CALLPT010000255.1 GCA_938015575.1 uncultured Acidimicrobiales bacterium
CTCGCGCTGGGCCGCGATCCCGTGATCCTGGATCTCGACGAAGAGGTTGTCGCGCCCGAAGATGTCCTGGAGTTTGCCGGCCTTGCGCCGAGCGGCCTCTTCGTTTCCCTTGAGTAGCTCCTGGAGCACGTGACCGCCGAGACAGCCGGTCGTGGCGATGACGCCTTCGCTGTGTTCGGCCAGAATCTCCCAGTCGACTCGCGGCTTGTAGTAGTACCCCTCGAGGTACGAGCGACTCGAGAGCTGGATCAGGTTCTTGTAGCCGGTCTGGTTCTCGGCGAGCAGGCAAAGGTGGTAGTAGAGCTTGCCCGAGTCGGTCTCGCCGCCCGAGTCGTCGAGGCGCCCGCGACGCTTGGGGCGCTCGCTCCGGTGATCATGGGCCATGTAGGCCTCGATGCCGATGATCGGCTTGACCCCTGCGTCTTTGCACGACGTGTAGAAGTCGAGGACGCCGTACATGTTGCCGTGGTCGGTCATCGCCAGAGCGGGTTGACCGTCCTGGGCTGCAGCATTGGCGAGCTCACCCACTCGAGACGCCCCATCGAGCATCGAGAACTCGGTGTGGACGTGAAGGTGCGTGAACGAATCGACCATGGTGGCTGCCTGCAAACGGAATTACGAAGGTGTCATTCGGACGCTACCACCAACCGTTCAACCGCGCGCCACGGCCGCGGACTACAGGTAGGTGCCAGTAGGAGGAGGTTCGTTGGCAGGCGCAGGCGCACCTGCAGGGAGTCCCCCTCGGACGGTGGCGAGCTGTTGCTGGGCCGCCATCTGCTGGGCGAACAGTGTTGCCTGAATGCCCTGAATCAGGCCTTCGAGCCAGCCCACGAGCTGGGCTTTGGCCACGGCCAACTCGGCCTCGCTCGGTGTGTCCACCTCGGAGAACGGCAGGCTGAGCCGGAGCAACTCGTCGTGGAGCTCGGGCGAGAGTGCGCTACCAAGCTCGGTGATCGACTGCTCGTAGATGTCTCGCATGCGCTCGCGACTGGGCTCGTCAAGATCGATCTCGCGGACCTGTTCGAGAAGGGTGCGCATCATGGCACCAACCCGCATGACCTTGGCCGGTTGCTCGATCGATTCGCCGGTGCGCACGGGCGCGTCGGGCGAACCTGGCGCACCGTCGTCGACGAGTTCCGCTTGTTCCACGGTTGCCTCGTCAGCGGCGCCGTCGGTTGGGTCAGCCTGAGGGCTGGCGGCCTGAGGCTCCGTTGGGTCAGTTGTGCCGTCGTCGCTCATCACCGCTCCTGTGATCTCCGGAGGGACGAGACTAGCGGGCGGTCAAACCGACACGAGCGGCACATACATCTCGGCGGGTGTCAGGGAGCCGTGACGTCCCAGCAGATTGGGTGTGCGGCCCGTCGGATCGAGCAACGCCGCGCCGCCGCGGGCGAGCAGCGCGACGTCGCCAAACCGCTCGAGTGCATTGGGTGCGATCCGTCGACCGAAGGTTCCCCGCTCGATGAGTTCGTCTCGAGTTGCGACCACGAAATCATGGCCGTGATGTTCGCGTGCGACCCGAACGGTCTCCGACGGATTCGAGGTGTGCAGCCAAACGAAACGATCCTCGCCGGAGACGGCGGTCGTCGACCGCATCACGGGCTCGGCAATCGGTCGGGCGAGATCGGTGGTGTCAACCTGGCCGTGATCCGCGGTCACGAGCAACACGACGTCGTCGGGTAGGACCGCCCGGACGTCGCCCACCAAGCGATCGACGAACGCGAACTCGGCGTCAAAAGCACCTGCGTGGCCGCGTTCGTGGCCGACTCGGTCAAGGCCGTCGTAGTACCCGTAGACGAATCGCTCCCCTGTCGCGACCGCTCGCTCGATTTCCCAGACCAGCGTCGCGATCGTGCCGTAGGGGCGGTAGTCGACCCCGTCGAGGTGGGCGATCGTGAAGCCCGAACCGATGAACTCGGCCTTGTTCACCACGACCGGCGCCCGCCCGCCAAATGCCGGCACCTGCTGGAACTCCCGTGGCGGAATCAGTTTGCGCGCGTCACCGTTGCCGGTGCTCCACCGCAGCGTGTTCAGGGTCTGGCCCCCGACTCGGATCTTGTAGCCGACAACCCCGTGCTCGCCCGGGGGCACACCGGTAGCGATCGAGGACAGCGCCGCCGCGGTCGTCGACGGGGCCACCGTCGTGATCGGGCCGCCCCGAGCTGTCGACAGTGTCGGCGCCAACGCGGTTCGACCGTGCAGCTGTTCCCAGCCCAAGCCGTCGATGACCAACAGGACCACCTGGTTGGCTTCGGCGACGCCGTCGGGCATCCAGCCAGTACCCAGCGGCGGGTACTCGAGCAGTGCGGGTACGACATTGGAGACACAAGCCCCGTCGTAGTCAGGGAGCACGAAGTCTTCGCCGTCGCCCCACGGGGTCCCGGGCATCGTCGTGTTCGGATCTCCTGCTTGCTGCATCGGCCTCTAGTCAAGCCGATTCGA
Organism: uncultured Acidimicrobiales bacterium; assembly: GCA_938015575.1. Lineage (GTDB taxonomy): Bacteria > Actinomycetota > Acidimicrobiia > Acidimicrobiales > UBA10347 > UBA10347. The sequence continues at coordinate 2,443 of CALLPT010000255.1, forward strand.
CCACGGCTGCGTCGATCACACCTATGGAGCCCACCGAAGGCCCGCGTCGCGTCGGCGTGTCGGCGTCGGCCCACAGACCTACGATGGAGCCGTGCGCGTTTCGACCCGCGGCGACTACGCCTGCCGAGCTCTCTTGTCGATGACGATGCGCGAGGACCGCACCAAGCCGGTTTCGGTGCGTGACATCGCGGAGCGCACGGGTTTGCCGCAGCCGTACCTCGAGCAAATCCTGCTGGCGCTGAAGGGCGCGGGCATCGTGCGATCCAAACGCGGAGTCGGCGGCGGCTACATGCTGAATCGCGAGCCAGAGGACCTGCCGCTCAGTGACATCGTGAGCGCGGTCGACGGCCCGATTACCGCAGGCGACTTCGGCGAGCCACATACCGGCGGGGCTTGCGACCACGAGGGGCAGTGTGTACTACTGGCGGTCTGGGGCCATGTCGGCGCCCAGATGCGGGACCTGCTCGGCTCGTTCAGCCTCGCCGATATCGCGGCGATGACTGCCGGCTCCCGCCCCTGGCCCGACGCCCAGAACTAGCGAGCGCCCCCGCCTGCTTCACTGAGAAGTGCCGAACGGGCGGCGACCAGGTCGTCGGGTAACGGGGCCTCGAACTCGAGCGGTTCGCCGGTGATCGGATGATGCAGGCCGAGCCGATGGGCGTGGAGTGCGACACGGCCGATGTGGGGGCTTCCGGTGCGCGGCCCGTACACGGTGTCGCCGAGCACGTGGTGGCCAATGGCCGCCAGGTGGACACGGATCTGGTGTGTGCGACCGGTTTCAAGTTCGCACCGCAGCCAGGTCACGTGATTCTGTTCGCTCCGTTCGATGACTTCGTAGTGGGTGCGGGCCCAGCGGCCGTCGTTGGAAATCGCCATCTTCGTGCGGTGTTTGGTGGCACGCCCGATCGGCGCGTCGACGGTGCCTCGATCATCGGAAACCACCCCGTCGACCAACGCGGCGTACACCCGTTCCACCAAGTGTGCGGACATCGCCTCGACCAACACGGCATAGGCGGCATCGGTGCGAGCGACAACCAAGAGCCCGCTCGTGTCGGCATCGAGGCGGTGGACGATGCCAGGCCGGATTGACTCGCCGACATCGACGATCTCGGGGAAACGAGCCAGCAGGCCATTGGCGAGCGTCTTGTCTGGGCGACCGGCGCCAGGATGCACGACGACGCCCGGCGGCTTGTTGACGACGACGATGTCGTCATCGCTGAAGAGCACCTCGAACGGCACGTCGGGATCAGCGGTCAGCACATTGGCGGTCTCGACCGTTCCCTGAAATGCAACTCGCATGCCGGTGGCAACGCGAAATGACCGTTGCGTCACGACCCGCCCGTCGACCTGCACCGCGCGAGCCTCGATCAGTTGCGATGCCGCCGATCGCGAACACCCGTCGAGCATCGACACGATGCGGTCAAGGCGCTCGCCGTCGAGTGCATCGGGAAGTTCTTCGTCGAAACGTGCCCCGTGGGGTTCTGTATCACTCACGGGAATCGCTCGTCTCTGACTCATTCGAGACGGCCGACGCGTCGTCAGCGTCCCCTTCGTCGTCAGCGTCTTCTCCGTCGCTAGCGTCGTCACCGGATCCCTCGGCCGCAGCGGGTTCATCGACAACGCCGCCGGCCGCCTCGGGCTGGAACAGGGAGAGCGCCGCCAGTCCAATTGCCCCACACACCACGCCGATGTCGGCGACGTTGAAGACCGGCCACCACTGAAAGTCGATGAAGTCGACGACGCCGCCGGACAGGAACCCGTCGTCGGCCCGGAACAGGCGATCGAGCAGATTCCCGATGGCGCCACCGACGATCAGACCGAGCAAAACTCGCGCCCGCTTGTCCGGCAAGCTGCGTGCGTACCACAGCACGCCGACGACGACGAACGCAATGACGACGCCAAGCCACCGGCCGAAGCCTTCGCCCAGCGAAAACGCCGATCCCGTGTTGTAGATCAGCCGGAAGCGCGCGGTCCAGAACAGGTCGATGATGCGATCATCGAGGGCCGCGACCGCCCAGATCTTGGTGGCCTGATCGAGCACGAGCACGATGACGGCCACCGCGGCGACGAGTCGTAGCCGGGCATTGTTGGGAGCGAGCTGCGCCGAGCGTTCCTCGACGGCAGCTTCGGAGCTGAGGTTGGACATGACCGCGAGATCGCGGTCAGCGGCGACCGAAACCGGCAGCCTTCTCTTCGACGCGTTCGGCCGCCCATGGAATCGCCTCGAGGCGTTCCTTGGGGATCGGCTTGCCCGACGTGATGCAAATGCCGTAGGTACCGGCCTCGATGCGCTTGAGCGCTTCGTTGATCTCGTCTACTGCGGCTTGCGCCGAATTGCTCAACGCAAGATCGCGCTCACGTTCGATCGCCAAGGTGTCGCCCTCGCCCGACTCTTCGTCGAACTGCACATCGCCCGGCTCGCGACCTTCAAGGAGGCTGTCGGCCTCGTCTTTCCAGGTCTTGGCCGACCGCATGTAGCGAGCGCGTTGGAACTCCAAGGCCTCTTTCTGCGCGGCAATGAACTTCTCGCCGAATGGGGACTTGCGGGGCTCGTTCTTCACAGTGGCTTTCTTGGCACTCTTTTTGGCGGGCGCCTTCTTGGCCGCCGCCTTTTTGGCGGCTGGCTTGTTGGCAGTCGCCTTCTTCGCGGTTGCTTTCTTGGCGGCTGTCTTCTTAGCCGCAGTTTTGCTCGTTGCGGCCTTCTTTGAGGCTGCTTTTTTCGCCGCGGGCTTTTTTGCCGCTGCCTTCTTCGCCGTCGCCTTGCTGGCTGGCTTCTTCTTTGTTGCCATCGCCACCCTTCCAGATGTTGGGCGGCCGGAGTATAGCGAGGTTATTGCCAGCAGGGCAGTCGAGTTACGGCGGTAGTCTGACCCCGCCATTTTCAACGACCGGATGACGCATGAGCACCGCTGAGACCCCCTATCCCACGGTTGACCCAAAACTCGACCTCCCTGCGCTCGAAGAACGCATGCTTTCGCAGTGGCAGGAAGAGGACGCCTTCGCGGCTTCCGTCGCATCGCGACCAGCCGAAAACGAATACGTGTTCTACGACGGGCCGCCGTTCGCCAACGGACTCCCCCACCATGGGCACCTGCTGACTGGCTACATCAAAGACGTCATTCCGCGCTACCAGACCATGCGCGGCAAGCGGGTCGACCGCCGCTTCGGCTGGGACTGTCACGGTCTGCCGGCAGAGATGGGCGCCGAGCAGGAGCTCGACGTCTCGGGCCGCCGTGCCATCACCGAGTACGGCATTGCCGAGTTCAACGAGTACTGCCGCTCCGCGGTGATGCGCTACACCTCGGAGTGGGAGCGCTACGTCACTCGGCAGGCCCGCTGGGTCGACTTCGAAAACGACTACAAGACGATGGATCTCCCCTATATGGAGAGCGTCATCTGGGCGTTCAAGCAGCTCTGGGATAAGGGCTTGATCTATCGCGCCAATCGGGTCATGCCCTATTCATGGGGCGCCGAAACGCCGCTGTCGAACTTCGAGATCCGCCTCGACGACGCCACCCGCCCTCGCCAAGATCCCGCGCTCACCGTCGGTTTCGAGCTGACGCCCGCAGCGGGCGACCCCGAGGGCGGACCTCTCAAGTTGCTGGCGTGGACCACCACCCCGTGGACACTGCCGTCCAACCTGGCCCTCGCCGTTGGTCCCGAGATCGACTATTCGGTGGTGCGTACCGGGGCCGGCGACCTTGTCGTGCTTGGCGCCGCTGCGGTCGACAAGTACGCCCGCGAGCTCGGCGAGCACGAGGTGCTCTCGACGATGCCCGGCAGCGCCTTGGTCGAACGCACCTACACACCGGTCTTCCCCTATTTCGCCGACCACCCCGACGCGTTCCGTGTGCTCGGCGCTGACTTCGTCGACACCACCGAAGGCACCGGCGTGGTGCACATGGCCCCGGGTTTCGGCGAGGACGACCAGGCTGTGTGCGAAGCCCACGGAATTTCCATGGTCGTACCGGTCGACGACGAAGGCAAGTTCACCACCGAGGTCACCGACTGGGCGGGCATCAACGTCTTCGAGGCGAATCCGCTGATCATCGCGCACCTCAAAGAGGCTGGATCGATCGTTCGCCACGAGACCTACGACCACAACTATCCCCACTGCTGGCGTACCGACACGCCGATCATCTATCGAGCACTGCCGTCGTGGTACGTCGAGGTCACCGCATTCCGTGACCGCATGGTCGAGTTGAACCAAGAGATCAACTGGGTGCCGCACAATGTCCGCGACGGCCGTTTCGGCAAGTGGCTCGAAGGCGCTCGCGACTGGTCCATCAGCCGCAATCGATTCTGGGGCTCACCGATCCCAGTGTGGGAGTCCGACAACCCCGACTACCCGCGCACCGACGTCTACGGAAGCCTCGACGAGATCGAAGCCGACTTCGGAGTACGACCAACCGACCTGCACCGGCCCTACATCGATGAGCTGGTGCGTCCGAACCCCGATGACCCCACGGGCCAGTCGATGATGCGCCGCGTCCCCGAGGTTTTCGACTGCTGGTTCGAAAGCGGGTCGATGCCCTACGCCCAGGTGCACTACCCGTTCGAGAACAAGGAATGGTTCGAAAACCACTTCCCTGCCGACTTCATCGTCGAGTACATCAACCAGACACGCGGCTGGTTCTACACCCTGCATGTTCTTTCAACGGCCTTGTTCGATCGGCCGCCGTTCCTCAACGCGATCGGCCACGGCGTCGTTCTGGCCGAAGACGGCACGAAGCTCTCCAAGAAGCTTCGCAACTTCACCGATCCCGATGAGATCTTCAACACGATCGGCTCCGATGCCTTGCGTTGGTATCTCATGGCCTCGCCGATCGTGCGCGGCGGAGATCTGCGCGTCAGCGACCGCGAGATCCGCGACGTCACCCGCCTGATCATCAATCCGGTGTGGAACGCCTACTCGTTCTTCACGCTCTATGCGAATGCCGACGCCATTACGGCCGAGTTCGACACGTCGAGCACCGACGTGCTGGATCGCTACCTCCTGGCCAAGACCCGCGAGCTGGTGGACTCGGTCACCGAGGCAATGGATTCCTATGACTTGCCCGGGGCAACGGCAACCGCGCAGGCCTTCACCGACGCGCTGAACAACTGGTACATCCGCCGGAGCCGTTCACGGTTCTGGGCACCCGCTTCTGAATCCGACCCGGCCGACAAGCAGGCCGCGTACAACACCTTGTACTCGGTTCTTCTGACGATGACCCGCACGCTCGCACCATTGCTGCCGATGGTCACCGACGAGATCCACCGGGGCCTCGACGACGGCCGTTCGGTCCATCTGGCCGATTGGCCCGATGCCACCCAACTGCCAGCCGACCCTGCACTGGTCGAGAACATGGACCGCGTCCGCGACGTCTGTTCGGCGTCGTTGAACCTGCGCGAAGACCACGGCATAGGGGTCCGTGTCCCCATGGCAGAACTGACCATCGCCGGGCGAGATACCGACGCGCTCGCGGCCTTTACCGACTTGGTCCGCGACGAGATCAACGTCAAACAGGTCACCTTGTCTGACGACCTCGATGCCTTTGCCACCCGCACACTCAAGCCGAACGGCAGGGTGCTCGGACCCCGCCTGGGCAAGCAAATGCAAGCCGTCTTGGGCGCAGCCCGCAATGGCGACTGGACCGCAAACGACGACGGCTCGGTCGACGTCGCGGGCGAGACGCTGACCGGCGACGAGTTCGAGATCGCACTGGAGCCGAACGGCGAAGGCGCCGTCGGTGGTCTCAGCGGCGGCGACGCGGTTGTCGTCCTCGATCTCGAGCTGACACCCGAGCTGATCAACGAGGGCCACGCTCGTCAGCTCCAACGCTTTGTCCAAGATGCGCGCAAAGCCAGCGGCCTCGAGGTCACGGATCGCATCGCCTTGGTACTCGACACCGATGACGAGGTACAGGCTTGGCTCGCCCCTCACGTCGACCACCTGGCTTCGCAGGTGCTCGCGACGAGCCTGACCTATGACACGGTGCCCGAAGACAGCTTCGACGGCGAACTTGACGGACACCCCGTCCGGTTCACCATCACCGCTGCCGGCTGATCACGTCAGCCCGCAGTCAGTCTCCGTCGAAGAAACGGTCGGCAACGTCGCTGTCGAGTTCCGCGTCGTCGAGGTCGACTGGATCGGTCACGCCACGAAGCTCAGACAAGAACCGGTCTGAGTCGTCGGCGCCTTCGCTCTCGGGCGCCAGACCGACCGTGTCATCGTCGGCAGCAGCGCGCACCTCGGCCAAGAACGCGCCGGACGACGCCGACGACGTGGCATCGAGATCCGATGGCAGCGCATCGTCATCGAGGTCGACGACGACAAGCTCGGCGTCTTCGAAGTCGACGTCGTCATCGCTGTCGTTGTCACCATCGATCGAGATGACGTCGGCCAGCGGCGCATCGTCGTCGTCGCTACCGAACCAATCCTCGTCGTCGGTTCCGCTCGCCTCTGCGGTGATCGGCTCGTCTTCGGGGTCGTCGTCACCCCACACAAGCTCGTCGACCACCGAGTCTCCGGTAGCCGGGTCCGTTTCGTCGATCACCTCGGCCGAGTCGCCATCGACATCATCGAGCCAGCCAACCGTGTCTTCGTCGATCGTCTCGACCTCGGTGTCAGCGACTTCTTCGTCGGCAAGTACACCGGCGAGGGCAACATCGTCGGCGACATAGTCCGGGAGCTCCGAGGCAAGCAACGGGCCTGCGGCCGCTGCCGAGAGGGTCTCGCTGGCTTCGGATGCTTGGCGGGCGTAGCGCTCCAGGACCGACCGCAGCTCGACCGCCTCGGAGCGAATGTCGTCGCGCACGCGTCGAATCTGTCCCAGTTCGGCGACCGCCTTGTCTCGCTCCACCTGGATCGCGCTGCGAGCAGCCGCGATGCCTTGGGCGCGAACCTCGGCCGTTTGGGTCTCGATGTCGGCCATCATCTTGGCGGCACGAGCGTCGGCGTCGGCGATCGTCGCCGATGCCTGCTCATCGGCTTCGGAGCGACGCCGGTCGGCCTCGACCTGTGCGTCGTGAAGCACCCGATCGGCGGTCTCTTGAGCAATCGCGAGGGTGCGGGTGACGGCGCCTTCGGGATCGTGGAGACGAGCGTCGCCGACATCGCTCGGTGTGGCCGCCTCGAGGGCTCGGCGCTGCTCCGTAATCTCGTCTTGTAGCCGCCGAATCGCGGCATCTACTTCGCCGCGGTCATACCCCTCGGCGCGCACCGTGAAGTTGTGGAACGGAAACTCGCCGTCGCTCATCGTTTGCTCTCACTCCGTGACAGTCCTGCGATCCCCGCGAGAGTAGCCCCGCGAGGCACGACGCGAGGAGGACCCGAGCCCGGAACCTGGGATTCTTCGCCCGGACGGTCTCGGAGCAGGACCTCGTGTACGCCGAGGTCAACGTTGGCGCGCTCACGTTGAAGGGCCGAGCGCCACCGACGCGTTCGCTAACAGATCGCGCCGCGGATGATCTGGAGGCCGAACAGGACCACGATCGGCGAAAGATCGAGCCGGATCTGGCCGATCGGTACCGACGGGAGCATGCGGCGAAGCGGCCCGAGCACCGGCTCGGTCAAGAGATGCAACAAGCCGTGGAAGGTCGCGATCGGGCCGTCAGGGTCGATAGGAAACCAGCTCAGCACGATGCGAACGAAGATGATCAGGACATAGAGCCCGATGAGATTGCAGATGATGACCACGAGTTCCTCGATGAAGGTCGATCGGACGTGTGATTCGGGCTGCTCAGCCGAGCAGGCCGCTGTCGCGCATCAGTCGGTGATCGTCAGGACTGAGCTGGACCTCGGCAGGCGTGACCAAAAAGACACGGTCGCCGACGCGCTGCATTTGGCCACGGAGGCCATAACAAAGTCCCGAACAGAAGTCGATCAAGCGACGCCCGAGCTCGGCATCGGTCTCTTGGAGGTTCAAGATCACTGGGGCCCCGGCACGGAATCGATCCGCGACTTCTTGTGCGTCGTTGAAGCTGCGAGGGGCAACGAGCTGCGGCTTGCTCGACGGGCTGGCGGGCACGGCGGTCACAGAACCCATCGGTGGATCGTCGCGGTTGACCACGTCGACGGGGCGCAGCGACGTATTCGACAGGGGCTTGTTGCTGGGCACATAGTCACCGGCGTAGTCGCCATCTTCGCTCATGGGACCGAGTGACCGGACCGCGCTGAATTCGCTTGCATCGGGTTCCGACGCGGACGGTCCCGGCGGCGTCGGCGGCACGCCGACCGGCACAGGGGTGACTTCTTCGACATGACCCAACGCGGGGTCGTTGAAGTTCTGGCCGCCCTCGGCTTCGTAGTCCGCGTCGGGATCAAGGCCCAACCACGTCATCGTCTTTTTCCACATGGTCATCGGTGTCGCTCCTCGGTCGAGCGTGTTCGTATCGTAGTGATCAGGGCCGGGCAAGGTGGGGAGGGTTCGTTCTGAGTCCGGCGTCGTCGACGGTGGATGTGTTGTTGTTGTCACTGGCGTGCTCCAAACAGTGCAGTTCCGATCCGCACCATGGTCGATCCTTCATTGATGGCGAGTTCGAGGTCGGCGGTCATACCCATCGAGCATTCAACGAGGCCGAGCGTGTCGGCCTGGGCACGCAATCGCCGAAAGGCTGCTGCCGTCGCCTGATCGTCAGCCGCGGTGCCGACGCCCATCAGGCCTTCGACCTGCAGCCCGATCGACTGCATGTGGTCAACGAGTTCGGGCAGATCCTCGAAGTTGCAGCCGGCTTTGCCCGGGTCATCGGCCAGGTTGACTTGCGCAAGCACTCGGGCGTCAGGCGCCCGTTTGGCGATCTCATCGGCGACCCGGATGCGATCGACCGATTGCCACAGCGTGACGGCCGCAGCGATCTGGCGAACCTTGTTGCGTTGCAGCTGGCCGATGAAGTGGAACTCGGGGGCGGCTGCGCCGAGCGTCGCGTGCTTGGCGCTCAGCTCCTGGGCATAGTTCTCGCCGAAGACACCAAGGCCATGCCGTTGCCCGGCAACCACAGCTTCGACCGGATGTGCTTTGGATACCGGCAGTAGCCGTACCTGGTCTCCTCCGGCAGCACGAATCCGATCAAGGACGGCTTCGAGGCGCTCACCCAAGGGTCCAGCGAGACGGTCAACGAGCTCCTCGTCGATGGGTAGTGGCTCACTCATGCCAGCTCCAACCATCCGACGAGCGCGATCCTTCCCGATTCGTTCCGGGCGCGGTAAGACCAGTACTCGTCGGCTCGGGTGGCCGTGCAGTCTGGCGAAACGGCACCGATCTCGACGCCGAGCTGTTCGAGTGCGAGCGTCGTGGCGGCCGTCAGATCTAGGGCTGGCGTTCCTTCGGCCGTCTCCGCGACGATCGACGGGCCGAATTGTGCTGCAAGCCGAGCGAGGTCGTTGGCGCCGAACTCGTAGCTCGTCGGGTGGATGTGGGGGCCGACTGCAGCGGTGATCACACCGTCACCATGACTTGCTCGCAGGGCATCGACGGTGGAGCGGAGCACGCCTGCCTCGAGTCCCTTCCAGCCCGCGTGGGCGACGGCAACGGCGCCGCGTGCGTGGATCAGACCGACCGGCACACAGTCGCCGGAGTGCACGGCGAGCACTTGGTTGGCGGCGCCGGTGACGAGCGCATCGGCTTTGGTCCGCGGCCCGACGATGTCGGTCGCCGTCGTTGGGTCGCCTTCGACTCGGATCACTCGCGCCCCATGCACCTGGTGGACGGCGTGCCAGGGCCCCGCTGCCACGGCGCGGTCGCGACGGTCGGCAAGCGTTGGCGGCGCGACCGTGGACGGCGACAAGTCGCCGTCGGCCCGCGTGGTGTGGGCGATCGAAGCTCGGCGACCGTCGCCGACGAGCTGCACCAGCAACTCGCGCATATGCGAGCGACTTACTTCAGGAACGACGGCACGTCGAGATCGTCGAAGTCGCTCGACGACGACGGGGCGGGCGTCTCCTCGAACGGATCAGCGAGTTCGTCGAAGACATCGGCATCGTCATCGAACACCGACACCGGCTCGGGAGCCGTTGCCGGCGCCGGTGCTGCGGTGGCAGTCGTGGCTGGCGCTGGTTGTGATGGCGTGTCGCCCCAACGGTCGAAACCGGCAGCGATCACCGTGACTCGAACGGCGTCACCCATGTTCTCGTCGATGACCGTGCCGAAGATGATGTTGGCATCGGGATGGGCGACGCCTTGGATGATCTCGGCGGCCTCGTTGACCTCGAGAATGCCGAGCGAAGAACCACCGGTGATGTTCAACAAGATGCCGCGGGCGCCCTCGATCGAGGATTCGAGCAGCGGGCTCGAGATCGCCTTGCGCGCCGCGCCCACGCCACGTTCCTCGCCTGATGCCTGACCGACACCCATGAGTGCAGAGCCGGCGTCTTGAAGAATCATCTTGACGTCGGCGAAGTCCGTGTTGACCAGACCGGGCGTCGTGATCAGGGTCGTGATGCCTTGGACACCGGCGTGAAGCACATCGTCGGCGATGCGGAACGCCTCGAGGATCGAGGTGTCGCTGCTCGAGATGGACAACAGACGATCGTTCGGAATGACGATCTGGGTGTCGACCTTTTCTCTGAGGCGGTTGATCCCCTGCTCGGCCTGAACCGAACGGCGACGGCCCTCGAACGAGAAGGGACGGGTGACGACGCCGATGGTGAGGGCGCCGATCGACTTGGCGATGTCCGCCACGACCGGGGCGGCGCCCGTGCCGGTGCCGCCGCCTTCACCCGCGGTGATGAAGACCATGTCGCTGCCCTCGAGGGCGGTGCGGATCTCGTCTTCGTGGGCTTCGGCTGCTGCCGCGCCAACCTCGGGATCGCTGCCTGCGCCGAGGCCTCGGGTGAGTTCGCGACCGATGTCGATCTTGATCTCGGCATCGCTCATGAGGAGCGCTTGGGCATCGGTGTTGATGGCAACGAACTCGACGCCGCGCAGACCTGCATCGATCATGCGGTTGACGGCATTGACGCCGCCGCCGCCCACGCCCACCACCTTGATGACCGCGAGGTAATTGATTGGTGTCGTCACAGGTGCTCCATTCGCACGGATGAGGTTGGGAGTGTACTGCTCACAAGCTCAAGTAAAGGTTCATTGCACGAACCCTCAACCACTGGTTGAGGGTTGAGCTGTTGAACCTGAGGTAGAGATTTCGTGGTGTAAGTGTGGCCAGTGTGGCCACTGAGGTCAAGGTTTTCCGCATTCTGCCGCGAATTGCTGCGGGAGGACGGGCTCAACATCCGCCGCTCCGAGCCAGCACGGGCACGCTCGGCGCTCGAACATCGAGGGTTTCGAGACAGCCCAAATTGACCTGTGCGATGAATGCTCGGACCGCATCGAACTTCGCTTCGAGGTCACGAGCGTCGCCCATCTCGGCCATCCCGCCACCGACAAACACCAGCGACACGCTGGCGGATCCGACACGAATGTGGTCGGTGACGCGAGCGATGTCGCTGGGCAGCGCGGCCGCGGTCGCGATGCCGTCGGTCAGTTCGATCGGCACCAACGCACCGACGGGGCTGGTGAACATCGCGCCGGCGATCGACGGAAGCATCGGATCTGCCGCGTCGTCCAGCGCAACCACCATGCCGTCCTCGGCTACGACCAAGGTGCCCTCTGCCGTCACGATGTTTGCGACCCGGCGCCGCTCGACGACCTCGAGCGTTACCAGGCCATCCCATGACCGTGTCGACGTCACCGACGCGACCTCGGGCATCGCGAGCAACCGCTGCTCGGCCGAGGCCAGGTCAAGACCGACGAGCGCGGTTCCTGGTTCGATCCCTGCGACGGCACGAAGCGCATTCGGGCCAGTCGTCGTCGCTCCGATGATCCGAATCTCGTCCACATCGAGGAGGGGACTCCTGGTGATGCCGACGGCCATCAGGGCGAGCAGCGCGATCGTCATCACCGCGAAGAATCGGCGACTGCGACGACGCGTCTGCTCATCTTCGACGGCTTCGAGGCGCTCGCGAATTCGCGGATGCGCCATCGCGGTAGTCGATACGGTCACGATTCCCCTCGTGGTGTGGTGGATTGGGTGGACGACCGGGCGCCCATTGTTGCCGCCGGGCGACGACGACGCGAGGACCGGAACGGGGGAAAGCCCACGAGGCGGGTTTCCGGATGCAGCACGATCCCGGTTTCGGCTTCGACCAACTCGGCCGCAGCGCGCATCACGGCGAACACATCGTCGGCCGCTCCGTCGACATCGGCCTGAATGAAGTTGGCGTGCTTCGAGCTGATCTCCGCGGTGCCGATGCGCAAGCCCTTGCCTCCGGCCTGATCGATCAGACGGCCGGCGCTGTCGCCCTCGGGATTGGTGAAGACCGAGCCCGCGTTCTGACCGCCGGGCTGATGCTCGCGACGCCAGTGCACGATTTCGCTGAGCAGGCGCGAGCCGGCCTCGGGATCTCCCGAAACGAGACGGAGCGTCGCGTCGAGCACGATGTGATTCGGCTCGATCGCCGAGCGGCGATACCCAAACGCAAGCCGCTCGAGATCCCAGACCTCGACCCGCCCCGTGGCGACATCGAGGACGCGGGCCGAGACCACCGACGCCTTCATGTCAGAGCCGTGGCCTCCGGCGTTCATGGCGACGGCACCGCCGATGCTGCCCGGCACACCGACGGCCCACTCGAATCCCGCGAGCCCAACACCGACGCTCTGGCGGGCCAGTGCCGGAAGCGGAACTCCCGCTCCTGCGGTAACCGTCGTGCCATCAATGGTGACCTGCTCGAATTCTCCGGCGAGCGCCACCGCGACACCATCGAAACCAGCATCGGCGACCAGAAGATTGGAGCCTCGACCGATCACGAGGACCGGTTCCTCTATGCCGCGCGCCATCGAAGCAACGGTCTCGAGGTCGGTCGCGTTCGTTACCTCGACGAAGGTCCGGGCCACTCCCCCGACTCGGTAGGTCGTCCGAGGACCGATGGGTTCGTTGACCGCAACCCGGCCGGCGATCAGGGCGGCATCGAGTTCGGCGGCCCAGGTCGCGTGGCGCCGAGCGAGCAGCTGAGTTGGCACCGCGGTGAGGTCACCCGCGCCGAGGGTCAAACAGAGATCCCCCGGTTCGAGCAGCCGAGCAAGTTGCTGAGCAACATCATCGAGCGTTTCCGCGTAGGACACGTCGAGCTCCGGCATGGCCTGGGTAACGGCGTCATAGACGATGCGTCCGCTCACGCCGTCGCGAGGTGCCTCGCCCGACGAGTAGATACCGGCGAGCACCAGGTGATCGACACCGCCGAATGAGTTGGCGAAGGTGTGGCCCAAGGCTTGGGTCCGGGAGTAGCGATGGGGCTGGTAGGCGGCGATCACCCGACGCCAGCCGCCCTCGGTCGCGGTCGCGATTGCGGCTTCGACCTCGGCCGGGAGGTGCGCGTAGTCATCGACAAACGTCACGCCACCAGCGCGGCCGCGTTGTTCGAATCGCCGAGCGACTCCGTCGAAGCCCTCCAAACCTTGGCGGATCGCATCGACGGGAACATCGAGCGCGAGGGCAATCGCGGCAGCACCCGCCGCGTTGAGGGCATTGTGGCGTCCAGGCAAGCCGACGGTGAAGCTCCCGAGGCTGTGGCCCTTCCAGGTGAGCGTCATGTGGGTCGACAGACGGTCGACGGCAATGTCGGCGATACGAAGGTCGGCCTCGGCGTGGGCCCCGTACGTGACGACGCCGGGCAGGTCGATCAGCGGACCGGTGTCGGCATCGTCGACACACACCGCTGTCGTACCGTCGATGCCCTCGACGAACGCAGCGAAGGCGGCATCGAGGTTCGCCTGGGAGCCGTAGTACTCCAGGTGGTCGGGATCGAGCGAGGTGACGATCGCGTGGGCGCCGCGAAGCGCCAAGAACGTTCCGTCGCTCTCGTCGGCTTCGATGACCATTTCACTATCCGGCATCCAGCGGGCGCCAGTGTCGAACCACGCGACATCGGAACCGATAATGAACGACGGGTTCCTACCCGCAGCGTCGAGCACGACGGCCAACATCGACGAGGTCGTCGTCTTGCCGTGGGTTCCCGCGACCAGGATCGACGGCTGCGCAGCACTGATCGCGGCCAGCATCTCGGCCCGGGCGAGCACAGGAACGCCGGCCGCTTCGGCCCCGAGAACCTCTGGGTTGTCGTTGGGCACGGCGGTCGAGCGGGTGACGACGTCGACATCGGGCAGGGGGTGGTCGTGTCCTACACGCACCTCGGCACCGGCGGCGGCGAGTGCATCGAGATGGCTCGACGGGGCCTGATCGGTCCCGCTGACGGCGTGACCCATGGCAAGAAGAACGCGGGCGATCGCCCGCATCCCGGCTCCGCCGATCCCGAGGATGTGAACACGCTGCGGGCGCGTCAGATCGAAATCGCGGACCGCGGGTCTGAGCGCGTCGATCTCACCTGACATGTGCTCAGCCCTCGGTGTGCCTAGACACATTGAGGACGACCCCCATGGCCGCCAAGTTCACGACGAGCGAAGACCCGCCCATCGAGACGAACGGCAAGGTGACACCGCTGATCGGCAACATGTTGATCGTGGCGCCGATATTGATGAAGGCTTGCATTGCGATTGCGGTGGTGATCCCGGCAGCCAGCATAATGCCGAGTCGGTCGGGTGCTTTGTATGCGACACGGAGACCGAAGCCGACGAGCAGAACGAAGAACATCACCAGGGCCACACCGCCGATGAAGCCGAGCTCCTCGGCCACGACACTGAAGATGAAGTCCGTGTGTGCGAACGGCAAGAACCCCCACTTGGCGCGGCCCTCGCCCAACCCGACCCCGTCGATGCCACCAGAGGCCACTCCCACGAGGGACTGCACGGTCTGATACCCAGCACCCTCGGGGTCGATGAATGGGTCTCCCCACACATTGAGGCGGGCCCGTCGATACGGCGTCAGAACCGCGAGTACGACGAAGGCCCCGGCGAGCCCGATCGTCACCGTCCCGAGCGACCACACCGAGACGCCACCGAGGAAAAGCAGGATCATCGAGATCGCCACGAGGATCGTCGCCGTGCCCTGGCTCGGCTGCAGCAGGACCAGTGCGGCCATCCCGAGCGACAGCGCCAGGATGGGTGCCAGGACTTGGCGATTGTCATGGACGAGATGTGATCGGTGCGCCAACAGGTCGGCAACGAAGAGCGTCAAGCTCAGCTTGGCGAACTCGGACGGCTGGAGCGTGAAGGGCCCAATCGTCAACCATCGGCGGGCACCGTTGGCCGAGACACCGACCGACGGGATGAGCACGAGGAGGAGGAGTGCGAGGGTGGCCATGAGCAGTACCGGCGACATCTTGGCCAGATCTCGATAATCGAGACGCATGACGATCATCATCGCGACGAGCCCGATCGCGGCCCACATGCCTTGGCGTTGCAGGTAGTACCACGGGCTGCCCGCGTCATCGAGCCCGGTGACCGCCGAAGCGGACAGGACCATCATGAGTCCGATGAAGGTCAGCGCGAGCGTGAGCACGAGGAGCCCGGCGAACTCGACGGTTCGTCGGCCAGGCACGACGCTCGGGTTTCGCAGCGGCGCCCACCAGCGGGCAGGGCCGGCGGAGCGGCCGCGGCCGGTGCGGGTCTGGGCACGACGGCCCGTTCGCGTTGCGGTCATCGATTCACCTCGAATCGTTCGCGGACGAGGCGCTTGAAGTCCTCGCCGCGTGCTGCGTAGTTGCGATACCAGTCGAACGACGCGCACGCTGGTGAGAGCAGTACGACATCGCCGGGTTGGGCTGCCGCCGCGGCCTGGTCGATCGCTTCGACCATCGACGCCGCGGTCGACGTGGGCGCCAGCTCGGCGAACACGTCGACGATCAGGTCGGCGGATTCGCCCATCGCCACGACATGGCGCAGTCGTTCACTCTGCGCGGCGAGCCCGTCGAACGACAGGCCCTTGTTCCGGCCCCCGGCAAGAAGAACGACCGAGTCGAAGCCCGACAACCCAGCTTCGGACGCGTGCGGAGTTGTTGCCTTGGAGTCGTTGAACCACCGGACACCTTGGTGCTCCAGCACGAACTCGACACGATGCTCGAGACCTTGGAACGCTCGCAGCGCGTCGGCGCATCCTTGGCGAGTTGCGCCGATCGCAAGCGATGCAGCTGCAGCGGCGAGCGCGTTCGCGATGTCGTGTGGCAGCGCACGCACGAGATCAGCAATCGCGACCAGGGGCTGGCCGGCGACAATCAGCTGGCCGTCTCGGACACCGTGTGGTCCGCGATCATCCAGGCCAAACGTCTCGACCGAGGCATGCACCACGGCCTCGCTGTGGCGAGCCACGACGGTGTCGTCGCGATTTGCGATCACAAGACCTTCGGCAGGTACATGGGCAAAGATCGACGCCTTGGCAGCTTCGTACGCGTCGAGCGAATGGTGCGCATCGAGGTGGTCAGGACCGAAGTTGAGCCACAGCGCCACCTGGGGTGCGAAGCGCCGGCTGTGCGCGAGTCGAAACGACGAGGCCTCGACGACAAAGACGTCGGTGGTCGGGTCGTCGATCGCTCGGACCCACGGGGTATCGGTGTTGCCGACCATGGCGCTGCTGACGCCGCTGGCGTTGAGCATGCGATCGATCAGGTTCACCACGGTCGTCTTGCCGTCGGTTCCGGTCACGGCGACGCAGGGCCGCTGATCCCACTCACCGGCAAGATCGAACTCGCTGATGATGTCGACGCCGGCGGCGTCAGCTTCGGCAAAGAAGGCGTGCGAGTCTGGCAGCCCCGGCGCAGGGACGGCGACGTCGGCCGATGCAAGCGCCGCTTGAAGTTCGCCCGGCCCGGGTTGCGTGACCACCACACCGCTGCTGTTGGCCCAGTCATCGACCGAGGAGCTCGGTCGATCATCAAACGCGACAACCTCGTGGCCGCGTGCGAGCAGCGCCTCGGCGACCGCTCGACCGGTGATCCCGAGGCCCATCAGCACCGCCCGCACAACTACTGCACCGATCCGGGAATCGACAGGAAGTCCGCGTAGAACAGGCCAAGCGCCATCGCCGCAGCGAAGCCGGCCAGCAGCCAGAACCGGATGATGACGCGCGTCTCAGGCCAACCCAGCATTTCGAAGTGGTGGTGAATCGGGGCGATACGGAAGACCCGCTTGCCGGTTCGCTTGAAGACGGCGACCTGGATCATGACCGAGAGAGTCTCGGCCACGAAGAGCGCACCGAGGATGGGCAGCAGGAGGTGTGTGTTCGTGGCCAGAGCGAGTGCGGCGAGACCGGTACCGAGGGCCAGGCTGCCGGTGTCGCCCATGAAGATTTGGGCAGGAGCGGCATTCCACCACAAGAAGCCGGCGCAAGCGCCTACAGCGGCGGCCGCGATGACGGCGAGGTCGAGTGCGTGGGGAACGTCATAGATGTCGCGGTTGCCGAACATCCAGAACGCCATTGCCGTGAAGCACGCATAGGCAAGCAGCGAGCTTCCGCCGGCGAGTCCGTCGAGGCCGTCGGTCAGGTTCACTGCATTGCTGGTGCCAACGATCAGCAGCACCGCCCAGATGCACCAGCCCACGGGTCCGAGGTCGAAGCCGATCGAGTCCCAGCGAGTGAACGAGATCTCGGTGTGCACATCGGTGAGCGTGACCATGCCGATGGCGAACACGGCAGCGACGATCAACTGGCCTGTGGCCTTGGTCCGGGCTCGCAAGCCCAGGTTGCGTTCGCGGCGGACCTTGATCCAGTCGTCGGCGAACCCGACGATGCCGGAGCCCACGATGGCGAACATGACCAGCAAGCCGCTGCGGGTGTAGATGCCGTTGTAGAGGTCGCTGATGACATAGGCAATCGCGATTGCCGCAACGATGGCGATGCCGCCCATGGTCGGCGTGCCGGCTTTGGTCTCGCGGTGCATCTGCACCCCATCGTCTTGGATGGGCTGGGCGACGCTGCGCTGGGTCAACCAACGGATCAGGTAGCGGGTGCCGAAAAGGGCAACCAGCAGGCCGATTGCGGTGGCGATGAGCAGTCGAATCATCCGGCGTCGACCTCCGCATCGTCGCGTGCGCTGAGTAGTTCCTGAGTCACGGCCACATCGTCGAACGCCAACACCGTGTCGCCGATCGTCTGCGTCCGCTCGTGGCCTTTCCCGGCGATCAGGATCACGCCGCCCGCCGGTGTCCGGTCGATAGCCAGGCCGATGGCGCTACGCCGATCGGCCTCGATGATCGCTGCGGCCGGATTGTGCATCCCGGCGACGGCCTCATCGATGATCGCACGCGGGTCTTCGGAGCGGGGGTTGTCGCTGGTGACGATGACGAGGTCTGCGCCCGCCTCGGCAGCCCGTCCCATCAGGGGACGCTTCGCTCGGTCCCGGTCACCGCCGCAACCGAACACGATCGTGAGCGCCGCGTTGGGCGAGCTTGCCCGGATCGTGGCAAGCGCTCGCTCGATGCTGTCCGGCGTGTGGGAGTAGTCGACGATGGCGGTCACGGCGGCGTCGGCTTCGACCCGCTCCATGCGGCCCGGCACCTGAGGGACTGCTCCAAGAGACTCGGCGATCGCCGCTCCGTCGGCGCCGAGCAGCAGGGCCGCCTCGGCAGCCATCAACGCGTTGGCCACGTTCATCTCGCCCGGGATTGGCAGGTGGATCTCGTGGGACCGCCAGGCGAAGGTCGTACTCGATGCGTTGGCGTCAAGGATGTCCACATCGCGGAGCGACAATCGGTGTGCGTCGCCCCGACGTTCGGCGAGGCGAGCGCCCCACACGTCGTCGACGTTGATGAGCTCGTGCGTTGCCCGGCCGTCGAACAGCCGCGCCTTGGCATCGAAGTACGCCTCCATCGTCTCGTGATAGTCGAGGTGATCGGGCGTCAGATTCGAGAAGGCAGCCACCGCAAAGGTGATGGCGTCGGCGCGGTGTTGCTCGAGCGCGTGCGACGAGATCTCCGCGGAGACAACATCGATACCGTCGGTCACGGCCTGGCGAAGGTGCCGTTGAAAATCCGTGGCTTCGGGTGTCGTGTGGAGTCCCGAAAGGGTGCCGACGACACCGACACGAGCACCGGTAGAGCGCATCACCGATGCCAACAGGTTGGTCGTCGTCGTCTTGCCGTTGGTGCCGGTGATGCCGAAGACAGCGAGTTCACGACTTGGGTGCCCGTGGATCGATGCCGCCGCGGTTGGCATGGCCGCTCGCACGTTGGCGACGCGGATCTGTGTCGCGTCGGCGTCGAGCCACCGATCGACGAGCAGGGCACCAGAACCGGCCTCGACCGCACGATGGGCGAAGTCGTGGCCATCGAACGTTGCGCCGGGGACGGCACAGAACAAGACGCCCGGGGCGCCTTGGCGAGAATCGTGGGTGGCGTCGGTGACGCCCGCATCGAGTGATGGAAGCGTGGCGCCTGGCCGAACTTCGGGGTCGAACCCGGCGGAGCGCAGGTCATCGACGACCTCGGCGAGTCGCACGGTCAGCCCTGTTCCTCGGCGCTGCCGTCACCGAATCCGGCGGCCTGGCCCGCGGCTCCCCCATCGAAGGCCGGCAAGGCTTGGTCGCTCGTATCGGCTGGCTGAGGGGCGACGCCTTGGCCGATCACCGAGCTGCCCGACGTCGCCGCCGGCTCAGTCTCGACTGGCTGGCTCGGAGCTGGCTCGGTCTCTTCTGGCTGGCTCGGGGCAGGATCGGTAGCCGCTGGAGCGGGCGCGGCATCGGCCTCGGGCAGCACCGCGGGGGTGCCTTCGCTGGCTTGGGCTTCGACAACAGGTTCGAGAACTTCGGCGACTTCGCCCGTGACGCGTTCCTCGAGCCGATCTGGAACGTGGACGGCGGTGTGGGCGGTCGGAGCCGAGGACGACGGGGCGATCTTGAGGTGGCGCACGGCAAAGGTCGCAATGTCGGCGAAGGCCGGTGCGGCCGCATGGCCGGCATAGATCGTGGCCGTCGGCTGATCAATCGTGACCAAGATCGACAGCTGCGGATTGTCGGCCGGCAAGAACCCGGCGAAGCTCGCGATGTAGCGGAAGTTACCCGCGCCGTCTTCATAGCCGGCGCCACCGTCGAGCGCCTTACGAGCAGTACCTGTCTTGCCTGCAACCCGGTAGCCCTCGACCTGAGCATTCGTGCCGGTACCGACCGAAACCGCGCTTTCGAGCATGGCCCGCACCTGGCTGGCCGTCTCGCTGGACACGACACGATGCTGTTCCGGGGGCGCTGGCACTTCGTGGGTGCCATCGCTGCGCACGACCTCGCGGACCATCTGCAGCGGCGTGTACACGCCGTCGTTTGCGATGGCGTTGTAGGCCGCAATCATCTGGGCCGGCGTCACCGAAATGCCCTGCCCCAGCGCGGTCGTCGCCGTGGCGATGCCTCCCCAGATGTCAGGCTCGATCATGAGCCCGCCAGTTTCGCCCGGGAAACCAAGTTGAGTGGACGCACCGAAGCCAAAGGATCGCAGGTAGTGATCCAGGCGAGCACCGCCGAGCTGCTCGGCCCAGTGAATGGTGCCCACGTTCGAGGACACCGTGACGATGTCAGAGACC
Organism: uncultured Acidimicrobiales bacterium; assembly: GCA_938015575.1. Classification (GTDB taxonomy): domain Bacteria; phylum Actinomycetota; class Acidimicrobiia; order Acidimicrobiales; family UBA10347; genus UBA10347. Next base: position 22,873 of record CALLPT010000255.1, read on the forward strand.
GTCCAATCGGCCGGCGCGTGCGGAGACGAATCGGTGAACACTGCGTCGTAGAGCTCGAAGGTGTCGTTCACCGTCATTCGTGACGTCGTGTCGGCTATGCCCGCGTCGAGCACGCCGGCAAATGTCATCGCCTTCATCACCGAGCCCGGTTCGAACGCCCAGCTTGTCGCCATGTTCAGCGACGTCGAGACCACCCGTCCTTCCTCGTTGCGGACGACGTTGGCCATCGCCAGGACCTCGCCCGTTGCTGGTTCGGTTACCAACACGACACCGCCGCGGGCATCCATTGCTTCGACCTGGCGGGTCAGTACCCGTTCGACCTCGAATTGCAGTGACCGGTCCAATGTCAAGACGACGTCGGCCCCAGGCACGGCCGGCTCGATCAGTTCGGGGCCACCGGGAATCCAGTCGCCGTTGACGCCGATCTCGATGGATAGCTCACCTGGTTTGCCCTCGAGAACCTCGTTGTGAATCATCTCGGCGCCGCTGAGCCCCAGGCTGTCGATGTCCACATTGCCGATCACGGAACGAGCCAAGGCGTTACCCGACGGGTGGAACCGGGTTGGTTCCTCGGTCGTGAAGACCCCGGGGATGTCGAGCGCAAGGATCTCGGCCGCCTTTGCGTCGCTCACCTGGCGGGTCAACCATGCGAACCGGCTGTTGCGGCTGAGCAGTTCGCGAACGTCTTCTTCGGGTCGACCAAGGAGCGGGGCCAGCAGGGCGGCATCTCGGATCGGATCCTCGACGAACTCGGGATCGACGAAGAACGAGGTCGCGGGCAGCGAGGTCGCCAGCGTGTTGCCGTTGCGATCGAGGATGTCACCGCGCCCGCCGGCGAGTTGGACGGTGCGGAACCGTTGCTGACGTCCGATCTCTACGAAGGTCTCGGCATTGTTCAACTGGAGGTCGACGAGCCGATACACCAACGCGCCGGCGCACGCGACGATGACGAGCAGCACCGCCACCAGGCGCCGCCCGGTCGGGCGAGCGCTGGTGTTGGGACGGGGCTGTGATCGTTTCGCCCGCGACGGGGCCGGTCGCGTCTGGGTTCGACCGGATTGGGTGCGACCGGTCTGGGCTCGACTGGTCTGGGTTCGACTGGTTTGGGTGCGACTGGTTTGGTTCGTTCGGCGAGCTGTGGGACGCGCCGTGGTGGTCCCCGTGCGCCGGCGCGCTTGCGGGGCGCGGTTTGCGGCCTGGCTACGCGATGTCGGCGGGCGCGTGCTCGACCGCGCCGTAGTTCCGCTGGAACGGCGCCGATCGCGCGGAGGGGTGCGGGTGGTCATCCGGTCAGCAGTTGGTTCTCGGCGACGATGATCGTTCGCTCGTCGAGAAGTCCGCCGGGGATTTGCAGATACGTCACGGCCGGGGCGTCGATCATGCCGAGGTCCCGCGCCTCGGCCACGACCCTGGCCGGTGCTTCGAGCTCAGCGAGCTCGTGTCGTAGCGACTCGGTATCCGCCTCGAGTTCGCTGATCGCTCGACGCTGTTCGTCGAGCGCTCGTTGGTTCTCAATCAGTGACGCGTGGACGACTAATGCGCCGACCAATCCGATCACAAACGTGACCAACAAGGTCGTACCCAACAGCCGGGCCCAATGCGCCGCCCGGTCGAACCCGTCGATGACCCGCAGCGAGCGAGTGCCTTCGACCTCGTCGATGTGGTCGTGCTCGTGTTCAGGAACGACGCTCAGGTGAGCGCGAGCGGTGTCGAGCATGCTCATTGCGCTCCCCCGCTCGTCGCGTCGGAAGTGACCGCTTGGCGCTCGAAACAACGAAGCCGAGCGCTCGTCGAGCGCGGATTGCGCGCTTGTTCGTCGGCCGACGCGGTGCGTTGGCGCGGCGGGACGATCGTCACGAGTTTCTGGGCTCCGCAGGCACACGGAAGCCGAGGCGGGCAGGTGCAGCCGCCCGACTCGGCTTCCGCTATGGCTCGTTTGACGAGCCGGTCCTCTCCCGAGTGGTATGAAAGCACGGCGCCTCGCCCCTGGGGCGCGAGCAGATCGATCGCGTCACGAAGCGCCGTGGGGATCTGTGCGAGTTCTTCGTTCACCGCAATGCGGAGCGCCTGAAACGTTCGTTTGGCGGGGTGGCCGCCGGTGCGACGGGTCGCGGCAGGAATCGCGGCAACCACGATCTCGGCGAGTTCAGCGGTCGTCGCGATCGGCCGGTTGTCGATGATTCGGGCCGCGACCCGAGACGCGAAGCGCTCATCTGCGCCGTCGCGCAGCAGGTGGGTCAGGTCTTCGTGCGACCACGTGTTGACGATGTCGGCCGCGCTCACCGGATCTTCGGGGTTCATGCGCATGTCGAGTGCGGCGTCGTGGCGATAGCTGAAGCCACGTTCGGCCGCGTCGAGCTGGGGTGAAGAGACGCCCAGGTCGAAGAGGACGCCGGTCACCGGAGCGACGCCGGCTTCGGTCGCGACCAAGCCGCTTCCGGCGACGAGTTCGGCGATCTGGTCGAACCGGCCGGCGACGACCGTGGCCCGATTGCCGAAGCGTGCCAGGCGTTCCGACGCGGCCTGGCGGGCAATGGGGTCACGGTCGATGCCAATGAGCGACATGTCATCACGCCGCTCGAGGAGTGCGGTTGCGTGTCCGGCGCCGCCGAGCGTTGCATCGACATAGACGCCGGTCGGGACCGTGCCGAGCACGTCGAGGATTTCGTCGAGCATCACCGGCTCGTGCTCAAACGAGGTCATGCGAACCTCGCTTCAAGACTGGGCAACGTCGAGCGTGCGAACGCGACTCGAAGCCACCAATCCGCAGAGCGCCCAAAGGAGCGCAGCGACGACGGCGCGATTGCGAAGCAAAACAGGACCGACCCATCGGTCGTTCCCCGAAGAACGGGCGTCTGAACGATTTTCTCTTCGAAACAGACTCGATGGCAAGCGGGCGGAGTAGGGGCTCTCCATCGTGTTCTCCGGGAAACGACCCATGGGTCGGTTCCGTTGTGGCTGCGCCGTACATGGTGACGCAGCCGATGTGGTGATGTGGGTCGGGCTGGGTGATCGCTCCGGTGGGGTTGGGGCTAGTGACGTGTGGTGGGTCGAGGCGGGCGACGGAACCGGTTGCTGAAGACACGGTGATCACAGCAGGTCCGAGATGTCGATGAGTTCTTCGAGTGCGGCTTCGGGGCTGTGCACGTCGGCCGGGAAGATGGCGATGTGGTTGGCAGCGCCGATGAGCGTTGCGTCTTTGTCGAGGTTGGCGTAGCTGCGCAGGTGCTCGGGCAGGTTGATGCGGCCTTGCGAGTCGATCGATGACTGGCTGACGGCGGCCATGAAGTTGGTGAGCTGGCGCTGGGTGAAGCGGCCGGCGCGCTTGGCGTCTTGGAGTCGTTCGACCATGGCTCGGAACCCGTCGGCGTTGTAAACGGTGAGGCAGCCCTGGCTTTGCTCGGGGACGATGAAGCAGAGCTTCTCGTCGCCAAAGCCTTCGCGGAAGACGGCAGGCAGCGCGACACGACCCTTGTCGTCAATGCGGTGCTGGTGTGCGCCGAAGAATTCCACGAAAAGTCCATCCCAGAGAGCGAGCCGACGGCCCGGTTGCGGTGCTGCGATTCATGAACGCTGAAAACCATGGTTGGTCCCCTGGTGCCTGAGGCAGTCCGCTTTCTCAACACGGGCCACAGTAGCCACACGTACCCCACTCGTCAACACTGTTCCCCACATTTCCCCACCTCACTCCCCCACGCCCCCGACATTGCAACGATTTCGACCTGACAAAGTTCTTCGAGGCGTCGACAGGCACAACGAAGCCTCGGGACGCTGCCCCACCAGACCGACACCGATTTCCGTTGGTGTTGCAACGTTTTCGTCGCGCTCAGCCAGCCAGGTGGCGACACAACACCACCCGCCCGCCTGCCGAGAACCCCGCCGTGGGGCGCCGTGGGGAAGCCGCCAAGCTCAGGCAGCTCCTCCGGATGCGCTATCGCTAGCTAGGGGCGCAGGAGTTCCTCGACCACCGCGACTTCGAGATCCTCACGGTCGACGGCGAGTTCGACATGGCCAATGCGCTCGACCAATGCCTGTTTCGCTACAACATCGGCGCCGCGCAGCCAACTCGGCGCCCGGTCCGCGCTGGCGTCGATCACGCCCATCCCCTGGATCCGAGCACCCCACCGGGTCCGCCGCATCGACAAGCCGACGATCTTGGCGCCCGCAACGGTGACTTCGCCCCAACCCAAGCCGGCCCAACACGCAAGCCGCGCCTCGGGCGACCTGTCCGGCGCATCTTGCACCACTTCGCTGTCGACCCCAACGCGTTGCAGCGCCGCCTGCCAGCGCTCCCCGACCCGAAGGAACGTCACGCCGATGTCGTCGGACCAGTACCGCGAGCCTCGGGGCGCGAGGACGTCGACCCACACCACACCATCGGGCTCGATGTAGACCGCCCCGCCACCCGAGCGTCGAGGAGCCAGCTCAACCCCGTCTCGGTCGAGCCGGTCGCTATCGAAGTCGGTTTCGCGTTGTGCGCTGCCCATCACCAGCGCCGGAGTGGCTGGCCGAAGCACCCAGAGCTGTTCGTCTGCGCTCTCGGGCAGTTCGAGCGCGTGAAGTTCCGCAGCGCTCCCCTGGTAATGCACGACCTGCACGCGATCAGTGTCGTCGGTTGGCGAGTCCTTTCAACCTATTCAGCCGTTGCCGGCTCGATCAGCTCGCCGCCGCGGCTTGGCCGGGTTCGAGATAGGCAAGCCATGCCTCGGGGACCTGGGACACCGTTTGGCGGACCCACGCAAAGCGACCTGGTGGCCGGGGCACGGTCGTGAGGCGCATACGGATTTCGCTGAGCAGCCGATCGCGTTTGCGGGTGTTGCAGGCCCGGCATGCGGCCACGACGTTTTCCCAAACGTGCTGGCCGCCGCGGCTGCGGGGTTGCACGTGGTCGATGTTCTCCGCTCGTGCGCCGCAGTATTGGCAGCGGTAGCTATCACGGGCGAAAACGCCGCGCCGAGTGATAGCGCACGATCTGCGCTGCGGTGCGCGCACATAGCTGCGCAGCCGGATCACCGACGGAAGCTCGAGCTCGCTGCGAGCGGACCGGATGATGCGTCCGGATCCGTGCACGAGATCGGCGCGCTCGTAGAGCACGAGCACGGCAGCACGGCGCTGGGTGACCACAGACAACGGTTCATACGTTGCGTTCAGCACCAGCGCCCGGGCCATGTCAGACCCTAACTCGCGTGGCGGATCTGTTGGGTCGGAATTCGTTCACCGCGGTGGCAGCTTCCGCATCGAACGGCACCACTCGAGCCAGACGACCGTGTCGTGCACGTGAGGAGGGCCGTCAGCGACGCCGGTGGCCGTGACTTGCCTGAAGTGCAGGTAGTCGGCTGGCGGCACTGGCAAGAACGGCGGGTTCGCCCACCAGCGTTGCGGGGCCATCAC
>CALLPT010000256.1 GCA_938015575.1 uncultured Acidimicrobiales bacterium
GGCTCGATGGTCAGAGAAGCGATCGGCGCGCCGAGGTGCCCGGCCTCGGCCAATGCGTCGCTCAGCCACGACGGGGTGACTTCCGTCAACGAATCCGGAAGAGCTGGAGGCACGACCCGATGCTAGATCGGAGCCCGCAAAGCACGGCAGAGTTCGGCCCGTCGGCGATAGCGTTGCCGGTGTGACCAAGACCGCAAAAGGCGACACGACGTCGGAGAGCAATTCGTCAAAGAGCAACGGCTTGAACGCCGACGACCGCCTGCCAATCAAGATGTTGAACGACCGGATCCTCGTCAACATCGACCTGCCCGAGGGCGAGCGTCGCACGACCGGCGGCATTCTGATCCCGGCGACGGCCCAAGTCGGCAAGCGTCTGACCTGGGCACGCGTCGAGGCCGTCGGCCCAAACGTGCGCTCGATCGAGATCGGCGATCAGGTCTTGTTCAACCCCAACGACCGCTTCGAGGTCGAGGTCCGGGGCACCGACTACATCATCTTGCGCGAGCGTGATATTCACGCCGTTGCCGCGGAGCGCCTCGAAGAGGGCAGCACCGGGCTATATCTCTGAGCTGACAGGTACCTGACATGGCCACTGGTCCGAGCCGCGAACAATTCCGGGCGTGGGCCCGCGACTACACCGTGCTTCCCGTATGGCGGACGCTCGTGGCCGACCTGACGACCCCCGTTGCGGCCTTTGCCCGGTGTGTACGCGAGGAGCCAGGGTTCATTCTCGAATCGGTCGAACACGGTGAACGGTGGAGCCGCTTCAGCTTCGTCGGAAGACGCCCGCGTGCAACGCTCGTCTCCCACGGTCGCAACGTCACGATCTCGGGCGACCTCGACATCGAGGTCCCCACCGATCAGGGCATGCTTGCGGCGGTCGAAGCAATTCTCGCTGCGTATCGCTCGCCGACCGTCGAGGAGCTTCCGCCGATGCACGGCGGCCTCGTGGGGTATCTGGGCTATGACATCGTTCGCGAGATCGAGCGACTACCCGATGTTCCCGAAGACCAGCTGGGCCTCGCCGACTCGCAGCTGAGCGTGATTGGCCAGATTGCGGCGTTCGATCATTGGCGCCAACAAGTGATGCTGATCGACAACGTGGTGGTCGACGCCGCGATGACCGACGCTGAGCTCGATGCTGCCTACGACGCGGCCCTGGAGCGGCTCGATGTATTCGCCGCAGATGGTGCCTCGTCGCTCGATGAGCCCCTGCTCGAGCCGCCGTCGCGCGACGATCAACTGCCGCAGGTGCGTTCGACAATGGCCTCTGGCCAGTACCAACACGCGGTCGAGGCGTCCAAGGAACTGATCCGTTCAGGCGACATCTTCCAGGTGGTGCTCTCGCAGCGGTTCGATTTCGATCTCGACGCCGACCCGTTCGACGTCTATCGCGTGCTCCGCCAGGTCAACCCCAGCCCCTACATGTACTTCGTGCGTTCGGCCGAGGTCTCGCTGGTCGGTGCATCGCCCGAGCCGCTCGTCAAGATCGAAGACGGTCGCGTCATCAGCCGCCCGATCGCCGGCACTCGGCGGCGAGGCAAGACCGACCTCGAGGATCGAGCCCTGGGTGCTGAGCTTGCCGAGGACCCGAAGGAACGGGCCGAGCATGTGATGCTCGTGGACCTGGCCCGCAACGACATCGGCCGGGTCATCGAGTACGGCTCGTTGCAGATCGACGAGTTGATGTCGCTCGAGCACTACAGCCATGTGATGCATCTCACCTCGCAGGTCTCTGGCGCGTTGCGCGACGGGCTGGGTCCCGTCGATGTGATTCGAGCCACGCTTCCCGCCGGCACCGTGTCCGGCGCGCCCAAAGTGCGGGCGATGGAGATCATCGATGAGTTCGAGCCATGCAAACGCGGGCCGTACTCGGGCGTCGTCGGCTACATCGATTTCAACGGCAATCTCGACACGGCAATAGCGATTCGAACCATGGTGATCACCCCTGAGCGGGCGTCAGTGCAGGCCGGCGCCGGCATTGTGTACGACAGCGAGCCCGACCTCGAAGACAAAGAGTGCTTCCACAAGGCGACGGCGCTGCTGGCCGCCATCCCTGCTGCCGAACGATTGACCAAAGCCCGGAGGGCTTCGCTATGACGACACCACTGCTGTCCGGGACCGACGCCGTCCGTAGTGGCCTGGCCGCAATCGCCGGCCTGCGCCAAGCCGTACTGGCCGAGGGCCCCGAGGCCGAGATGTTTCTCCAGGGTCAACTGAGCCAGGACATCGCGTCGATGGCGCCCCACGACAGCCGCTGGTCTCTGCTGCTACACCCGCAGGGCAAGATCAGCGCATGGCTGCGCGTCACTCGGCTCGACGCTGAGCGGTTCTTGCTCGACGTCGACGAGGGTTGGGCTGACGAAGTCATCACCCGCCTGACCCGGTTCAAGCTACGCACCAAATGCGAGCTGACGATCGCGCCGTGGACTTCGCTGACGATCGTCGGCGCGGGCGCGCTCGATGTCGAGGTCCAGGGTGGCGAGCTCGAACTTCACGACTCGTGGGCCGGCTTGCCTGTCGTCATCGTGTTTGGCGCCTCGCCGACGGCCGACGTCGCGGCAATGGATCTCGCCACTGCGACGGCCCTACGCATCGAGGCCGGGATCCCGGCGATGGGATCGGAACTCGACGACTCGACGATCCCGGCAGCTGCGGGGATTGTGGAACGAAGCGTGAGCTTCACCAAGGGTTGCTACACCGGCCAAGAACTTGTTGCCCGCATCGACAGTCGAGGCAACAACGTGCCCCGACGCCTTGTTGGCCTTGTCTTCGATGGCGAAGCGGAACTCACCGGCGATGTCGAGATGACGGTCGACGGGCAGGCGGTTGGTGTCGTCACCTCGGCGGCGCGTTCCGGCGCGCTCCAAAGCGACATCGCGCTTGCCTATGCAACCCGGGCGGTCGACTACGGCGACGTGGTGCAGGCAGGTGGCACGACCGCCAGGGTGCAGGAACTCCCGCTCGTCCTTAGCTGAAGATGGAGTCGCCCGACCACTACCGCACGCTCGAGGTCGCGCGTGGGGCGACCCAAGCCGATCTGCGCGCCGCCTACCTGAAGCTGGCTCGGGCCAACCATCCGGACCTTTTCGACGGGCCTGCTCGGGTGCGAGCCGAACGCCGCATGCAAGAGATCAACGAGGCGTGGAACATCTTGGGCGTCAAGCACAAGCGTCAGGAATACGACGCCGCGCATGCCGAGACCTCGACCGGTGCAAGCCCCGGACCGCGGCGGGGTAACGCGCACTTTCAGCCGTTCGACGACGATCCGATTGATCGAAGCGATGTCGATCTCGACCCGACACCGATCGAGGGAAGCCAGCAGATTCCCCGCTGGATCAGCTTGATGCCGATCGTGTTGGTGGTGTTCGGCGCCGTGTTCTTGGGCATCGGACTGCTCGTCAATGCCGCCGCAATCATCGCGTTCGCTGCCATCGTGGTGCTGCTCGGCGGTGTCGGATTCCTGATGATGCCGCTGATCGTGATGAGTCGAGCCGAGAGGGACCCGAACCTATGACCACCACCTATCTCGACAAGATCCTCGACGCCCATCGCGCCGCAGCGGCGCTCGACACACGCGACCCGGCAGAGCTGCGTCAGGCCTGCCAAGAGCTGGCGCCGGCTCGGGACTTCTTCGCTGCGTTGAAGGCCCCGGGCCTGTCGGTCATTGCCGAGGTCAAGCGTCGCTCACCGTCGAAGGGCGACCTGGCTGCCGACCTGGATCCAGCCGCGGTGGCGGCCGAGTACCAGGCCGGCGGCGCCTCGTGCTTGTCGGTGCTCACTGATGTTGACCACTTCGGCGGCTCGCCCGACGATCTGCGAGCGGCGCGCGCCTCGGTGGAACTGCCGGTGCTGCGCAAGGACTTCACGGTCGCTGTGAACGACGTCTACGACGCTCGCCTGATGGGCGCCGACTGCGTTCTGTTGATCGTGGCCGCACTCAACGACGCAGAACTTGCCGAGTTCTCGTCGGCCGCTACGTCGGTTGGGTTGACGGCACTGTTCGAAATTCACGACGAGGCCGAACTCGAACGGGCCCTCGCAGTCGACGCACAGGTGATCGGTGTGAACCAACGCGACCTCGTGACCTTCGAAGTCGATCAGGATCGGGCCGTGCGCATGGCGCCACAGATCCCCGCCGAGCGGGTGCGGATCGCCGAGTCCGGCGTTCGCGGTCCCGAAGACGCCGCCGTGTTGTGGCGAGCCGGTTACGACGCAGTGCTTGTCGGCGAATCGGTCGTCACCGCAACCGCCGGTCGCGCCGATGCCGTCGCCGCCCTCCGCGCCGTTTCCTCCTAGCGGGCGTTTCGGAGGAAACCCGGAGCGAGCAAAGGCGGACGACTAGAAGTCGGTCTCGACGCCGCCTTCGGCGATGCGGCGACCGACGAAGTCGTCAATCGCCGCCCGGCGATCGTCTTCGATCGGGGGCTCGACGTACTCCTCGAGCAGGGTCGGGTAGAGCTGCGAGAGTTTCTGGTCCGCCGTGGGCGACCCTGCCTCTTCCCAAGACTCGAAGTTGCGCCAGTCGCTGACCATGGGAGAGAAAAACGCGTTTCGGTAGCGGTCCTGGGTGTGCTGGGTGCCGAAGAAGTGCCCGCCCGGGCCGACCTCGGCGATGGCTTCGAGTGCGAGCGCGTCGTCGTCGAGGGCGAACGGGGCGAGGAACGCGCCGACCATCGAGATCAGGTCGGCGTCGAGGACCATCTTTTCGAACGATGCCCGCAAGCCGCCCTCGAGCCAGCCGGCCCCATGGAAGACGATGTTCGCGCCGCCCATGACCGCGCCCCAGAGCGAGAACACCGATTCATAGGCGGCCTGAGCATCGACGGTGTTCGCCGCATTCACGTTCGACGAGCGATAGGGGAAGCCATACCGACGGGCCAGCTGGCCGCCCAACATTGCCGACTGCATGAACTCGGGCGTGCCGAACGCGGGTGATCCCGATTTCATGTCGACGTTCGACGTGAAGCCGCCGTAGACGGCAGGCGCCCCTGGACGAACCAATTGCGTCAGGCAGATCCCGGCCAGCGCTTCGGCGTTCTGCTGCACCACGGCACCGGCGACCGTGACCGGAGCCATGGCCCCGGCCAGCGTGAACGGCGTGATGATGCAGCACTGGTTCCGTGCCGAGTACTCGATGATGCCGTTGCACATCGGGTGGTCGAGGCGCAGTGGCGACGACGTGTTGATCACGGTCGTCACGATCGTGTGGTCATCGACCTCGTCTTCGGCGAGCCCATTGGCTAAGCGGATGATCTCGAGGGCGTCCCGATTTCGATCGACTCCCAAGCTGTACGCGTTCGGGGCCTTGTCCGACAGCAGCGATATATCCCGGATCGCATGCAGGTGCCGCACCGACGCATGGATGTCAGCCGGTTCGACGGGATAGCCGCCGTGGATCTGGATTGCATTTAGGTGCTGCGAGAGCCGGACCAGGTTCTGAAAGTCGGCGTGGTTTCCCGTACGGCGCCCACCGGCGATGTCGCCGGAGTTCGGCGGACTGGCGACGGCAGTGAATACGACGTTGTTGCCGCCGATAAGCACATTGTGTGCCGGGTTGCGGGCTTCGAGCATGAACTCGGCTGGAACCGTACCGACGGTTTCCATCACCATTTCGGGGTCGAATCGAACCCGTTCGCCGTCGAGCGAGCAGCCGGCGGACACGAAGAGCTCTTGGGCCTCGGGTAGCAGCACGTCGATGCCGGTGTCGCTCAGCACCGAAAGCGACGCCTGGTGGATGGCTTCGAGCTCGTCATCGGAGACGATCTGGGTCGGCTCGAAACGGCGCTTGTGCAGCCGGAAGTCTGGCTGTTCGATCGCCGATGACGCGGCGGCAGCCTTTTCGGCTCGGCCGCCTCGGCGACGTCGGCGCGGCGCTTGTTCTTCCATCATTCGTCACGGTACCGCTCGACCGATTTCGCAGAGAGTGGGGTGTGGACGAGGAACGCCGCGGGCAGACATGGCTCGATTCGATCCTCCCTTGTGCAGAAGTGCACAAGCGCGAGAGACTGCAGAGGTGACCAACTTTGAGCCGCCAGGTCCGGGAACGTGGGATCTTGATCGGTCTCACTACGACTCGGCCATCACACCGATCAGTGACCTAGCCATGAACGAAGGTGCCGAGGCGGCCTATCGCAAGCTGTTCAAGGCGCTCGGCGTGCCGGCGGAGACGGTCGCAATGCGTCAGGTCAACGGTTACATGTACAGCCAGATCGTGCCGTTCTTCGGTGCCGCGTCGGCAGAGCGCAAGCCGCCTCCGGATTGGCTGATCAAGTTCGTGTTTCGACTGCACCCAGAGCTGCGCCGACGCGAGAAGCTGTCGCAGGTTGCACTGAGCGGTGACGCCTCACGGGCCACGATTGCGGATTGGCACGCCCGGATTCGTCCGCACTTCGTCGAACGCAACCTTGCCTATCAGCGGACCGACCTGGCGGCATTGAGCGATGCGGACTTGGCCGATCGGGCCCAGGAACTGGTCGCCTACATGCGCGAGACATTCGAGGAGCACCATCGTCTGCACGGCTATGACCTGGGTCCGCTGGCGTTGTTCGTCGTCGCGTGCCGGGAGTGGGGCATCGATGCGGGCGAGGCGCTCGCTGCGCTTGCCGGCGCGAGCCCGTCGACGACGGTGCCCCGGCGCCAACTGCTCGCCATCCGTCGCGAAGTCGAAGCCGCTGGGGTTACGCCAGCCTCGCTTGACGACGTGCGTGCCGCTTCGCCGCGAGCGGCCGAGTTGTTGGACGAGTATCTCGAGCGTCATGGAGCGGTTGTCTTTAGCTCCTATGACCTGGACAGCCCGACGCTGGGGGAGCGCCCCGAACTTGTCCTCTCGACCATCATGCACGCGACCGAACCCGGCGAGGTCGATGCCGATAGCCGGGCCGCTGCGCTCAAGGCGCAGATCCCGCCGACCGACCACGTCGAATTCGACCGGGTGCTCGACGATGCCCGCCAGGCCATGGACATGCGTGACGACAACGGTCCGGTGACCGTCCAGTGGCCGGCTGGGTTGCTGCGGCTGGCGCTGCTCGAAGCCGGCCGACGCCTCGTTGCTTCGGGGCGGCTGGTCGAGGTCGACCACATCTTCAGTGTCGAACCCGACGAGGTCCGATCCCTGATCGCCGATGGCGAGGGACCCTCGGCGCAGTCGATGGCGCAACGTCATCAAGCTCGTCTCGATCAGCGGCTTCTGGATCCGCCCGAGCGCCTCGGCCCCGAGCCCACCGACCCCCCGATCCATGTCATGCCGACGGCGATGGCCCGCACGTATCAGATGACAATGGCGGCGATGGATGCGCTCGGGATCAGCGACAAGGGCGATTCGGCGGCGCTCACCGGTGCGGGCATCGGCGATGCGGTGTTCCAGGGGCGGGCCCGGGTGGCGCTCACCGCCGAGGACGCGCTGGCTGCACTTGAGCCGGGTGAGATTCTGGTGACGCGCGCAACGTCGCCGGCGTTCAATCTGGTGCTCAGCTTGGCTGGGGGTCTCGTGACGGTCGACGGCGGCCCGATGAGTCACGCTGCCGTGCTGTCACGCGAACTCGGGTTGCCCGCAGTGATCGGCGTCCGTGACTGCCTCGACCACATTGTCGACGGCGCGGTCATCGAGCTCGACCCTGTCGGCGGAACGGTCCGCCTCGTCGGCTAACTCCGCAGTGAAGTGCGGTGAAGTGCGGCCAAGTGGTGCATCGACCAGCGCGACCAGCGCGAGCAGCCCGACCAGCCCGACCAGCCCGAGCAGAAGTTTGCTGACGGCAGAACGACCATTCTGACCCATGGTCGGTACGGTCGGGGATGCAACACCTCTCGGCAGACCCGCCGACATCGCTTCGCACGGCGACCTCCGTCCTAAGGAACCGCCGACATGCACCCCAGGCCAGGCGCCACCCTCGTATCCAACGACCGCCGTTGTTTCGTCCAGCAACACGCGGCGGCCGCACCGTGTTGAGCTTCGCCTGGAGGTGGGCCAAGGTCGGTGACGAAGTGCTGATCCATGACCGCCACAACGTCGAACGCGACCTGATTCCGGGCGTCGTCGCCTTTGTCACGAAGGCCAAGCGTGTAACCACGATCGGCGTTCGCCTCGTCGACCACGGCGTGGAGAAGGTCATCTGGCCGACCCCGCTGTTTGTCCATCCCAATCCGCTCGATCCCAACGAAGTCGGTTGCTGGATCTGCGAAGAGAACGACGCCCGTAGATCGCTGCGTCCCCAACCAGAAACGAGCACGTCATGAGTCAATGGGAATACCGCCTGCTTTCGCTGGCATCGTTCGAGGCACCAACCGCCTCTCCCGAAGGTTCACGGGCCGTTGCCTTGCTCAACGAGGAAGGCAAGCAGCGTTGGGAGGCCGTGGGCCTGACTGCCCTTGAGGGTGGTGCCTGCGCCGTCCTGATGAAGCGACCTGTCGTGGGCGGTCGAGTTGCCGGCGGCCGCATCTAATTGCCCCAGGGGGCGCTGACGGCGTCGGCTAGGCTTGTTGCTGGTGTTTGTAAAGATTTGTGGTGTGACGAACGAGGCTGATGCGCTTCTTTGCGTTGCCATGGGTGCCGACGCCATCGGGTTCAACTTTGTCAACGGCTCGGTCCGACAAATTGCGCCCCAGCGTGCTGGTGACATCGCCAAACGGCTCCCGCCCGAAGTCCTCACCGTCGGGATCTTCCGCAACCACGCGCCCAAGACGGTGGTTGAGATTGTGAACCGTCAGGGGCTCGGCGCCGCGCAGCTCCATGGCAACGAAAGCACCGAGGACACCCATTGGGTGGCCGAGCGAGTGCCGCGCACGATGAAATGTTTCGTGGCCGGCAGCGAGACCGCGCGCCGAGCACGCGACTGGGGCACCAACCCGATTCTGATCGATGCGCCCAAGCCGGGCAGCGGCGAGTCCTACGACTACCGGCTGGCTCGCGACGTGCCCAGCGGACTCGCCGTCGTACTTGCCGGCGGGCTCACGCCGGACAATGTCGAAGAAGCGATCCTCGCCGCGCGGCCCTGGGGCGTGGATCTGGCCTCGGGCGTCGAAAGCGCGCCTGGCCAAAAGGACCCCAAGCTGGTTGCTGAATTTGTGCGCCGTGCGAAAGGTGTCACCCTCCCGGACTCGGAGCCGCGGAACGAGGGCCCGTACGATTGGGACGCCGACGCAGCGCTCTAGCCTCGTCAGTTCGACATCGCACACGCGCCCTGCACTGCAAGGCCACATACCTCAAGGGACACACCCATGACGATGACCGACCCGGGCCCCACCGGGCGATTCGGAGAATTCGGCGGACGCTTCGTCCCCGAGACGCTCGTTCCCGCCTGTATCGAGCTGGAAAAGGCCTTCTACGACGCCTGGGCCGATCCCGAGTTCCGCCAAGAGCTTGACACCCTGCTGAAGGACTACGCCGGCCGACCGTCCGCACTCACGGATTGCCCGCGCCTCAGCGAGGAACTCGGCTTCACTCTGGTGCTCAAGCGCGAAGACCTGAACCACACGGGATCACACAAGATCAACAATGTGCTCGGCCAAGCCTTGCTCGCCAAACGCATGGGCAAGACCCGACTGGTGGCTGAAACCGGTGCCGGCCAGCATGGTGTTGCGACGGCAACCGCCGCAGCGCTGCTGGGCATGGAATGCCTGGTCTACATGGGCGAAGTCGACATGAAGCGCCAGGAGCTCAACGTGTTCCGGATGAAGCTGCTCGGCGCCGAGGTCACCCCTGCGATGTCGGGAAGCCGCACCCTCAAGGACGCAGTCAACGAGGCCATGCGCGACTGGGTCGCCACCGTCGAAGAATCGCACTACTGCCTTGGTTCGGTCATGGGGCCGCATCCGTATCCGTACATGGTGCGCGAGTTCCACCGGGTCATTGGCTCCGAAGCTCGTGAGCAGATCAACGAACGCCACGGCCGCGACCCCGATGTCGTCACCGCATGCGTCGGCGGTGGCTCCAATGCGGCGGGCATCTTCAGCGGCTTTGTCGATACCGACGCGGAACTGGTCGGCGTCGAGCCTGCCGGTGGCGCAGCGGTCGGCGACGGCATCCCCGGCGTCGTCCACGGCATGCTCAGCTACCTCAAGCAAGACGAGTGGGGTCAGGTGCTCGAAGCCGAGTCGATCTCGGCCGGCCTCGACTATCCAGGCGTCGGTCCCGAGCACTCGCATCTGGCCCACATAGGCCGGGCCCGCTACGAGCAAGTCACCGATGCCGAAGTCATCGAAGCGTTCAAGCTGCTTCCTCGCACCGAGGGGATCATCCCCGCGCTCGAATGCGCTCACGCACTCGCATGGCTGTCACGTGATCGCGAAGCGCTCGCGGGCAAGCTGGTGCTCATGAACCTGTCCGGCCGTGGCGACAAAGACGTCAACCAGATGATGGAGATCCTGGAGCTGTGAGCACGACGACGCACACCCCCGGACGGCTCGAAGCAACCCTGCGGGCTCAACGTGACGCGGGCAAGAAGTGCCTGGTTCCCTACATCACGGGTGGTCTCGGCGATGACTGGCTCGCCTCGCTTGCTGCGGTGATCGACGGCGGTGCCGACGCGTGCGAGATCGGGATTCCGTTCAGCGATCCGGTCATGGATGGCCCAATCATTCAGCAGGCCAACGACATCGCGCTCGAGTCGGGCGTGACGCCCGAGTCGATCGCCGCCGATTTGCGGGGCTTCGAATCGCCAATCCCGCTGGCGTTCATGACCTATTACAACATCGCCTATCGCATGGGCCACGAGCGTTTCGCCAAGATGCTCAACGACTGCGGCGTCAGCGGGTCCATCCTGCCGGACATCCCGATGGACGAGAGCGACGAATGGATCGCCACCGCCGACGAGAACGGTGTCGAGAACATCCTGTTCGCCGCGCCAACCTCGCCCGACGAGCGGCTCGCTCGGACGGGTGTCCGGGCCCGTGGGTTCGTCTACGCCGTTGGCCTGTTGGGCATTACCGGCGAGCGCCAGTCGCTGGCGGAGAGCGCCACCAAGATCGCCGCCCGGACCAAGAACCACACCGACCTGCCCGTGTTGGTCGGGGTGGGCATTGGCAGCCCGGAGCAGGCCGTAGAAGCCTGTTCACAGGCCGACGGCGTCATCATTGGCAGCACGGTCGTGCGCCGCTTGGTCGAGGGCCAAGGGGCCGGAGCCGTGCGAGAGCTGATCGCGAGCTATCGCGAAGCTCTCGACACGGCATTTCCTGGCTGATTAGCGAGTGAGCTGACCCCGCACCGCGCCGCCCGGGTGGGCGATCGAGTGCACATTCACGTAGAACCCTTCGGGGCTCTGGCGGATCGTCTTGATGAGTTCGGCATCGGCCTCGACACATCCGGTGGCGCCGTTCGACGCCCAGTCCAGGTTCACGACGACCCCGCCGTTGGTGCCAACAACACCCTGGTGGATGTGCGCGGCCACGATCCCGTCGACATTTTCGGTCGCGATCGTGAAGCACACGGTGCCTTGACCCTGGTTCAGCGCCACGGCAACGGTGCCGACACCATCGGGATCCCCGGCGACGGCGACCTCGTTCGCCCCGCTGAGTTCGGCGGTGAGCGGGCGTCCAGACGCTGCGGCCGGACCAACCAGGCCGAGCGCCGCGACGGCGATCGTTGCGAGCAGGATGAGCAGCTTCTTCATGACATACCTCAGTCGTGTTGGGCCGCCAACGGCAGCCTTCGTCGGGTACTACGGCGTCCGCCGGCACTTCGGTTCACCAAACCCGAAAAGTTCTCAACTCAAACCTTGCCTAGGGGCACGGGGGAATGCTCAGTGGCCCGGGGTAGAAGCGGTCACCGATCGTATGGTCACAGCCATAGAGCGGATCTGCCGTGGCGAACATGTCGTCACCGGCCGGCTTGACGCCGTTCTCGACCCAGTTGACCAAATCATCGAACCCTTGTGTCCACTCGCTCCCGCTGAATGAGCAGTGACCGACATCGCGAATCGCCCGTTGGACCAGCAAGTCAGAGGCCCCGTTTGCTGCAACACGTTCGGCATAGGTCTGCTGCATGATGAATGGCACGAACAGGTCGCCGAGCGTGTGCATGGAAAGCACCGGGATGCCGATGTTGCCGCTCACCTTTGGCACCTGGGCCAAGCCGTTGCCAGCCCGGCCTTGGCGGTCAGCTTGGACTCGGGTGACCGATGCATTGAGGTCGATCTCGAGTTGGTCGAGCGCCGGGTCCGCATCGAGTTGGTAGACGGCGTCCATGTTGTCGATGGCGACGCCGGGGGAGCCCACGAGTGTGCCGTCGCCCTGGCCGAGCCCAAACAAGAAGTCGCCGGCAAAGCCGTTCCAGAAGAGGAACGCCTGGTCAAACACCGGCCGCTCACCGCCCGACTCGATCTCGACCAGCGACTTCCAAGCGTCGCCCGTGGCGTTGGTGGTGAACGGGAACGTGCCGGGGAACAGCTCGAACGCTGCCTTGATTTCGGCGACGTCTTCCACTGCGTAGTCATCGCTGACAGGGAAGCCCGAGTCGACGCCGGCCAACGCCTGCGCCGTCACGTTCACATCGAGGAAGTAGTCAAACAGTTCCAGATCGGCCATGACGCCACACACGGGCATCGCGCCGTCGTACAGGTTCGGATATTGCTCGATGGTCACGCCGGTGATGTGGCCGCCCATCGACGCGCCAATCAGGTACGTGTGATCCGGTTTGGCCACCGCTCCATTGAAGAAGGTCGTGATGGCATGAGTGTCCTGCACGCCGGCCTTGACGTCGTAGTCATTGCGCGAGTAACTCGAAGCAGCCCACGCATAGCCATTGGCGATCAGGTGCTCGCGGATCGGCCCGTTGTCGACCGTGAGTTCGAGGCCCGTCCCGCGAAAGCCGTGTGCCCAGACCACAAGATCGCCGTTCCAGTCCGCAGGAACCTCGATCCGATAACCCGCGCCCTTGTGCACACCCCAAAGACGTTCGGTCTCGTAGCCGGGTAACGCCTCGAATGGAAGGGCCGACTCGTCGACGAAGTAGTCGGGCGGCGGCGCCGAGGCGGCCGGTGGTGGCGCAACCACCATCGTTACCGCCGCCATCGTCAGTGCCGCCACGATTGCGAGTACACGCTGCATGAATCCATCCCCCTGGATCTGTTGTGCCAAGAACCTAGGCGTAGTTGGGCTGACGACCCAAGGCCCGTCTTGCCGGTACTGTCCTCGGATGGGAATGCACACCGCGCCGCAAGGGTTCCGCACGGGTGCCTGAAACAACTGTCAGCATTGGCCTGCTCGCCGTGGACTGGTCTGACTTCTTCCTGGACCTCGTCCTCCCGGAGACGGATCGGGCGGTCGGGATCCAATGGGCGATCATGGCGCCGATCTGGCTCTTCGCCGTGGGCTACAGCTGGCAGTGCGAGCGCGACATCCGGCACTTCATCCAGGGGCTGTGCTTGTTCACGTTCGCCTGGTTCCTCGCTCGCATGATTCACTGAGGATGCTCATGACCGATGTCGATCTACTCGTGCTCGGCGGGGGAGCCGGAGGCCTCGGTGCCGCCCGTGCCGCCCGCTGGGAAGGCGCTTCGGTCGCGCTCGTCAGTGATGCTCCGCTTGGCGGGGATTGCACTTGGACCGGATGTGTCCCGTCAAAGGCCCTCATCGAGGCGTCACGCGACGGCTCGACCTTTGCCGAGGGGCTCGATCGGGTTCGGCGCGTCACCCAACACATCGGCGCGGGCGAAGACGCAGACACGCTTCGGAGCGAGGGCGTCGATGTCGTCGAAGGTCGCGGCACCTTTGTCGGTCCGCGATCTGTCGAAGTCGCGATGCATGACGGCGGAACCCGAACCGTGACGGGCCGCACTGTCGTCATCGCGACAGGATCGCGCCCGGCGGCGCCACCGATCGAGGGTCTTTCCGACGTTCCGTACCTGACCAACGAGACGTTCTTCGAACAGACCGAGCTTCCGGCGTCGATGATCGTGCTTGGCGGCGGTCCGATCGGCTGTGAGCTTGGCGAGGCAATGCAGCGGTTCGGGACCCAGGTCACGCTCCTCGAGTACGCGCCCCAGATCCTGAACCGGTTCGAGCCCGACGCAGCTGCCCTGGTCGCCGACGGGCTTCGGGCCCGGGGCGTGGATCTGATCACAGATGCCCGGGCTCAACGGGTCTCCTACACCGGCGGGCGGTTTGTCGTTGAGCTTCATGGCCGGACCGTCGAAGCCGATCAGCTACTTGTGGCCGCTGGGCGAAGCCCGAACACCTCGGGCATGGGCCTTGATGTCGCCGGGGTCGAGCTGACCGACCGGGGCCATATTGCCACCGACCAGTACCTGCGCACGAGTGTCCCCAAGGTGTTTGCGGTCGGCGACGTCAACGGCAAGCACATGCTGAGCCACGCCGCTGATGAAATGGGTCGTGTCGCCGCGTGGACGGCCCTGCGGCGCGGTCGACGCTACGCCTATGTGGTCGACCGTGTACCTCAGGTGGTCTTTACTACACCCGAGGTCGCTTCGATCGGCGTCCTCGAAATCGATGCGCCAGCGAGCGCGCTCGTTGCCGAAGCGCCGATGAGCATCAACGATCGAGCACTCGCTGCCGACAAGCCCGAGGGTTTCGTTCGCCTGATCTCTCGTCGAGACCGGCTGACGGGCCATCGGGTCGGAGGCAAGCTCATCGGCGCCACGATCGTTGGCGGCAGCGCGGGAGAACTCATCAACGAGTGTGCGCTGATCATGCGCTCCAACGCCTACGCGGGGCGCCTGGCGCAGACCGTCCGGGCGTACCCGAGCTGGTCAACGATCATGCAAAAGGCCGCCGCCCGCTGGTTCTTCGACGTCGACGGTCACGGCGCGCGCCCGCCTCGCCGCTAGCGCAACGCCGCCGGTTGCGGGTGTCAGAGACGTGCAACGGGGGTGGGCGGCCGCCGGTTGCGGGTGTCAGAGACGTGCAACTCTACGCGTCGGCAGGTTCGGCGTCTTCCGGGGGACCGTTGAGCGCGAGCTCCTGAGCGAGGGCACGGATCCGATCCATCGAGTCGGCACTCGGCGCTTCTTGATGGGCGCGTAGCGAAGTCTGAATACGTGTGTACAACTCGGCCTCGAGGCCGCAGTCCTTGCATGCCTCGAGGTGCGCAAGGACCTTGGGTACCTCGGCCGGGTCGAGTTCGTTGTCGAGATACTGCTGCATGACGGCTTCGACCTGTTGGCAGGACATGCCGGCGTTGCGGCGCAACAAACGATCAAGAATGCTCACGAGTGACTCCCATCGAGCTCCGCGTCGACCGTCAGGTCGTTGCGGATCAGCTTGCGGCCGCGGTGCAGTCGGCTCATCACCGTGCCGACGGGAATGTCGAGCACGGCGGCAGCTTCGTTGTAGGACAATCCGTTGATGTCGACGAGGTGGATGGCCTCGCGGAACTGCGGAGGCAGCGATCGGAGCGACTGCTCGATCGTTGCGTCGAACGTGAGGTCCATGACGGCGGACTCAGGCGTCTGGGCATCGGAGTCAGTGTTGGCGACGATGGCCAAGGTCACGTCGGGATCACGCATGAGCTCAGGCCGCTTGCGGCGGACCCGGTTGATCTGCGCATTCCGCATGATCGTGAGCAGCCATGCACGCGGATACCGGCCGTCAAACCGCTCGATCGACTTGTAGGCACGCATGAGCGTGTCCTGGACAAGGTCGTCGGCGTCGGTCGGATTTCCGGTGATCGAGCGGGCCACTCGCATCAGAACCTCGAGTTCGGGCAGTACGTACTTGTTGAACCCGTCTTCTTGGTCGTTTGATTCCCGACGTCTTCGAGATGCCACCGTGACACGCTAGTCCATGGCCCGGCGTAGCTGGGAGCGGTCGGCCCGCGATTCGCGCCTGTGGTTGTCTGACCACTCGCTCAGTCGAAAACGTTGGAAATGCTTGACTTGAGGTGTGCCATCGACTCTTCTCATGCTGCCGGTTCGAACCCCCCTGGATCGAACTGTCGCCCGAAGGAGTAACCACCATGAACAAGTCCGAACTCGTTGAGAAGATCGCTGAAAATACCGGAATGACCAAGTCCGACGTCGATACCGCCCTGGGCGGTCTATTCGAGGTCGTGTCGAGCCACGTTGCTCGCTCAGACGAGAAGATCACCATCCCCGGTTGGATCTCGTTTGAGCAGGTCACCCGCGCCGCACGCATGGGTCGCAACCCACGCACCGGCGAGGAAATTCAGATCCCCGCAAGCAAGGGTGTCAAGGTTTCGGCTGGCAAGAAGCTCAAGGACGCGGCCAAGAACGGCTGATTCTTGCGGTTTTCGCCGCTTCGCTAGTTGATGTACGGATGGGTCGACTTCGGTCGGCCCTTCCGTCGTTTTGAGCCACGCCGCGGCTTCGGAACCTGCGAACATAGGACCCATGGAACTTCCTACACCGAGCGAGGTCATCCCGCATCGCGATCCGTTTCTCTTTCTCGACGAGGTCACGGCGCTCGAGCCGGGCGTTTCCGCGAACGGCTTCTGGGTTCCTGGCGAGGATTTGGCCTTCTTCGCCGGCCATTTTCCCGGTCGGCCGACCCTTCCTGGCGTCCTGATTGCGGAATCGATCGCGCAGTTGGGGGCCTACGCCGTGCTCCACGGAGGGTCCTTTGCCGGGAAAATTCCGATGTTCGGTGGCCTCGACAAGGCGAAATTTCGCCGCCAAGTGCTCCCAGGCGACCGCCTGGATCTCGCAATCGAGGTCACTCGGATCGGGTCTCGCGCCGGAAAGGCAAAGGGCACTGCCTCGGTCGGCGGCGAGCTCGCCTGTTCCTGCGAGCTCATGTTCGTCGCCGTCTGACGGCGGGAGTCGAAGCGCGGTGAAGGTCTCTAGGATCACCACTGATGCAGGGCACCGCACCAGGCGAGCCGTTACCGAGACGTGACGAATCGGCCGTCGTGGCCTCGTTGCAAGCGGGCGATCGCGACGTCTTTCGCTCGCTCGTCGAAGAGCTCAACCCCGGCCTGACCCGCATGGCCCGTCGCTACGTACCCGAGGCGCTGGCGGCAGAGATCGTGCAGGAGACCTGGATGGCGGTGGTCACCTCGATCGGCGGCTTCGAGCAGCGTTCGGCGCTCAAGACGTGGATCTATCGCATCATGCTCAACAAGGTGCGCACGCTCGCCAAGCGAGAAGCCAAGGTGGTGCCGTTTACGTCGGTCGGGCCGAGCGGTGATGCCCATCGCCCTGCGGTCGATGCGGACCGGCTCGTACATCCTGACTTCGGCCACGGCTATTGGCCCGAAGCGCCGCCTCGATGGGACATGTTGCCCGCGGAACGGCTCGAGTCCCGTGAAATCGCCGCCAGCATCCGCTCCGCTATTGCCGCGCTTCCCGAAGCCCAGCGAGAGGTTCTGACGTTGCGCGACGTCGAAGGATGGACGGGACCCGAGGTGTGTGAGATCTTGGGCATCTCGGCGGTGAATCAGCGGGTGTTGCTGCATCGAGGACGAACCACGCTTCGCGCCATGCTCGAGGAGGAACTGCGATGAGCGAAGACGACACGTTCTTCATCGACAACGAACTGCGCATCGCGTGTGCCGACGCCGTGGAGCTGGTTACCGAATTCCTCGACGATGCGCTCTCGCCCGAGGATCGAGCGAACTTCGAGATCCACCTGTCGCTGTGCGAGGGGTGCCAGGCATTCCTCGACCAGATCAATCGCACGATCACGCTGACGAGCGAGTCCAAGACGACGACGGTCGATGTACTGCCGGACAACTTCGATGCCTTGCTCGATGCGCTCGACAGCGCGACCTCGAAGCCAGAAACCGGCGACTGAAGAAATGCTGCGAACGGCGTAACGTTCGCGCCTCGCCAATTGTCGGTGTCCCCACAGCTGGTGGCAAACGCCATCACAACCTGTGGAGGACACATGGAACTTGCAACTCGTAACCAGCAATTCGCGGCGCTGTCCGCAGCCATCTACTTGGCGGCAGGTGTGCTCGGCTTCTTCGTGACCGGATTCGATGACTTTGCGTCGGATACCGACGAGAAGCTGATCATTCTTGGCCTGAATCCGCTGCACAACGTCGTACATCTGCTGTTGGGCGCTGCATGGCTGGTCGCAGCACGGCAAGCAGCAACCGCCAAGATGGCCAACATCGCTCTCGGCGCTGGGCTGCTGGTCGCGTTCGTGCTCGGCGTCGCTGGTGCTGCCCCGTTCTTGAACATCGACAACGCTGCGGAGCCCGACAACTACCTGCATCTCGTGTACGGCATTGCATCGGTAGTCATTGGCTCGGCGGCCTCTAGCTCGCTGCCGCTCAGCTCGATGCGGGGCGCGGCCGCATGATCCTCGGTCATGAGAGCGGCGACTGGCACGACATTTGGTTGACGGCCGTGCCGCTTGCGGTGAGCGCGTTGGTGTTCCTGCAGCTGCGGTCGCGCCACGTGCTTGCCTCGACGCAGACGCTCGAACTCGGTGACGTGTCGGTGCAGCGTCCCAAGCTGCGGACGCCGCAGCCACATCGGCGCCCGCCTGCGGAGAGCGCAGGCGGGTCGCCGTTTGACCAGTTGCGCCGGCTGCTTTCGCTTTACCGCTCAAGCGTCGGCCGGAAGTTCGTGATGGCACTGTCTGGCCTCGCAATTACTGGCTTTGTGGTCGTTCACCTGATCGGGACGCTGAAGATTTTCCTGGGTCCCGAGGAGACGAACCACTACGGCGAGGCCCTGCGCGGGCTGGGCGGCGATCTGGTGCCCCATGGGCATCTGCTGTGGATTTTGCGGATCGGCTTGCTGCTTGCGTTTGCCATCCACCTGCACGCGGCGTTCTCGCTCGATCGACGCAATCGTGCGGCACGAGGCCCGTCGGGTCGACAGCCACGTCGGTACTCCGCGGCGAGCTATGCGTCACGGACGATGCTCTGGTCGGGGATCATCGTTGGCCTCTTCATCGTGTTCCACATCGCCGACCTCACGTGGGGTGCAACGAGTGACGAGTTCGTCGTCGGCGAGGTGTACGACAACCAGATCCGTAGCTTCTCGAACCCGTGGATCTCGGGGGTCTACCTGGCGGCGCTCGTGGCGCTTGTCGCGCATTTGCATCATGGGCTGGCGTCGCTTGTTCCCTCGCTGGGAGGGCGGGCGCCTTGGCTTACCGAGAAGGTCCGCAAGCGCATTGCCCTCGTCGTGGCGGCCGCGATCGGCGCGGGCTATGCGTCGATCCCGATTGCGGTGTTGGTGGGCGCGCTCAGCTGAGGATGCGGACCACCGCGTCGGCGAGGACTTCGGCGCCCAGGACGATGTCGTCGTGATGGCTGTCTTCGGCGAAGTCGTGGCTGATGCCGTCGATGCTGGGGATGAACAGCATGCCGGTCGGCAGGTGCGGGGCCAGGACCTGTGCGTCGTGCCCTGCCGCTGAAGGCATGCGGGTCCAATCGCCGGGCGCGATCGCTTCTGCTGCAGCGGCGACATGCTCGACGATGGTCATGTCCATCGGGGCCGGTTGTACGGCTGCTCGGCGGGCAATCACCGTGATGTGGACGCCGTCGTCACGGTGCGTTTCGGCGACGAGCTGATCGACGGCGGCTTCGAATCGGTCGAGTACCGCGTCGTCGGCATCGCGGAACTGCAGGGTGATGAGCGCTTCGCCGGGAACGATGCTTTGGGCCCCGGGCGCAACCTTGACTTCGCCGATG
>CALLPT010000257.1 GCA_938015575.1 uncultured Acidimicrobiales bacterium
CCCTATCTGAACGTCAGCGAATCGTTCACTCGTTGGATTATCGGCTACTCGGCACCCGAGAGCGCTCGCCTGTTGACGATGCTGTTCGACCTGATCAATCGTCCCGACTTCCACGTACGGCTGAAGTGGGAGCCGAACACGATCGCGATCTGGGACAACCGAGGCACACAGCACTACGCCGTCGCCGACTACCTACCCCACACCCGGATCATGCACCGCGTAGCCGTGAGCACTGACAGGCGAAAGTCGGGTGTGTAGAGCGTCAGCTACGTAGCGGGCGAGATGGGTTGAGACCCGGTGGAACGCCAACCGCCCCGGAAGCGTTCGAGAATGTGTCGGCGGATCCGGCGAAGGAAACGCCAGAGCACCAGAACCGTCACCATCGCGAAGCCGCCGAAGACGAGCGCAAGCACACCGGCGACGGCGGGGTTCGCGAGCGCCATCGACGACATGCCGACCGCGGCGCCGTCTTCGGTGACCGAGGCGGCCCAGTTCGAGAACGGCTCGGGTGACAGGTTGATGAGAGCTCGCACCGCGGCTTTGGCGCTGTGGCTTGTGAGTGCAAAGCCGCCAGACGTCAACACCGCGGTGAGCCCAGAGATGTCGCCGTCTTGGGCGATCGCGAGCCCGATCAGCGCGGCGCCGACCGGACGGATGATCGTGCTGACCATGTCCCACGCGCTGTCGACGAGCGGGATCTTGTCGACGAAGAACTCAAACACGTAAAGCACGCCGAAGATCGCCATGACCCACCAACGCTCGAACACCTCGGGTGAGTCGGCGAGATCGAGGCGGCCGGCGATGCCAAGCACCAGGCCGACGGACCACAGGTTCAGGCCCGCGGCCCAACCTGATCCTGCGAGCAGTCCGATCTCAGCCACCGTGTAACCCTAGGCCTCGTCGATCAGACGCCCGACGTGGTCGAGCAGCGCGGCCCGTTGCCGGTCGTCAGGCGGGGCGAGGTCGAACAGGTCGATGAGCCACAAGCCATCGCCGACGACGCGGGCCAACAGGGCGGCAGTTTCGCCAAGGCCGTCGGCGTCGAGCAATCGGCGCTGCCACCTTGCGAATTGTCGCTGAGCGATCGTGAGATCGCCCTCGTCGAGGGCGGCGGCGGCAAGCACGCCAGCTGCGGTGTCATCACGATGGCTCCGGTGGCGCACGAAGTCGAGGTAGGCATGGGCAAACGATCCGCGATCGCGTCCGGCCCTGTCAGACAACGCCTCGAGGTCGGCATCGGCCCGACGAAGCGTGTCGTCGAGGAGGGCGTTGAGCAGGTCTTGCTTGGTGCCGTAGTGGTAGAGCAGTCCGCCCTTCGACACGTTGGCCGTTGCGGCGACTCGTTCGAGGGTGAGATTCGCGACGCCGTCGCTCTGGATGACCGAGGCGGCCGCGTCGAGTAGCGAGCGTCGAGTCCGCGCCGACTTCGATTCCTGTGCAGAAGCGGGCGTCGTACCGCTAGATTTGCTCACAGGAAATACTGTACCGGCTGGACGGTTTTTGTGCCAGCGATCTTGAGGAGGGCGACATGGCTGCATCGAAGAGGACCTCGTGGAGCGACACGCACTGGGACTTCATCAT
Organism: uncultured Acidimicrobiales bacterium; assembly: GCA_938015575.1. Classification (GTDB taxonomy): domain Bacteria; phylum Actinomycetota; class Acidimicrobiia; order Acidimicrobiales; family UBA10347; genus UBA10347. Next base: position 1,582 of record CALLPT010000257.1, read on the forward strand.
CGTCGGCGGCGGAAGCGCTGGTTGCGCGCTGGCCAATCGCCTGAGCGCCGACCCGGCCAACAAGGTGCTGGTGCTCGAAGCCGGTCGCAAGGACTGGAAGTGGGATGTCTTCATCCACATGCCGGCGGCCTTGACCTATCCGATCGGCAGCCGCTTCTACGACTGGAAGTACGAGAGCGAACCCGAGCCCTACATGGATGGGCGCCGGGTGTATCACGCCCGCGGCAAGGTGCTCGGCGGCTCGAGCAGCATCAACGGCATGATCTTTCAGCGGGGCAACCCGATGGACTACGACAAGTGGGCCCAAGCCGACGGCATGCAGGACTGGGACTACGAGCACTGTCTTCCGTACTTCAAGCGCATGGAGAACCGACTCGTCGGCGGTGACGAGTGGCGCGGCGACCAAGGTCCCCTGCAGCTCGAGACCGGTCCGGCCGCGAATCCACTGTTTGACGCATGGCTCGAAGCGGGACCACAGGCCGGATATCACCGCACCGACGACGTGAACGGCTACCAGCAAGAGGGCTTCTCGGTCTTCGATAAGAACCTGGTTCGAGGACGCCGCTTGAGCGCGGCACGGGCCTATCTGCATCCGGTGCTCGATCGTCCGAACCTGACACTCGTGACCCTCGCCCAAGCGGATCGCATCGTCTTCGAAGGCAATCGCGCCGTCGGCGTCGAGGTGCGCCGCGGCCGTCGCCGCCGGATTGTGCGCGGCGCGGAGATCATCAGCTGTGGTGGAGCGTTCAACTCGCCCCAACTGCTGCAGCTCTCCGGTGTCGGCGACCCCGATCATCTCGCTGGTCTGGGGATCGACGTCGTCTCTGCGCTTCCTGGTGTCGGCGAGAACCTGCAAGACCATCTCGAGGTCTACATCCAGTACAAGTGCAAAGAGCCGGTGTCGATGCAGCCCTACCTGGCCAAATGGCGTATGCCGATCATCGGCCTGCAATGGCTGGCTCGCCGCGGCCCAGCGGCCACGAACCATTTCGAGGCGGGTGCGTTCCTGCGCAGCAATGACGACGTCGAATACCCGAACCTCATGTTCCATTTTCTGCCGATCGCCATCCGCTACGACGGCAGTTCGCCCGAAGGCGATCATGGCTACCAGGTCCACATTGGTCCGATGTACAGCGACGTCCGCGGCACCGTGAAGATCACCTCGACGAACCCGAAACAGCACCCCGCGGTGCAGTTCAACTATCTGTCGACCGAGAACGACCGCAAGGAATGGATCGAGGCGGTGCGGACCGCTCGCCACGTCCTCAATCAACCGGCGTTCGCCCCGTACAACGACGGCGAAGTCTCGCCCGGCCCATCGGTCGAGACCGACGAAGAGATCCTCGAGTGGGTCGCGAAGGACGCCGAGACCGCGCTGCATCCATCGTGCACGGCTCGCATGGGGACCGACGACCTTGCCGTCGTCGATCCGGCGACCATGCGGGTGCACGGCACCGAAGGCCTCCGCGTCGTCGACGCCTCGGTCATGCCAGTGGTCACCAACGGCAACATCTACGCCCCGACGATGATGATCGCCGAACGAGCCGCCGACATGATCTTGGGCAACGAACAGCTTGCCCCCGACAGCGCCGAGGTCTACCGCAACCCCGATGCGGGGCGCTTTGTCGACCGTTCGGCCTGAGCCAGAGGGTCTAGTACGGGTCGGGTGAAGCTCCGCAACCCCTCAACCAATACTCAATAGCGGTTAGCCATCGCCGACGGATACCCATGGCGCATCTCGCCAAGGCTCCGTCGAACTACATCAACGAACTCAACAGCCTCCCAGACCTGGTGCTGCTCGTCAGCGCGCCCGAGATGCACATCATCGACGTCAACGAGATCGGTGCCCGCGAGCTCGGCTGGGAAGTCGACGACGTCATTGGACAGCCGCTCAGCAACTTCGGCGATCCCGCCGACACCGGGCTCAACGCAAGCCTGATCGAGCGAGCGGCCGCCGGCGAAACGGTCCGGTTCGACCGTCGCATTCGCGCCGCTGACGGCAACTGGCGAACCTTCAACTTCGCGGCCCGCATCGTCGATGACCAGGGTGGCCGGTTTCTGCTCGTCGGTCGAGAGATGGAAGCACTCGCCCATTCGCACTCGCGGCTCGCCGATCTGCTCAAGCTGGCTGACCTCACCGATGACCTGTTCGTCGTGGCCGACCGCGAGGGCTACGTCACCTATGTCAACGACGCCGTCCACCGGGTACACGGCGATGACAAGATCGTCGGCCGCCACCTGAGTGAGTTCGTCCACGAGGACGATCGCGGGTTCGAAACGCTCATCAGCGCGGTGCACGCCGAGGACGCTCGGGCCAACGCACGCGTGCTCGCCCGCCGCGCCGACGGATCACCCGTGATGATGGGCGTCTGCACGATCTATGACCGCGACACGCAACGATGGTTCACCGTCGAACGCGACATCTCTGCCATCGTCGAACAAGAACGTCGCATGCAGGAGCTCACCACCGACCTGCGCCGCAAAGCAACAACCGATGCGCTTACCGGGGTCGCAAACCGGGCGGCGCTCAACGAAATTCTCGATCACGCCGTCGAGTTAGGCGAACCGTTCGCGCTGCTGTTGCTCGACATGGATGACTTCAAGTCCGTCAACGACACGCTCGGCCACGCCGCCGGCGACGAATTCCTTCGCTGCGTCGGCCAGCGCCTGCAACGGGCGGTCAAGCTGACCGATGTCGTCGCCCGCCTCGGCGGCGACGAGTTCGTGGTCTACCTGCCCGATGTCGGTAGCGATGACGCAGCAAGCGTGGCGGCCCGCATGATCGAAGCGGTCGGGCAGCACTATTCGATCAACGGACACTCCGTCACTCGCTCGTGTTCGATCGGCGTCGCCGTTTGGGAACCAGGCGACGACGTCAGCGCAATCCTGCGCAAGGCCGATCGCGCCGCCTACCGAGCCAAGCACGAAGGCCGAAGCCGCTTCATCATCTACTGAGTCTCTTCGCAATCGCAGCTTCGCTTCGCTCCGGCTGTTCTCTTCGCACTCCCAGCTTCGCTTCGCTCGGGCTGCTCTGCGGATTCTCTTCGCAATCGCAGCTTCGCTTCGCTCGGGCTGCTCTGCGGATCGGGCCGGGTGCAAGACTGGCGCCATGAGCGCAGACTCGCAAGCCTCCGATCCTGAAGGCATCCACGTCGACAACGTCACCGCTTGGTTTCGCGACCACGTCGAAATCGACGGACCACTCGAGTTCGGCCTGATTGCGGGCGGACGTTCGAACATGACGTTCACCGTGAACGATCAAGCCGGGCGCCAGTTCGTGCTGCGCCGACCGCCGATGGGCCCGCTGCTACCGAGCGCCCACGATGTTGCCCGTGAGCATCGCCTGATGCACGCACTGCAGGACAGCCCCGTCCCTGTGCCGCGACTCGTCGGGCTCTGCCAAGACGAAGCCGTCAACGATCGCGACTTCTACGTCATGCATTTCCTCGACGGCGTCATCGTGCGCGACGTCGAGATCGGCGCAACGATCCCCGAAGCCAACCGCACCCGCATGTCGCATGAACTCATCGACACACTCTGCGCACTGCACCGCGTCGATATCGACGAGGTCGGTTTGGGAAATCTCGCCAAGCGCAGCGGCTACATCGAGCGACAGATCAAGCGATGGTCGGGCCAATGGGAGCAGTCGAAGACCCGTGAGTTGCCCGTCATCGAACGAGTCGCCGATCACCTGCGGGCCAACCTGCCCGCCGACGCGAAGACGACGATCGCACACGGTGACTACCGGCTCTCGAACTGCATGATGGACCCCGAAGGCCCTGTCGCCGGCGTGCTCGACTGGGAGCTGTGCACGCTCGGGGATCCAATGGCTGACCTGGCGGGACTGCTCGGCTACTGGCACGACCCCGCGGTCGAAGACCCGCAGGGCGACAACGAGACGACCGGGCTGCCGGGCTTCCTCAGCCAAGAAGAACTCGCTGGGCTCTACGCCGATGAGATGGGCGTCTCGCTCGACCTGGTCGACTACTACCGGGGCTTTGCCGCCTGGCGGTTGGCCTGCATTTCCGAAGGCGTCTACGCGCGCTACCTCAACGGCCAACAGGGTTCTCAAGACGAAGAACTCGATCTCGACGACTACAAGAGTGGTGTCGAACGTCGCGCCGAACGCGCCGCTGAGCTGCTCGGCGTCGCCGCCAACTAGTCGGTCTCAGGTTTCGCGCCCGGGCCTACGATGCGGCTCCTATGGAGTCCCACACCGAATGGTGGCGCACGGGCGTCGTCTATCAGGTCTATGTCCGCTCGTTCGCCGACAGCAACGGTGATGGACAAGGCGACATCAACGGTTTGCGGTCGCGGCTCGGCCATCTCGAAGCGCTCGGCGTCGACGCGATCTGGTTGAACCCCTGGTACAAGTCCCCGCTCGCCGACGGCGGATACGACGTCGCCGACTATCGAGAGATCGAGCCGGTCTACGGCACGCTGTCCGATGCCGAGGCCCTCATCGCCGAATGCCACGACCGTGGCATCCGGGTGATTGCGGACCTCGTGCCGAACCACACGTCGAGCCAGCATGTCTGGTTCCAAGAGGCGATCACTTCGCCCCCAGGCGCACCGAGTCGCGACCGGTACGTGATTCGTCCTGGTCGAGGCGACGGAAGCGAACCGCCGAACAACTGGATCGCGATGTTCGGTGGTCCGGCGTGGACACGGCTCGACGATGGCGAGTGGTATCTGCACCTGTTCGATCCAAGTCAGCCGGACTTGAACTGGGACAACGAAGAGGTCCGTGCCGAGTTCGACGACGTCATCCGGTTCTGGATGGACCGCGGCATCGATGGGCTCCGCATCGACGTCGCTCACGGGATGGTGAAGCATCCCGAGCTCCCCGATGTCGATCCTTTGCCACTGCCCTGGTCGTTGCAAGGCACCCCCGAACCGGTCGACCATCCGTTCTGGGGACGCGCTGGTATTCACGACATCAACCGCCGGTGGCGAGCGATCCTGGACAGCTACGACGATCGCATGATGGTCGCCGAAGCGTGGGTGCATCCTCAGCAGTTGCCGCTGTACTTGCGCGCCGACGAGTACCACCAGTCGTTCAACTTCGACCTGATCGAGACGCCGTGGGATGCCGCCGAGTTCCGCAGTGTCATCGCCGAGGCCTGCGAGGCTGCGGCCGCAATTGGAGCGAGCAGCACCTGGGTCCTGTCGAATCACGACGTCGTTCGTCACCCGACCCGCTACGGGCTGCCCGCGGGGACCGACACGCGCGGCTGGCTGCTCGATGGTCCCCACGACGCACTCGATGCCGATGCCGGGCACCGCCGAGCTCGCGCTGCGGCGCTCATCACGCTGTCGCTGCCCGGCTCGACCTATGTCTACCAAGGTGAAGAGTTGGGTCTGCCCGAGGTCTGGGATCTGCCGCTCGACGTCCTTGACGATCCGACCTGGGAGAAGTCCCAGCACACGGTCAAGGGGCGCGATGGCTGTCGCGTCCCGATCCCGTGGACCGCTGATGGCCCATCGCATGGGTTCAGTCACGAAGCCTCGTGGCTGCCTCAACCCGAATGGTTCGGGGCCCTGTCGGTCGATGCGCAGCGAGACGATCCTGACTCGATGCTTTCGCTCTACCGACAAGCGATCGCAGCGCGCAACCATCTCCTAGCCGACGATCAGGCCTTGGCCATGCTCGACTTCGGTCCGGGCGTGCTCGCGTATGAACGTGCCGACATCACCGTCGTGGTGAACATGGGAGCACGTGCGGTGCCCATGCCGCCGGGCGAGGTCGTCCTGAGCAGCGCCACCGAGATGCTCGGCGACGAACTTCCACCGGACACCTCGGTCTGGCTCGCCTGAGCCGAGCGAGGCTCCTAGCCGAACACTCGGGTGAAGTTGTCTGCGTAGAACCGGTCGAGCGTCTGGGCGGTATGGCCGTCGAGTGACCGTTCGAAGCGGCCTAACGGATTGCGGCCGCCTTCGTGATGGGGGTAGTCCGACGAGAAGAGATAGAGCTCGTCGTTGGACAGGCGAATGAGGTCGCCGACGTCTTCGTAGACGTAGGGCGTGAATGCCATCTGGGTCGTGAGCTGCTCGCTCGGGGTCCGAGTCAGCTTCTGCAATTCGGGCTCGGTCTTGCGCCAGATCTCGGCGCTCCAATCGAGCCGCTTCATGAACGAAGGCACCCATCCGGCACCGAGCTCCACGACCGCGCCGCGCAGTTGCGGGTGACGTTCGAACACACCGTCGAGCACCATGGAGCCCAGGAACAACTCGGCGTCGTGGTGCAGCGCCACCATGTCTTTGCTGCGCACGTTCTCGCCGCCGCCTTGCCAGTCCGTCGGCACGCCGCGGCCGGTGTTCATCCAGTCGTCGTGAATCTGCAACGGCTGGCCGCCGACGTGCAAGACGAACGGAAGCCCAGCTGCCGCAAGTTTGGCCCACACCGGTTCGAGGTCTTCGTGGCCGGGGGAGCGGTTGCCGGCGGGACGGTGCGGTACCCAGACCGTGGCCAGTCCGAGTTCGAGCACGTGGTCGATCTCGGCGAGGGCGCGTTGTGGATCGTCGAGGGGGAGCGCCGCGACGCCGAGCAGTCGATCGTCTGCGGCGCAGAACTCGGCGACGCCACGGTTGTGCGCGGCGGCGGCCTCGTAACGCACGTCGAGGTCGACCGCGCCGAAACACATAGGTGCGGCAAAGGTGGTGAAGACCAGCTGGCGTTCGAATCCGAGCTGGTCGAGCGCCTGCGTTCGCTCGTCGGGGTTGAATGCGCCGAGCGCGAAATAGCCCTTGGGGCCGCTGATCAGCTCGTCGCCCAGGGCGACCATCTCATCGACCTTCGCCGGTGGATGGGCCCGAGTTTCCTGGGCCTCGTCCCAGCCGAACGAAGAAAGCGTGTCGGCCTCGATGAGGACCTTGGGGACCCGATCCCGAAACGCCGCGGTCGCGTGCGCGGTCAAGAAGTCGGGCAACTCCATGATGTGACTGTCGGCGTCGAGAAAGACCCGTCCCTGTGCGTAAGCCATGCGCTCCCCCTGGTTGGATGTGTAATGAACCTAGACCGCCGCCCTCGAACGATCCACGCCGGGTAAACCCATGGCGTCACGGTTCGTCATTGCTGTTGTTCGGCGCGCGTGGCACGCTGCGTCATGGCAGAGCTGCTGGTCATGCGTCATGCAAAGTCGGCGTGGGACACGGGTGAACCCGATCATCAGCGCCCACTGGCGCCCCGGGGCGAACGTGACCGCGTGACCATGGCTCGCTGGCTCGAGAGTCATCGACTCGGCCCCGATCGGGTGTTGTGCTCGTCGGCGGTACGAGCCCAGGACACGGCTCAAGCCGTGATCGACACCTTCGCGATCGAGCGCACCGACGTTCACTTTGACGACGATCTCTATCACGCAGGTGCGAGCACTTGGCTCTCTCGGATGAGAGACGAGCGAGCCCGGCGCCTCCTGGTTTGTGGACACAACCCCGCACTTGACCAGCTCGTCGAACTGCTGTCGGCGACGGCGCCGAAACGTGCCGCAAACGGCAAGCTCATGACCACGGCGGCCATCGCGCATTTGCGCTTCGACGGCGAATGGCGCGATCTGCAGACCGGTTCGTGCGAGCTCGTCACGATCGCTCGTCCTCGCGAGATGTAGCAACGAGGGTCCTTCGGGTTTGTGCTGGCCTGGCGTGCTGCGGCTCAGGCCGCATCGATCGCTACCTTGGTCCAGTGTCGTCACCGAGACCGATAACGCTGTGGCTTGCTGCAGTGAGCATTCTTGCCGCCACTCTGGTCGTGGCGGTGCCCACTGGCGTGAGCGAGGCCCAAGCACCCGATCCCTGCCAGGCGCCTTTTGGTGTCGAGGGCTGCTGGAAGGTCGACTTGTTCGACACCTTTAGCGGCGACTCAATCGACCTTGGGACCTGGGAACCGGGTTGGTTCGTAGACGAGGGCATCTCAGGACCGGTGAACAACCGCGAGAACGCGTGCTACGACACCAAGCAAGTCCAGGTTGCCAATGGCGTGCTCCAGATCCGGCTCGACGAGATCGTCGACCCCGCCTGTACCGACAAGCAGGGTGAAGCCGCCGGGCTGGTCGGAGGCGTCGTGTCCAGCCGCGACGCGATCCAGAACCCCGACCATCCGGGTCGTCTCGACGGGGACTTCTTCGTCGAAGCGCGCGTGCGGGTTCCAACCATCGACGGTCAGATGATGAACTGGCCGGCGTTCTGGACCACGGGTTTCGGGCCTTGGCCCGCTACCGGCGAGATCGACATCCTCGAAGGTCTCGGTGGCGAAGCCAAGTTCAACTACCACTACGCCTGCAGTGATGGTCGCAACTGCCAGGTCGGAGCGCAGCGTCACCCCGTCGCGTCGGCCGATGGCGAGTGGCACACCTATGGAGCCCTGCGGCGATTGGCCACGACGAACTCGCCGGCGACGATCACCTATTTCTTCGACGGCGTTCCGGTTGCGTCGGTCACCGATGATGTCGTCGCGTCACCGCACTACATCATCTTCACCTACACCTCGCATCAGTTCGAGAACCCCATCGCGGCGGGCGAAGCAATGTTCGTGGACTGGGTGCGATCGTGGTCGCTTGCCGAACCCGTCCGCGGCGATGCGAGTTGCAGCGACGGCGTCGATGTCGTCGACGCATTGCTCATCGCGCAATACGCAGCCCGGCTACGCACCGACGGTGGTGGCTGCCCGCTCGCCGACATGAACTCACAAATCAATGTCGCGGCCGGCGATGTGAACGGTGACGGCAGGACCGACATCGTCGACGCGTTGACCATCGCCCAATGCACGGTTGGGCTACCGAACCAGCACTGCTGACCAGTTCGCTCAGTCGAGTTCCCCGATGTCCTCGTTCCAGAGTGATGGCTCCGCGGCGATGAACTCGGTCATCATCTCGATGCACGTGACATCGTCGAGCACCACGACCTCGACGCCGCGCTCAGCGAGTAGTGCTTCTTCGCCCAAGAAGGTCCGGTTCTCGCCGATGACGACCTTGGGTATCCCATACAACAGGATCGCTCCCGTGCACATCGAGCACGGCGACAGCGTCGTGTACATCACCGAGGCCTGATAGACGGCGGCCGGTTGGCGCCCGGCTCGCTCCAACGCGTCGGTCTCGCCGTGACGAATCGCGCTCCCCATCTGGACTCGACGGTTGTGGCCACGCCCAAGGATCACGCCGTCGTGCACGAGTGCCGCGCCGATCGGTATCCCGCCTTCGGCGCGCCCGGCCCGGGCTTCTTCGATTGCGGCTTGCAGGAACGGGTCTGTCGTCATGGCTGGACCAGTTCGGCGAGTGCGTCGCGGGTGGTTGCTGCGTGCGCCGCATCGGGCGCGAGGACGCCGAGGCGCAGGTCGGTGACGCCGGCGTCGACATAGGCCGCGAGGCCTTCGCTGATCTCGTCGATCGAACCAGCAAGGATCAGATCGGTCGGGTCGTCGATGCCCTCACGGTCGAGCATGGCGCGATAGGACGGCAGCGCCGCGTAGTTCGCGGCTCCCGGTGCGGCTGCGGCCCGAGCGCTGATCGGGTCATCGGTGACACACACGTTGACCAATGCGATGATGCGCGGATCCGGTCGGCCGGCTTCGGCCGCAGCTGCCCGCAGAATCGGGCCAGTGTGCGAGGCGATCGTCTTCGGACCGGTCTGGCCAACATGGGTCCCGTCGGTCATGCGGCCAGCGAGCGCCAGCATGCGCGGCCCGAGGGCAGCCAGGATCAGCGGCACCGGCTGGGCCGGGACGTCGAGGGTCGTATGGGCCGTGATCTGCTCGCCGTCGAGTGCGCAGGGCTGGCCGGCGCACAGCGGGGCGAGTGCGTCGAGGTACTCACTCGTTCGCTGCAATGGACGTGCCCATGGCTCGCCATACATGGCCTCGGCAACGATCTGATGCGACGGCCCGATGCCGAGCGTGAAGCGTCCGTCGCAGGCTTGTTGGGTGGTGCGGGCCAGCTGGGCCAGGGCGATTGGATGACGCCCGACCGTCGGCACGACCGAGGTGCCGAGCTCGATGTCCGGCACGTCGTTCGCGATCACGGCCAGCGCGACCAAGGGGTCGACACCAACCAGATAGGACAGCCAGTAGCTGTCGAAACCGGCTTCGCCCGCCCAGATCGCATCGGCTCGCACCGCGTCGATGGTCGAGAGCTGGGTGCCGCCGGCAAAGCCGATACGGACGCCACGATCGGGCAGGCTCGTCATGGCCAAACCGTAGCGAACGTGGCCGCCCCGGACCTGGGGCGACCAAGCCGGCCGGTAGCCGAGGTCACCCAGCCCCACCGGGCTGGCTGACCTTGCGGCCGGCGTTAGTAGCTGGCGTCGGGCATCTCGTTCTTGCGGCGGGCGATGTAGTCCTGCAACTCAGCATCGATGGCATCATCGAGCGCCGGCGCTTCGTACTCGCGAAGCATCTGCTTCCAGGTTGCGTTGGCCCGTTGCGCCGAAGTGAGTGAACCTTCTTCTTCCCACTGCTCGAAGCTGTCGTTGTTCGCCAGATCGGAGCGCCAAAAGGCCGTCTCGAAATTCTGGAGCGTGTGGCCGTTGCCCAAGAAGTGCTGGCCGTGCTCGTTGGTACGGAACGCTTCCATCGCCTGGCCGTTCTCGCTCATGTCGATGCCGCGTCCGTAGACCGTCATGGCGCCGAGTTGGTCGGCGTCGAGGATCAGCTTCTCGTAGCCGATCGCCAGGCCGCCTTCTTGCCAGCCGGCGGCGTGCAGCACGAAGTTCACGCCCGCGTTGACGGTCGGAAGAATGCTGTGCGCAGATTCATACGCGGCCTGGGCGTCGGGGTACTTCGATGCCGTGAACTGGCCGCCCGAGCGGAACGGCACGCCCGTGCGACGAGCAAGCCCCGCCATCACATGGATGGCCTGGCCGGCCTCGGGCGTGCCGAAGGTCGGCGCACCCGTCGCCATCGACATGGAGCTGGCGAAGGTGCCGAAGATGACCGGGGCCCCGGAACGGACCAGCTGTACATAGGCCATACCGGATAGGGCCTCGGCGAGGGACTGTGCGGCGAGGCCCGCGACCGTCACCGGTGACATGGCGCCGGCCAGAATGAACGGCGACATAATGCACGCCTGGTTCGCACGGGCGTAGGCGGTCGCCGCGCCGAGCATGGTGCCGTCCCACCGAAGCGGCGACGAGGCGTTGATGAGCGAGGTCATCACGGTGCGATCCTGCAGGTCGCCGCCGAACGCGATGCGGCTCAACTCGATCGAATCCACCGCTCGTTCCTGGGCGGTGACCGAGCCCATGTAGGGCTTGTCCGAGTACTTGATGTGCGAATACACCATGTCCAGGTGACGCTTGTTCACCGGGATGTCGACCGGCTCGCAGACCGTGCCGCCGGAATGGTGCAGGTGCGGCAGGTTGTAGACGAGCTTCACGATGTTCTCGAAGTCCTGGAGGGTCGCGTAGCGGCGACCGTTGTCGAGATCCATCGCGAACGGGGAGCCGTAGTTCGGTGCAAACACGGTGGCGTTGCCACCGATCTGCACACTGCGGGTTTCGTTGCGGGCGTGCTGGGTGAAGATCTTGGGCGCGTTCTCCTGCACGATCTGGCGACACATCCCCTTGGGGAAGTGGACCATGTCGCCCTTCACGTCGGCGCCGGCGTTCTTCCAGATTTCGAGCGCTTCGGGGAAGTCCTGGAACGCAATACCGACTTCTTCGAGGATGATCTCCGCGTTCGCTTCGATCTGCGCGTACGCCTCTTCGTCGAGCATGTCGACCGGGGGCAGCCGGCGTTCGAGCCAAGCTTGGGTCTCGGCGTTCGACGCGGAACGCGATGCCTGGCGGGCGGCGCGGCCGCCGCCTCGGCGGCCCCGGGTCGAGCGGGTGGGGCTTGAAGAATCAGACATCAGTTGCTCCTGGATCGGCGGGAGCGGCGGCGCCGACCCCCTGGCTGGTCGCCGGCGGATGCCGGCGCGGTCGAATGGGGAAAGGCAAGCGCGGTCACAAAGTGCTCTTGGAAGCGCGGCTCGGTTGCCGTTTCGATCTTGGTCACGTCGTCGACGACGCTTTCGATTTCGGTTCGCTGTTCGGCGGAGAGCAAGAGGCGGGCGGCACCGCTTCCGGCTGCGTTGCCGACGGCTCGCACGTGCTCGACGGGCACGTCGGGAATGAGGCCGACGACGATGGCGTGGCCCGGATCGATGTGTGCGCCGAACGCGCCGGCCAGGCGAATCTCGTCGACGGTTTCGAGTTCAGCGTGTTCTAGCAGCAGGTCGATGCCGGCCTTGAGCGCAGCCTTGGCGAGCTGAATCGCCCGAACGTCGGCTTGGGTGACCCGAATCTCGGCGCCGAGTTCGTCTTCGCATTTGAGCTGGTAGTCGAAGGTTCGACCGTCGGCGATGATGCGGTCCGAGGTCGCGGCCAACTCACCTCGGATCACCCCGGACTCATCGATGATTCCGGCCGACACCATCTCGCTGATGGCTTCGATGATCCCCGAGCCGCAGATGCCGGTGATCCCGGACCCCTCGAGGTCTTCCCGGAAGCCGATCTCGGTCGTCCACTTGTCGCTGCCGATCGCACGGAAGCTCGGTTCGAGGGTTTCCCGGTCGATGCGCACCCGTTCGATCGCTCCGGCCGTCGCCCGTTGGCCCGAGCTGATCTGGGCGCCCTCAAAGGCTGGCCCGGTGGGCGAGGAGCAGGCGAACAGACGCTCACTGTTGCCGAGCACGATCTCGGCGTTGGTGCCGACGTCGACGAGCAATTGGATCGCGTCACTGCGGTGCGGTCCCTCGTTGAGGATCGCGGCTGCCGTGTCCGCACCGACATGGCCGGCGATACATGGGGCGACGTAGACCGACGCGTTTGGTAGCGCGAGATCGAGCTTCGACGCAGTCGTTGCGTAGGCACCGTCGACGGCCAGTGGGAACGGTGCTTGACCGAGCGGGGTGGGATCGAAGCCGAGCACCAGGTGGTGCATGATCGGGTTACCGACGAGCGTTACATCGACGACGTGGTCGGCGTCGATGCCTGCCTGTTCCAACAGCTCCGTCGCCATCTCATCAAGCGCGCTTCGGACCGCAGCGGTGAGCTCGACATCGCCCCCGGGATTCATCATCACATAGCTGACGCGGCTCATCAGATCCTCGCCGAAGCGGATCTGTGGGTTCATGCGACCGGCCGACGACAGCACCTCGCCACTGGACAGGTCGAACAAGTGGCCGGCAATCGTGGTCGAACCAATGTCGACGGCGATACCGACGGCCTGGTCGACAAATCCGGGCCACGTGGTCGTGACGCCGCCGTCTCGACGAACCTCGGTGATGTCTCGATCGGCGTCGTACAAGATCGAATAGATCGGGTCGATGCTGAGGTCGCCGACATCGACCGATTTACGAATGACCTGCTTGTGAATCTGGCTTTCGGGCGGGATGTCGATGACAACATCGCCGCACACCCGGGCGGAGCATCCCAGCCGTTGGCCCGGCTTCAGCTCCCGCTTGCCCTTGTAGCTGTCTTCGAGCGTGCCCCACGGCGACAGTGCTTCGTCATCGACGGTGATCGCCCACTTGGCGAACTCGCCGATGCTTGGCCGGACCTGGCAGCGTCCGCAAATGCCGCGTCCACCGCAGACCGTGTCGAGGTCCGCGCCGATTTGCACAGCCGCCTCGAGCACGGTCGTGCCCTCGTCGACGGTGCCGCTGAGCCCGGACGGCGTGAAGACGACACGGTGCTGGGCGGGTTGCCCGGAGGTGGAGTGGTCGGCCATATGGCTGCTGTTCGTGGGTTGGAGCTGATGATTCAGCGGCGTCGGCGGCCGCCGGCGCGGCGGCGTGCGCCACCGGCGCCTCCGCCGGCTTCAGGGTCACGGAACTCCGAGATCCACGCGGCGCAGTTGTCGTCGTTGCCGGCCAGTACGTCTGCGGCCATGACGGCCGTCTTCACCTCGGCATGGAGCGGATTCATGATGGCGCTGGTCATCCCGGCACCAATCGCCATCGACAGGAACGTACCGGTGATGTTGTGGCGATTCGGCAGGCCGAAGCTCACATTCGATGCACCGCAGGTTGTGTTGACGCCAAGTTCGTCGCGAAGACGGCGAACCAATTGGAAGACCTGCTGACCAGCGGTGCCCATCGCGCCGATCGGCATCACGAGTGGGTCGACGACGATGTCCTCGACCCCGATGCCGTGGTCGGCCGCGCGCTGGACGATCTTCTTGGCAACCTCGAAGCGAACGTCGGGGTCCTCGCTGATTCCGGTTTCGTCGTTGCTGATCGCGACGACGGCGGCGCCGGCCCTTGCGACAAGCGGAAGCACCCGCTCCATGACCTCGTCTTCACCGGTGACCGAGTTGATGAGCGGCTTGCCCTCGTAGGCCTCGATGCCAGCTTCGAGCGCCTCGATGATCGAGGAGTCGATCGCGAGTGGCACGTCGGTCACCGACTGCACCAGCTTGATCGCCTTGGCGAGCAGGGCTGGTTCGTCTGCGAGTGGGATGCCTGCGTTGACGTCGAGCATGTGCGCGCCGGCCGCGACCTGGGCGAGGGCGTCGGCTTCGACTCGGCTGAAGTCGCCGTTCTTCATTTCCTCGGCGAGCAGTTTGCGGCCCGTCGGATTGATGCGCTCGCCGATCATGACAAAGGGGCGATCGAAGCCGATAACGACTTCCTTCGAGGCGGATGAGATAACGGTGTTCGTCATGGTCGTTCACTCCGTTTGGGGGGTTGGCCGTGGTTGCGGGTGTCAGAGACGGGCAACCGGTGGATTAGTCGGTCTGTGTTTCGGGTTCGAGGCCGCCGTTGTCCACGAGGGCCCGCACCCGCTCACGGGTGTAGAGCTCTTGGAGACGTTCGGCCTCGGCGCGTGCGCCCGTGGCCGCATCGCCCTCGAAAGGCGCTGCGACGCGGCGCCACTCGAGCACGTAATCGTCCGCGTCGGTCAGTCCGGCGACGCCCGCCGCGCGATCGATGGCGACCTGGAAGCGCTCCTCGAGCAGCCAGCTGCCCTTGTCGCCCCCAACGGTGGTCTTGACCTGGGCCGGGATGTCACGCCAAAAGATCGTGACCATCTCGTTGGCCCCGCCACGTCGGCGGCGTCGCTCGCTCATGCGCCCTGTCCTGCGAACTCGACGATCTGTTCGGACATGTCTCCGTAGCCCGTGCTGATTCGCTCGTACCGCAGGCCAAGCGTCTCTGCCGCGGCTTCGGCATAACGATCGAGCCGGGGATCTTCGGTCTGGGCCAAGTAGACGAGACGGGTGTAGTTGCCGAAGTAGGCGTCGAGCAGTTGAGGGTGCTTCGTAATCCCCAGGCCGTCCATCACGAACCGGTCGAAATGGCGGGCGAGGAAATCGGTGAGGTAGAAGACCGTTGGGTCGTCGGCGTGGAGCGCATGGAACCGCTCGGCGCCGGCAAAGAACTCATAGCAATGGGCACCGTCGAGCCTGCTCACCCCGTACTCGGCGCAGATGTCGTCGAGCGCACCGGCGGTGCCACAGTCGGCATAGCCGAGCAGAATCGAGTCGTACTTGCCTTGGGCACGGTCC
The DNA here is from genome assembly GCA_938015575.1 of uncultured Acidimicrobiales bacterium. Lineage (GTDB taxonomy): Bacteria > Actinomycetota > Acidimicrobiia > Acidimicrobiales > UBA10347 > UBA10347. The sequence goes on from CALLPT010000257.1 coordinate 17,057, forward strand.
AGCCGGCGCCGCATCTCGGTCGGGATGCGCTCCGGGTGCAGGTGGAAGGAAGCTGGCAAACACTCGATCGTGAGGTTCGTCAGCGCGTTCAGGTCGCGAACAGCTTGGATCTCGTTGATGAGCGCCCCGCAGGCGAGAACGAGTGTGCGGGGGCCGGTCATGAGATCAGGCGGCCGAACGGCGCTCGGCGACCATCGAGGTGGCCATCTCGGCGGCGATTGCTGCGTCGCGGCAGTAGCCGTCGGCGCCGATCGCTTCGCCGAACTCTTCGTTCAGAGGTGCGCCGCCGACGAGGATGATGTAGTCGTCGCGGAGGCCCTTTTCGGTCATCGTGTCGATGACGACCTTCATGTACGGCATGGTGGTCGTAAGCAGCGCGGACATGCCGAGGATGTCCGGCTTGTGTTCCTCGAGTGCCTCGAGGTACTCGTCGACATCGGTATTGATGCCCAGGTCGATGACCTCGAAGCCGGCACCTTCCATCATCATGGCGACCAGGTTCTTGCCGATGTCGTGGATGTCGCCCTTAACGGTGCCGATCACGACTTTTCCGACCGGTTCGGCGCCGGTCTCGGCGAGTAGCGGCCGCAAAATCGCCATGCCGGCCTTCATGGCATTGGCGGCCAAAAGTACCTCGGGGACGAAAAGGATGCCGTCGCGGAAATCGATGCCAACGATGCGCATGCCCTCGACGAGTGCGTCGTTGAGCACCCTGTCGGCGCTCCAGCCCCGGCTCAACAAGATGTTGGTGCCTTCGGCGATTTCGGTGTCGAGCCCGTCGTAAAGATCGTCGTGCATCTGTGCCGTGAGATCTTCGTCATTGAGGTCGGCGAGGATGATTTCCTCGTCCTCGCCTTCGGGGGTGTTCTCGTCGCTCATACGGTCTCCTCGAAGCTCGAAACGAACGCCGCGGCACCGCATGGCGGTTCCACGATGTGGAACCGTACCGTATCACGGAACCCTGAAATCTCGATGGGGGAAACCGCACGGAATCGCGCATTTGCGCCATGTCTGGCCGTCATGCCCAGGGCCCGCGACAGGCGAGGTTGACGCAGGGCCGAAAACGACGAAACCGCCCGACCTCCAGGGGTCGGGCGGCTTCAGCGAACGTCTGGCGTTCGCAGCGATTAGATCAGATCAGTCTGCGGCGGGGACGTTGCCGCGGTTGTTGATGGTGTTCTCAGCCTGGGTGAAGACCTCGACGATTTCGCCACCGAAGGCGACGAGGATGGCGATCGCTGCGAGAGCAACGAGGGCCAGGAGGAGGCCGTATTC
>CALLPT010000258.1 GCA_938015575.1 uncultured Acidimicrobiales bacterium
AGATCGAGGTCATCAAGGGCGAGGTATGCGTCATCCTGGGTGCCAACGGCGCTGGCAAGACGACCACGCTTCGCTCGATCTGCAACATGCCGGTCGTGAACTCGAGCGGCGATGTCACCCTCGACGGGGTCGATATCTCCAAGGCCGACACTGGTCTGATCGTGCAGAAGGGTGTTGCTCACGTCCCCCAGGGTCGTGGCACCTTCCCGGAGCTCTCGACGTTGGAAAACCTGCAGGTCGGCGCCTACGTGCGTAACGACAACGAGGTCGAAGACGACATCGATCGCTGGTTCCAGATGTTCCCGGTGCTCAAGGAGCGCAAGGATCAGGCGGCCGGCTCGCTGAGCGGCGGCGAGCAGCAGATGCTTGCCGTATCCCGTGCGCTCATGTCACGACCGAAGCTGCTTTTGCTCGATGAGCCATCGCTCGGCCTTGCGCCACTCATCATCGAGGACCTCTTCGGCACCTTCGAAGAAATCAACAAGAACGAAGGTACGACCATGCTGATCGTGGAGCAGAACGCCAACCTGGCGCTCAGCCTCGCCAACAGCGCGTACGTGCTCGAGACAGGTTCGATCGCTTTGTCGGGTCCTGCCGAGCAGCTCAGAAACGATCCCGCTGTGCAGGAGGCCTACCTCGGTGCATGACGTAGTCGACAACCCAGTCCAACAGACCGCGAAAGGAGCGTGCTGAACCATGCAGTTGTTCTTCCAACGCCTGATCGACGGCATCCAGAACGGCGCCATCTATTCGGTGGTCGCCATTCCCATGGTGCTGATCTTCAAGGCCACCACCCTGATCAACTTCGCTCAAGGCGAGCTGGCGATGATCGGAGCCTTCTTCGGCTTCATCTTTGCTGTCCAAGCCTTTAGCTGGCCGCTCTGGCTCGCCGCCATCGCGGCGATGATCCTGGCTGCCCTGCTCGGCATGGGTATCGAACGTGCGCTGCTGCGCCCGTTCGACCCGACCGATCACTTGCCTGTCGTGCTCATCACGCTCGGCATCTTCTACATCATCAACGCGGTGGCTGGCGACGTCTGGAACTACCAGGCACGTGTCATGCCCAGCTTCTTCCCGACGGACTTCAAAGCCGTTTGGGTCATCGGCGGCGTTCGCTTGTTCCAAGACTCGGTCGGCATCATCGTCAGCCTGCTGGTCATGCTGTTCGCCCTGTACCTGATTCTGAACAAGACCAAGATGGGCCTGGCCTTCCGGGCTGTGTCGTCGAACACCGAGTCGAGCCGCCTTGTCGGCGTTCGAGTCGGTCGCATCCTCAGCTTCGGTTGGGCGCTTGCCTGCGCCTTCGGTGCTCTCGGAGCGATCTTGGTGGCGCCACGCATCACGTTGCAGCCCAACATGATGGCGTTCGTGTTGATCTACGCGCTTGCCGCGGCCGCCTTCGGTGGTCTCGACAGCGTGTTCGGCGCAGCACTCGGCGGCTTCGTCGTCGGCATTCTCAACTCGGTCGGCATCGGCTATCTGTCCGACATCGATCCGATCTCGTCTCTGTCAGCAGCACCGCTGATCTCACCGATCGTGCTGCTGCTCGTCATGTTGTGGTTCAAACCGACCGGCCTGTTCGGCACGAAGACGATTGAGAGAGTGTGATGGATTTCCCGTACGTCTTCGACCAGGGCAGCGCCCAGCACCGCACGTACCGCTTGGTCGGCTTCGGCCTGCTGGCGCTCGCGGCGATCATTTTGCCGTTCGTGCTCCCTGAGTTCCAGGTCACCCGACTCAACCGGGTGATCCTCATGTCGGTCGCAATTCTCGGCCTGAACCTGGTGGTCGGCTACAGCGGTCTCCTCGCGCTGTGCCAGTCGGCGTTCATCGCGATCGGTGGCTTCGTCACCGCATCGCTGATCATGGACCACGGGTGGGACTACTGGATGACGATCCCGGCGTCGGTGTTCGCAGCGTTTGCGGTCGGCATCCTCATCGGCATCCCGGCCTTGCGAATCAGAGGCCTCTATCTGGCCATGGCAACCGTTGCGTTCGCCGCTGCGTTCCCGAGCTTGACCAAGCTCGAGTTCTGGCAAATCGCTGAACGCACCGGCGGCGCCAACGGCCGTGAGATCACGGAGAAGATGAACCCGCCGAGCTTCCTCGATGGCATCTTCAGCAGCACCGAACCAGCCCGGTACCGCTACTTCCCGATCATGATCATGGGCGTTTTGGCATTCTGGCTGATCTCGAACCTGGTCAAGGCCCGCCCGGGCCGCGCCGTCATCGCGATCCGCGACAACGAGACCGGTGCAGCCGTGAGCGGCGTCGACCTTCGCCGCTTCAAGGTCCTGAACTTCGGCCTCAGCGCTGCGCTCGGCGGGCTCGCCGGCGTGATGTGGGCGATGAACTCGGGCTTCGTTGCGGAGCAGGATTACACCTTCGTCCTGATGGTCGATCTGCTCGTCGGCCTGGTGGTCGGTGGGGTCGGCACGATCAGTGGCGCCGTCCTTGGCGCCATCGTCGTCGTGTTCGGTCGCTGGCTTTGCCAGAACTACTTCGACTACTCGCTGTCGTCGATGATCTTCCTGCTGCTGGCCGTTGCGGCCGCCATGTACGTGAGCCGCACGCAGCAAGAGATGGGCCGCAAGGCCATGGCGTTCCTGGGCACGTTCATTGCGCTGGCAGCAATCGGACTGGCGCTCTTCGCTGCCGTTGACATCCCCGGCTTGTACCAACTCAATGGCGATGGCCCGCTCTCGCAGGCCATCTTCGGAGTCGTGCTCATCGTGGTGGTGTTCTTTGCCCCGCAGGGGATCGTCGGCGCCGTCCGCAAGGTGCGAGCCAACTTCGTTCAAATCCGTCCGGTGCCGCCCGCATTGCCTGCGGACGCCGAGCCGATCTCGGTCCATTTCGACCCCGAGATCGCTCACGCGTGACACCTGACACATCTGCCATGACCAATCCGACTACGTTCAATACCGATCGCCGTTCCTTCGGGGACGCGTCTATATCCCGGTTGGGATCAACACTTGGAGGGAACACCCATATGTCAAGGAAACTGATGCGCCTTTTGGCCGTCCTGTTCTCGTTGGCTCTTCTTGCTACCGCGTGCGGTAGCGATGGAGCTGTCGATGCAGTAACCGATGCAGCATCCGACGCGGCTGACGCCGTCGAAGACGCCGCCTCAGATGCTGCCGACGCTGTCGAGGACGCCATGGACGACGAAGAAAGCGAAGAGGTCGGCGGTGCCGTCGACGAAGACGCTGCTCAAGAAGCTGTAGAAGAAGCGACCGAGGTCGAAGACGGTGGTGTCCAGAGTGACTCCACCCTCGCCGAGCTCGAGGCACAGTGGGCCGAGGCCCGCGCTTCCATCGTCGCGGAGATCACGGCAGCTGGCTACGGCGTCGATGGTGACACCGTCACCGGTCCTGGCGGCATGAGCATCGACCTGTCGGCCTGCCCGGCTGACTGGAGCGATACCGCAGGTATCGCCGATGGCCAGATCACGATTGGTCACACGACCGCTCAGTCTGGCGCCCTTGCCGCCTACGGCAACATCGGTGTTGGCATGGGTGCGTACTTCGACTACGTGAACGCCAACGGCGGCATCGGCCCCGACGGCTTGCAGCTCAACCTGATCATCAAGGACGACGCGTACGTCGCCACGCAGACCCAGGAGCTCGTTGCTGAGCTTCTCCAGACCGAGGAACCGTTCTACATCACCACACTGGGCTCGCCAAACACCTTCTCGGTGCAGGGCACGCTCAACGAGAACTGCGTCCCGCAGCCGTTCTCGATGACCGGTCACCAGGCCTGGGGCGACCCACTCAACAACCCGTGGACCTCTGGTCTGCAGATGTCCTACGCCACCGAGGCACTCCTCTGGGGCTCGTGGATTGAGCAGAACATGGAACCGGGCACCAAGGTTGCCGCACTCGTCATGGACAACGACTTCGGCCTCGCTTACGAGCAGGGCTTCGATCGTTTCGCCGAAGAGTCCGACATCATCGAGTCGGTCGAATTCGTCCGCCACGATCCGGCAGCGGCAACGCTGACCAACGAAATCACGACGCTGGCAGCAAGCAACCCCGACGTGTTCATCTCGATGACCGCCGGTAACCCTTGCCTGCTCGCTACCCAAGAAGCTGCTCGTGCCGGCATCACCGCTACCGCACAAGCCTTCTTCCAGCCTTCGGTCTGCAAGGCCGTGTCTGCCTATATGGCACCTGCCGGTGAAGCCGCTGACCAGTGGCTGATCTTCGGTGGTGGCTGGAAGGACAGCACCGACCCGCAGTACGAAGCTGACACCTACATCTCGTGGATGAACGAGCAGATCGATGCCGCTGGCCTCGACAGCTCGGTCTCGCTCTACGCCACGGGCTACGGCCAGTTCGGTTGGACCCACGTCCAGGCGCTGCAGATCGCTGCAGACCTGCCTGGTGGTCTGAGCCGCACCAACTTCATGATTGCCCAACGTGCACTCCGCATGGAGCACCCGGGCCTTCTCGAAGGCATCAACTTCGGCATGAACGGTGCTGAAGATGCGTACCTGGTGGAAGGTTCCGACCTCAGCCGCTTCGACTTCGCGACCCAGTCCTGGATCATCGAAGGCGGCATCATCGACCTCGACGGCCAGTCCCCGAACTGCGCCTGGGTCGCTGGCGAGGGTTGCTGATCACGTAACTCACTGTTCGCTGCGGCATCGCCGTAGCGACAGAACATTCGGCTCGGAGGCCGGTGGGCACTGCCCACCGGCCTCCGGCCGTTTTGACCCCAACCCGCGTTCTCACCGATTTCAGACCCGCATTCCGGGTCGCAACTCGGTGAGAAGAACAAGGAAGCGGCGTCTGCGTTTTGTGGGGCCGCTCGGAGCGAGTTCAATGGTCCGCTGATGGAGTTGTTCCTGCAGCGCTGCTTTGACGGAATGTTCAACGGCGCGATCTACGCATCGCTCGCCCTTGCGATCGTCATGATCTACCGGTCGACGGGGCTTTTGAACTTCGCCCAAGGCGAGATGGCGATGATGAGCGGCTACGTCGCCCTGGTGTTGCTGAGCGCCCCTGGCTCCGCCGGATTCGGGTTCTCGCTCAACGGCACCGAATGGGCCCAGGAATGGGTGCCGTTCCACCCCTGGCCAGTCTGGGTGGCGATCTTGGGCGGGGTGGTGTTCGGCGGCCTCCTTGGGGCGGCCGTCGAACGATTCATCATGCGACCGCTCGAAGGGAAATCGACCCTGTCGCAAGTCAATGTCACGATCGGCATGTTGATCCTGCTCAACGGACTCACGCTCTGGATCTGGGGCCCGTTCGCTCGGTCCTTCCCCAGCCCATTCCCGAATGAGATCAACGACTTCGTCTCGATCGGTGGTGCCCGACTGCGCCACACGACAATCGGGGTCTGGATCGTCCTGCTCGTCGTGATCGTCGGGCTCGGGTTCTTGTTGCAGAACACCAAGACAGGACTGGCCTTTCGGGCCATTACCAGCAACCGTGACGGCGCCGCACTCGTCGGTGTTCCCGTCGGACGAACGCTCACGATCGGCTGGGCGATTGCGGCCGGTATCGGCGCCCTCTCCGCCGCCCTGGTCGGCGGCACGATCGTGCTCGAGCCGCTCACGATGATCAAGATCCTCATCTACGCATTGGCGGCAGCGACGATCGGCGGCCTCGACAGTCCGCTCGGGGCGATTGTCGGCGGCTTCATCGTTGGACTCGCGCAGGCATTGGCTCCGGGCTATCTCGGGATTCCGACGGAACTGTCCTTGTTGCCACCTCTCGCGGCGATGGTCCTGGCGCTCGTGCTTCGACCCCATGGCTTGTTCGGCACGGTGCCAGTGAGTCGGGTATGACCGCGCTCCAGAAGGTGCCGGCGGACCTGTCGGAGCCACCCGACGCCCAGGAACGGTCACGTTGGTTCTGGCCCGGCTGGATGCTGCTTGCGCTCGTCATTGTGATCCCGCCGCTCATCGCCGAACCTCTGGACCTGAACAAGCTGTCGCGCCTCGTCGTGCTGGTTCTCGCCGTGCTCGGTGTGAACCTGCTGACGGGCTACACGGGTCTCATCTCACTGGGCCATGGTGTCTTCGTCGGCGTCGGAGCGTTCACGATGGCCAACCTCATCGACCAAGGCATGTCGCTGTTCGTGGCCGGATTCTTGGCGACGGTGTTCTCGGGCATCATCGGCCTAGTGCTCGGACTCCCCGCCCTGCGGGTACGCGGGCTGTACCTCGCGCTGATCACCTTCGGCTTCGCGCTCGCTTTTCCGCCATTTGCGCGACGGCTCGGAAGCTGGACCGGAGGGGTCACCGGCAGAACCGTTGTCAACGACGCCTTTGTCCCGCCGTCGTTTCTCGGCCTCGACGACCACGTGCATGTCTGGCGCTACGGATGTTGCATCGCGGTCGTGGCGCTTTGGTTCTTGATCGCCCGCAACCTGATCGACAGCCGAATCGGCCGAGCGATGCGCACCATCCGCGATGACGAAGCGGCAGCAGCGACCTTTGGCATCAACGTTCGGGCGCTCAAGGCCGGCGTCCTCGCCATCTCGGCGGCAATGGCCGGCACTGCTGGGGTCCTCCAGGCAATCCTGAACCCCTATGTAAGCCACGGCGACTTCGATGCGTTTCTCTCGCTTCGGCTGTACGCCGCCGCCGTTCTGGGAGGCCTGGGCACTCTGGTCGGCGCGATCTTCGGTGTCGTTGCCTTGATCGCAGTGCCTGCATTCAACGGGGCAGTCGGCCTCATCGACAACGAGGCCGTCGTGTTCGGCGCAGGACTCATCCTGGTTACGTTTGTTGCTCCAGCCGGAATTGCCGGCCTGTTCCATCGCAAGTCGGGGAACACACCTGCGGCCTAGCGGGTTCCCTCTTCATGCTGTCTTCCACCACGCGTTCGGTCCACGTCGCAGTGTGGTTGGTTCTCGCCGCGCTTGTCACCGTCGCATGCGCTTCGGACACGGGTGGAGCATCTGCTGAACCCCCGACAACCGAGGTGACAGGGCCGACCGAAGTGGCAGGACCGACCGAGGTGAGCCAAGCAGAACGTGATCCTGACCCAGGTCCCGTGCTCGCAGCGGCCGAAGCCTTGATCGCGGAATCGAACAGCGCGACCGCGTCGGCCTTTGTCGATGCCGCGGCCGAACACGGCAGCGAGCGTTGGGTGCCATGGCTGCTCGACCTGTTGCGGTTCGATCCCTCGTTGCAGATCTCGAACACGATCCGGGCCACGCTCCAGGACATCACCGGCATCCCTTCGGAGAACCGCATTCCGGACATGATCAACTACGGCAGCTGGTCGACGTCGATGGGCCTCGATGGCGGCGACGGCTACCGCGCGTTCAAGGTCGCCATGTATGCCCGCATTGATCCCGAGTTCGGGCCCCTGCTCGACTCGGTCGCCGATCAGACCGAGCTCGCCGCGATCCAATGGGGCGGTGTTCCCGTCGGCGGCATCCCCGAACTCAACGACCCCGAGCGGGTGCCCGCGGCCGAGGCCGACTGGATGGTCGACGACGAAGTCGTGCTCGGCGTGATCGCGAACGGCGAAGCCGTCGCCTATCCCCTGCGCATCATCGCCCGCCACGAGCTCGCCAACGACACGATCGGCGGCGACGAGCTGGCCATCGTCTACTGCACGCTGTGTCGATCAGCGATTGTCTATGAACGCACGATCGATGGCCAGGTGGTGCAGTTCCTGACCAGCGGCTTGTTGTCGAACTCCAACAAGATCATGCTCGACGTCGAGACTCAGACCCTCTGGAGCCATCTGCGGGGAACGGGCATCGGCGGCACGCACCTTGGAACCGAGCTCTCGGTTCGCGCCGTCAACCACATGCGCTGGAGTGACTGGGTCGCCGAGAACCCGGACACCGACGTGCTCGCGCTCCCCCAACCGATCTTCTTCGACGATCCCGAACGTCCACCAATCGCCTACGACTACACACCAGGCGAGGCGTACGCGTCGTACTACGACAACCCCGACGTCTGGTTCCCGGTCCTCGACACGCCCGACACCTGGCCGCTCAAGACCGATGTGGTGGGCATTTCGTTCGACGAGGATTCGGTTGCGTTCTCGGTCGATGCACTGAACGAGCTCGGCGAGATCCTCATCGTCGACGTTGGCGGTCGGTCCTTCACCGTCGAACCGACCGGTGTCGGCGCCCGCGTCTTCGATGACCAAGGCGAGCGATTCATCGCGGAGCAGTCCTTTTGGTTTGCCTGGTTCGCGAACCATCGCGACACGCGCACCATCACCGATCTCGGTCCATTCGTCGCCGGCAACTAACTTCGGTTGCGTGAGCAACTCTCCCGCAACGGCCAACGAGCCCATCGGCATCGCCATCATTGGCCTCGGCACCGTCGGTCTTCGCTATGTCGAGCAATATCAGATGCATGACGGATTTGAACTCGTCGGTGGGTTCGATGTGTCCGAGTCGGCGACTGCCATGGCCCGCGAGCGATTCGGCGTCGCCATCGCCGCATCGGCCGACGCCCTGATCGAAGACCCGGCGGTCGACGCGGTCTACGTCGCTGTGCCGCCGCTGTTCCATGAGCAGTACGTCGATCTGGTCATCGGCGCCGGCAAGGCGTTGTTGTGCGAGAAGCCGCTGGGCGTCGATGACGCCGAAAGCGCCGGCATGGTCGAGCGGGTCGAGGCCGCGGCGATACCAGCCGCCGTGAACTACGTCTTTGGCGCGGCGCCGAGCGCGGTGCGCCTGCTCGGCGATGTGGCCCGATCGGGCGATGAGATCCACGGGGTCGACCTGCGAGTCCACTTCGAAGAATGGCCCCGGGCATGGCAGGCCAGCGCTGGCTGGCTTCGCGATCGAGACCAAGGTGGATGGACCCGAGAAGTCATCTCGCACTACGTGTTCCTGCTCCTGCGATTGTTCGACGGCCCGGTAACCGTCGAGTCGTGCTCGGCCCACTTTCCCGCCGACGGCACCTCGGAGCAGCGACTGATTGCGTTGCTTCGCGCCGACGGGGTACCGATCCACGTGCTGGGATCAAGCGATTCAGCCGGCGTCGACGAGGTCGAGTTCACCGTGCGCGGCGCAGCCGCCTCGTGGCGGTTGACGAACTGGTACCAGTACTCGATGACCGACCGTGGCGGCGCTTGGACACCGGGACTCAGCGACGAAGCAGCGGCGGGTCCGGCGGCCTACGCGGCCCAACTCGGCCAGCTCGGCGACCTGGTGAACGGCAAGCCTCAAACCCTGGCGACCTTTGCCGAAGCCCTCGAGGTGCAGCGCATCGTCGAACGTATGCTCGATCTGGCCGCCGAGTCCCGCTGATGGATGTCCGGTCGCTGATGCGGCGGTCGGCGTACTTCCACGCCGACGCCACGGCGGTCATCGACGGCGACACGAGGCTGAGCTTTGCTCAGGCGTGGGAGCGAGGGCTGCGCATGGCGAACGCGCTGCTCGACGCGGGTCTCGAACCTGGCGACCGGGTCGGTGTGCTCGAGGACAACACGTTTGAATCGGTCGACTTCTTTTGTGGCAGCGCCGCTGCGAACCTGGTCCGGGTACCCCTCTATCCGCGCAACAGCCGCGAGGCCCACCGCCACATGCTCGACCACACGGGTTGTCGAGCACTCGTGGTGTCCGCGAGCCATGCGGGCGCGGTCGCAGACATCGACGCCGAAGTGCCATCGCTCGAGCGGATCATCGTCCGCGACCAGAACTACGAGTCGTGGGGGG
>CALLPT010000259.1 GCA_938015575.1 uncultured Acidimicrobiales bacterium
GGACTTCGTTGCGCTCGTGGTCGACGGCTACGCCGAAATCTTGCAGAACGGTGAAAGTACTCGGGTACTCCGGCGTGGTGCGCTGATCGGCGAGATGAGCTACGCCTCGGGGCTCCCGTCATCGGTAGACGTCCGATCACGAGGTCGCCTCGTTGTGCGTCAATGGGCGCAGCAGGATCTTCGGTCCCTCGATCAAGTTCGCCCGGCCGCAGCGAACGCCATCCGTGACTATGTCAGCGGTGCGCTCGCCGCCAAGGCCCGACTTTGAGTGAGCGCGTGAGGCGCGCAATGGGTCCGATGGTGCCGTACCGTTGAGGTCATGAACGGTCAGGCCGAGGAGCCATCCGAGATCGAGCCCGAGGCGCAAGACGATGGCGCGGTTCGCGATGAGCTTCCTGAGGATCTCAACGCCACCGAGTACGTCGGGCCCTACGTCTTCCCCAATAACAATCGCCGCCGGATCGCCGCAACGCTCTATGTGCTGATCGGCGCCGTCTTCGTGATTCTTTGGCTTCTTGCCAACGACTCGCCGATGGTCAACGCCGGCTTCGGTTGGGGTGGCGTCGTGCTGATCTCGGTCGGCCTGTATGGCCTGATCGCCGGGTGGAACCTCGCCGTCGATGAGAACGAGGCCCTGGTCGCGGCAACGCGCAGCGTCGGCTTCCCGATCGGACACGCCAGCGCCCAGCTCGGCTGGCGCGGTTGGCTGAGCCGACCGACATGGCGCATCCTGCTGTACTCCAACGAACCCCAGCCCGAACGCCGTGGCCTGGTGCTGGTCGATGGCAACGATGGCGAGGTGCTCGACACGATTGTCGAGAACAATCCCGAAGACTGGAGTTCCTATGTTTGATGGCAACTTCCGCGAAGGTGTCGCAAAGGCGACCGATCCGGTCGGGCGGGGTATGCATCGAGTCGGGATCACGGCCGACATCTTGACCGTCGTCGGTGTGCTCATGGCCGGTGGGGCCGCGTGGGCGATCGGCGCTGGCCGGCTGTGGCTCGGCTTTGCCCTCATGCTTGCTGCGGCTGTCCCGGATTTGCTCGATGGGCCGGTCGCCAAGGCCGCTGGCACCACGTCGAAGCGGGGGGCTTTCTTCGACTCGTCGATGGACCGAGTGAGCGACGCACTCATCTTCATCGGGATCGCTTGGCATCTCGACGTCACCGAGCCGGGCCGCATCTCGATTCTGCCCATGGCGATCATGGCTGCGGCCATGCTGACCTCGTACCTGCGAGCCAAGGGTGAGTTGCTCGGCTACGACGCCAAGGGCGGCATCATGGAGCGGGCCGAGCGCTACATCGCGATCTCGGTCGCCCTCGTCTTCAACAGCATCCTGATTCCGGTGCTGTGGATCATGTTCGCCCTGATCTGCATCACCGTCGTACAGCGCTTCTTCAAGATTTGGGGCCAGGCAACATCGGAGATGCAGTCCAGCCGGTCGTCGGAACCGGTCGGCTGAGCAGCATCGTCTCGGAAGCGGCTGAGCAGATGGCACCCAAGCTCGCTGCCCCAAACCTTGCGCTCGTTGGCTTCCAGACGCTGGCCCTGGCCGCGCGCACGCTGCCGCGACCGGTGATGCGGGCCGTCGTCGGCGTCGTCACCTCAGCGCTTCCTCGCTTCGCCCCCGACCGTGGCGTGATCGCGGCGCGCAACCTCGAACGATCGACCGGTCGGCGTCTCGATGCGAGAACGAGCGCCCAAGGGGTACGGGCGGTCTTGCGCAGCTACGCCCGCTACTGGACCGACAGCACCCGACTGCCCACCACCGACCTGATGGAACTCGACCGAGGATTCAGCTACGAGGGCTACGAACACATCGAGGACAGCGTCGCCGCCGGCAAGGGAACGATGCTCGTCCTGCCGCACCTGGGAGGGTTCGAGTTTGCCGGCAGCTGGCTTTCCAAGGTCGCCGGCCACGACGTGACCGCCATCGTCGAACGGCTCGAGAACGAAGAAGTCCGCCAGTTCATGTACGAATGGCGCAGCGGCGCAGGCATGGAGGTCCTTGCCCTCGACAAGGGTCTCGGCGCCGAATTGCTGCGACGGCTTCGAGCAAACCACGTGCTGTGCCTCATGAGCGACCGCAACCTTGGTGACGGTGGTGTCGAAGTCGAGTTCTTCGGTGAGACCACGGAGCTTCCTGGGGGAGCGGCGACGCTGGCCTTGCGGACCGGCGCCCGCATCATCCCCGTCGCCGTGTATCACCGCGGCAGCTACAACCCCGCAATCTGCGAACCGCCGGTGCCCGCCGAGCGGCGGGCCAAGCGGATGGGCGATGACATCGTCAGGATCACCCAAGACATCGCCCGGGTGCTCGAGAAACAGATCCGCCGTGAGCCGACCCAGTGGATGCTCCTCCAGCCCAATTGGCCCTCGGACCTGGCCATGACACAGGTTGTCGACGTCAGAGATGAGCAACCGTGAGAGTCGGCATGGTGTGTCCGTACTCGCTGTCGATCCACGGCGGTGTACAGGAACAGGTGCTGTCGCTGGCTCGGGTCATGCGCCGCCACGGGCTTGACGTGCGCGTGCTTGCCCCTTGCGACGGCCCGCCTCCAGACACAGGTATCACGACGCTGGGGGCCAGCTTGCCGACAGCGGCGAATGGCTCCATCGCACCGATTGCTCCCGATCTCCCGGCGCAGATTCGGCTGATCAAGGCGCTGTGGAACGAAGAGTTCGACGTCTTGCACATCCACGAGCCGTTGGCTCCTGGGGTTGGCATCACGACGGTGTTGATGCAAGCGGCGCCGATGATCGGCACGTTCCACGCCGCGGGCCGAAGCTCTGCGTACCGATGGATCAACCGAGGATGCCGATCGCTGCGGGGCCGGCTCGGGATCGCCTGCGCGGTGTCCGCCGACGCCGAGGCGCTCGCATCGCGATGGCTTGGCGGGAACTACGAGCGCGTCTTCAACGGGATCGACACCGATCGCTTCGCCCTCGCCGATCCACATCCCTCCGACGGCCCAACCGTGCTGTTTCTTGGCCGCCACGACGAGCGCAAGGGCCTGCGAGTGCTGCTGGCCGCAGCCGCCCACCTGCCTGAAAACGCGCGGATCTGGGTGGGTGGCGATGGCGACCAGACGGCAGAGTTGCGCCATCGCTTCGGATCCGACGCTCGCATCGAATGGCTCGGCCGCATCAGCGATGCCGAGAAACGATCGCGGATGGCCGGTGCCGACGTCGTCTGTGCGCCTTCACTCGGCGGCGAGTCATTCGGCATCATCTTGCTCGAAGCCATGGCCGCGGGCACACCGATCGTGGCCAGTGACATCGACGGATACCGAGCGGTCGCCCGTGACGGGGTCGACGCACTCCTGGTCGCGCCGGGCGACGTCGATGCGCTCGGCGCAGGCTTGGTAGAGACCTTGGCTGCGGGCCCAGTCGTTGACGAGCGTGTTCGCTCAGGACGCAAACGCGCCGACGAGTTCTCGATGGAAGCCCTCGCCGATCTCTACCTCGAGAAGTACGAACGCCTGGTACGTGAGCGGGGCTAGAGCTCGTGCAGGAGCTCGAGGCGTTCGGCCAGCCCGAAGCGGCCGATGTCGCCTGCAGCGCTGTCACCGACGGCCCACAGGTGGTGTACGGCAGCTGGTGATTCGGGACGACTCATCTTGGCGAGCGCCGCACTCATGCCTGGGGGATAGCGCGTGATCTCGATGCCTTCGAGGTCCGTCTTTGCATCGTGATCGCCGCCTCGGATCCAATGCAGCAACGAACGTCCGAGACCTCCGAGGGGGCCGAACGGCAACGTGAGGAACGTTACGGCGAGCGTGTCGACGGTCGTTGCACCCGATCGGCCTCGGGCCAGTTCGCGGGCAACGGCGGCTTCAAGTTCGACGACAGTTAGATCGTCGCTGAGCCCGTCGGTGACGACGAGTGCATTGCTGGCACCACGACCAACCGATGCGATCGCAGCGGCGCCAGGGCCGACCGTGTACAGGTCGGGTTCGCTCATGCCGGCTCGCGCACAGAGCTCTTCGAGCTGGTTGCGCAGCATCGTCGAGCCGCCCTCGAGGAGCGGACGTGCTCCCAAGAGACGCAGCGCGACCTTTTCGGCGAGGAAGTACGCCAGTGCGGCTGCGACGAGCGCCGCGACGACGAGTCCCACGATGGCGACGATCCATGAGCCGGTCACGAGACCAGCCAAAACGCCCACGATCACGCCCGCCGTCAACGGCATCGGGACGAGCATTAGGCCAATCGGTGGGTTCTCAAGCATCGTCTCGACGATACCGCAGGCGCGAACCGTTTCTCGCTGACACCCACAGCCGAACTCGACCGTGACGGTCAGCAGGCTTGGAGGCCGACGACGCAGCGGGCGATGACGAGTGCGTCGACGATGTTCGTTTGGCCATCGGCGTTCACATCGGCACGAGCGACGTTGAGTTGGCTGCCCGTGTCGGTCAACGCGCACGATGCGACGCCGGACCGCACGCCGACCTCGAACTGGGCGATCAGCAGTGCGTCGACGACATCGAATGAACCATCGCACGACACATCGAATTCGGGTGTCGTCGAGCGGGTGAAGAGCTGCGTCGACCAGCGCTCGATACCGCCACCGCCGAGTGATCGGGTCGCAGACCCGCTGCCGATGTGGGTTGCCTGACGGTCGGCAATGGCCGGCCGATGTGACGTGCTCGAGAGCCAACCGCACACCACCGATTCGGGCGAGGTGAAGTCGATCGGCGACGTGCAATAGCCCGGCAGGGGGCCAGCAGCGCGTGACCAAGTTCGGTCAGCCTCGAGCCCGGGAGCGCCGCATGCATAGGCCAAGTTCTCGGCAATCGAGGTCGTTCCGGAAGGATGCGCTGGGTCGTTCACCGAGAGCGCTGAATGGCCCCACCTGGTCCCGGCAGAAGCACAGTTCGTGCTTCCGCTGGCCATGTGATCGCTCCAGTCCCGAGACGTGGAAGACAAACCGTCGTGCACGGCGAGGATGCCGAGTCCTCGTTCCGCTCGCCATTGATTGATCAGCTCGACAAGCGCCTGGTCGAACTCGTCGAGGTTTGCCTGCGCTCCCGCAGTTCCCGTAGGCACCGCCATCGCAGCGCACAGCATGACCGCGACGGTGGTTGCGAACAGCCGACGCAAGCGACCACGGCGTCCCTGCAAGCGACCCGGAGGCGCGTTGTTTCGCTGCATGGTTGGCTGCCCCGACTGCACCGCAAATGGATAGCACCCCGAGGTGATGAATGACAGTCATCGAACGAAGCTTGTTAGAAGCTCTAATTCGGCTTCTCGTGACGGTCGCATGGTCGTACACTTCGGCCCATGACCGAAAGCCAGAACCGTCAGACCGGCACCTACGAGGTCAAGCGTGGCCTTGCCGAGATGCTTAAGGGCGGCGTGATCATGGACGTTGTCAACCCGGAACAGGCCAAGATTGCCGAAGACGCCGGTGCGACTGCGGTCATGGCCCTCGAACGTGTACCTGCTGACATCCGTGTGGATGGTGGCGTCGCTCGTATGAGCGACCCCGAGATGATCGAGGGCATCCAGGAAGCCGTCACCATTCCGGTGATGGCCAAGGCCCGCATCGGCCATTTCGTCGAAGCCCAGATTCTCCAGGCGCTCGAGGTCGACTACATCGACGAGTCCGAGGTGCTGACGCCGGCCGACGAGAAGCACCACATCGACAAGTTCGCCTTCACCACGCCCTTCGTGTGTGGGGCAACCAACCTCGGCGAGGCGCTGCGCCGCATCGCCGAAGGCGCGTGCATGATTCGTTCCAAGGGCGAAGCCGGCACTGGCGACGTCGTCCAGGCCGTGCGCCACCTGCGCTCGATCCTCGGCGACATCAAGAAGGTCCAGAACGCCAACGACAACGCCGAGTTGTTCGAGTGGGCCAAGCAGCTGCAAGCCCCGCTGCCGCTGGTGCAAGAGATTGCCGAGACCGGCGAGCTTCCCGTGCCGCTGTTCTGCGCCGGCGGCCTCGCCACCCCAGCAGATGCCGCACTCGCCATGCAGCTCGGTGCCTCCGCCGTGTTTGTCGGCTCCGGCATCTTCAAGAGCGCCGACCCGGCACCTCGGGCCCGCGCCATCGTCGAAGCGACCACCAACTTCGAAGACGCGTCGATCCTGGCCAAGGTGTCCCGTGGCCTCGGTGCACCCATGACCGGTATCGGCATGGACGACCTCGAAGTCCGCTACGAAGACCGCGGCTGGTAGTTGACGACCCGCGTCGGCGTCCTGGCCCTCCAGGGCGCCTTTCGAGCCCATCTCGACGCGTGCGCCGAACTCGGCGTCGACGCGGTCGAGGTGCGGACGGCTTCCCAACTTGATGGCTGCGATCGGGTGATCATCCCGGGCGGCGAGTCGACGACGATGTCGATGATGCTCGATCGCAACGAATTGCGCGAACCGCTTGCCGAGCGCCTTGATCAGGGCATGCCCGCGTTCGGCACGTGTGCCGGCATGATCCTGCTCGCTACCGAGGTCAGCGACGGGCGTCCTGACCAGAAGAGCTTCGGCGCGATCGACATTGCCGTGCAGCGCAACGGCTACGGACGACAGAACCAGTCGTTCAGCGACGCGCTCGCGATCTCGGTGCTCAGCACCGATGCGTTCCATGCCGTCTTCATCCGAGCGCCCCGGGTTGAGCGTGTCGGCGACGGTGTCGAAGTGCTTGCGAGTTATGACGGTGACCCCGTCTTGTGCCAACAGGGCTCGGTCCTGGTGTCAGCGTTTCACCCGGAACTGTCGCCTGATCGGCGTCTGCACCGGTACTTTTGTGAGTTGAGCTGAGTAAGGGGCACAGGTCAGATGTCGGGTCACTCCAAATGGGCAACGATCAAACACAAGAAGGGCGCTGCTGACGCCAAACGCGGCAAGCTCTTCGCCAAGTTGATCAAGCAGGTCGAAGTCGCAGCTCGCCAGGGCGGGGGCGACCCCGATTCGAACCCGACGCTACGCACGATGTTCCAGAAGGCTCGTGACAACTCGGTGCCCCTCGACACGATCGAACGAGCGGTCAAACGCGGCACTGGTGAGCTCGAAGGCGTCAGTTATGAGCCCATCACCTACGAGGGCTACGCGCCCGCCGGCGTTGCTCTCTACATCGATGTGCTCACCGACAATCGCAACCGATCCGGAAGCGAGATTCGCTCGCTGTTGTCCAAGAACGGCGGCTCGCTGGCAGAGCCGGGTGCGGTCGCCTGGCAGTTTGAGCGCAAGGGCATCGTGTTGTTGCCCAAGGGCGAACTGACCGAAGACGACCTCATGCTCGTCGCTATGGAAGGCGGGGCCGAAGACCTCGTTGCCATCGGCGACAACTGGCAGATCACGTGTGAGCCGACCGACCTGAACGGGCTGCGTGACACGCTCGAAAGCGAAAACATCGAGTTCACGTCGGCCGATCTGGTGATGGTTCCCCAACAGACCGTCGAACTCGATACCAGCGACGCAAAGAAGGTCCTGAACCTCATCGAGATCCTCGAAGACAACGACGACATCCAAGACGTCTACTCGAACTTCGACATCTCCGACGAGGTCATGGAGGAACTCGCCGCCGACTGAGCGGCCCGTCCTTGTCACGATCCATGCGAACGCCAGGCTCGCGGCCACTGGCGCTGTTCGTGCTAGCTGCGTTGCTTCTTGCGTCGTGCAGCTCCAATCCGCGGGAAGGAAGCTCCGTCGTGCAGGACACGCCGGTTGCATCCGCCGCGATTTCGCCTGAGCAAGCTGCGCCGACCGCGGCACCGACCGTCGCACCGAAACCGAGCCTGACGCCGGTGGCCACTGCGACGCCGACGGTTGAAGTTCTGCCTTCGTATTCGCCGGGCGCTGCAGCATTGCTCGCCGGCAACGTGCTTCCCGATGCCAGCCGTATCGGGCTGATCGCGAACCATGCGTCGGTCGTCGACGGCGAGTCGACGATCGATCTGCTCGCTGACCATCCGGATCTCGAACTGGTGTCGATCTTCGCCCCAGAGCATGGACCCCGAGGTGATCTCGATGCCGGTATCACGGTGCCGGGCGGGGTCGACGAGGCGACCGGTGTGACCGTGCACAGCCTCTACGGAGCGACTCGATCGCCCACACCGCAGATGCTGGCCGGACTCGATGCACTCGTGTACGACCTTCAGGGCGTCGGCGCTCGGCACTACACCTACATCACGACCATGGGGCTCGCGATGCAAGCTGCCGCCGAGGCCGCCATCCCGTTCGTGGTGCTCGATCGGCCGAACCCGCTCGGGACCACGGCGTCGGCCGGTCATGTGCTCGAGCCTGAGTTCGAGTCGTTCATTGGCCCGTATCCGATCCCGCAGGTGCATGGGCTGACGGCAGCGGAGTTGGCCAATGCAATCGTCGGCGAGGGTTGGCTGCCAGGTCTCGACGACCTCACCTTGATCCTCGTGCCGATGAACGGGTGGCGCCACGGGCAGTATTGGAGCGACGTATCGAGTGGGTGGTCCGCGCCGAGTCCCGGCCTTCCGTCGATCGAAGCCGCCACGGTGTATCCGGGCACGGTGCTGTTCGAAGCCACAACGCTGAGCTACGGCCGCGGCAGCGACGCCGTCTTCCGCCAAATCGGGGCGCCGTGGCTCGATGGCCCCGCCTTGGCTGCATCGCTCGCCGAGCTGGACCTACCCGGGGTGGCGTTCGAGCCCGTGAGTTTCACGCCTCGCCTGGGGAGTCTCACCATCACGCCCGCACATGTCGACACCGAGGTGCATGGTGTCCGTTGGTCGGTCACGGATGCGCAGACCTTCGAATCCGTGTCGACCGGTGTTGCCGTGCTGAGGTCGGTGCTGGAGCACGTGAGCAAGGCTGGGGTGGTCGTGATCGATCGTCCCGACTTTCTCGACTTGCTTGCCGGCACCGACGAGCTCCGTCTCGCGCTCGAGGCAGGGGAGGGGTCGGACAGGATTGCGGAGGCCTGGCGCGACGAGACCGCCGCATTCGATCGCTCGATGCGGCGGTATCGCCTCTACCCGGACTAGCTCCTGGAGTGGAAGCTTTCGAGGTAGCGCTCGTTGTCGAGCACGTCCTCGAGATTCGACCGGTTGAAGACCTGACCGATCTCGCCCATGCCGATGTGGGTTGCGTCTCGATAGGCCCGCACCGAATCGTGGTCGACGGCTGATCGCTCTGCAGTTAGCCAGCGATGCATCGCTGCTCGCAGCAACCGAATCATGGCTTCG
>CALLPT010000260.1 GCA_938015575.1 uncultured Acidimicrobiales bacterium
GGGTCGTCAGCACCTTGGTCGAGGCGAACGTGCCGTCGACCCGCTCCAACACGATGTCGGTGAATGTGCCACCGACATCGGCCCCAATCCGCAGGGCGTTCTGGGTAGGCACTACAGGTCCTCGATCTTGGGAAAGTCTGACGGAGGCATGATGTCGACGGTCGCGGAGCGCTGTTGGGCGAGCCTGCCGCCGTCGACCTTGATCACGTCGCCGGTGATGTACGCCGCATCGTCACTAGCCAGGAACAGCGCCGCGCCGGTCATGTCGTAGGGTTCGCCGATGCGGCCGAGGGGCACGTTCTCGCCGCGCAGCTTGCGGGCCTCGATGTCGAGGCCGCTCGTGTCGATCGAGCCGGGCATGAGTGCGTTAACCCGGATGCCGTAAGGGCCAAGGTCGAGGGCCATTGCTCGGGTGAGTGCCTCGATACCGCCCTTGGTCGCGTCGTACGCAGTGAAGGCGCGATGGGCACGGGTTGCACCCCCGGAGCTCATGTTGATGATGGAGCCCCCACCTTGCTTGGCCATGATCCGGGCAACGGGGTGCGAGACCAGGAAGTGACCGGTCAAGTTCACGTCGATGATCTTGCGCCACCATGCTTCGTCGGCTTCGAAGAAATGGAGCATCGGGCTGACGAGCCCGGCGTTGTTGAGCAACACGTCGATACGGCCGTGCTCGGACATGACCGAGTCGATCATTGCGGCAACAGAAGCGCTATCGCTGACGTCGGCGACGGCGGCTATCGCCGATCCGCCCGATGCCTCGATGGCGTCAACGGTCTCAGCGACGGCGTCGCTGTCGACGTCATTGACCGCAACCTTGGATCCAGCGCCGGCGAATCGTTCGGCGAGGGCTCGCCCGATTCCCTTGCCGGCACCGGTCACGATGACGATCTTGTCCTGAAGTGATTCGTGCATGGTTCGTCCCCTTAGATCGTTGAGAGTTCTTGAATGGTGGCGGCGATGGCGTGTTCGTCTCGCCGGTAGTAGGTCCAACCCTTGCGAGGGGTGGCAATGATGAGTCCGGCATCGACGAGCACCTTGAGGTGGCGCGAGGCAGCCGGTTGGCTGACGCCGAGCTTCTCGACGATGAACTGGTTGCAGGCGCCGTGAAGATCTGGATCACCGTGCTCCTGGGGCGGGAAGTTGCCCGCGGGATCCTTGAGCCAGTGCAGGATTTGAAGTCGCCGCTCACTCGCGAGTGCCTTGAGTACCGGTTCTAGGTCCACGTCGATGCTGGTGGATACGGTCGCCGTCGATGACATAGCGAGATAACTAGCACGTTATGTCGTTATGTGCAATCGGTTCTTAGGCGGTGGCGGTTCTTCGGCGGTGGCGGTTCTTAGGCGGTGGCGGTTCTTCGGCGGTGGCGGTTCTTCGGCGGCGGCGCCCAACGTGCGCTTGCTAGCGTCTCGGGGCGATGAAGTTCAGCATCCAGCTGTCTGCGGACTATCCCGACAAGAGCTACGGCGGCGATCGCGTCTACGCGGACATGATCGAGCAGGCGGTGCTGTGCGATCGGCTTGGCTACGACGCCGTCGGGCTCACCGAGCACCACTTGGTGAGCTGTCTCATGAACCCCGCACCGCTTCAGTTCGCGGTCAAGATCGCGGCACACACCGACCGGATCAAGATCATGACGTCGGTCATCGTGTTGCCGTTGCACGACATGCGGATCCTTGCCGGCGAACTCGTGGTCGCCGACATCTTCACCGAAGGGCGACTGCTTGTCGGCGTTGGACGGGGCGCGTTTCGATTCGAGATGGAACGCCTGGGCGTACCGATGGAAGAGACGCGGGCCCGCTTCGACGAGTCACTCGATGTGCTGCAGGCGCTGTTGACCGAAGAAGAAGTCAGCTGGCACGGCCAGTACTACGACTTCGAACCACTCACGATCATGCCCCGACCCGTCGCGCCGGACCGACCGCAGCTCATGATGGCGGTGATGGCGCCCGAAGGCATCAGCGCCTGCACCAAGCGCGGCTTCCACATCCAGACGACACCGCTTGCTGGCGAACACGAACTGCTCGTCAATCAAGTGCGCGGACACAAGAACGCCAAAGCCGAGATGGGCGGCGACGGCGATCATCTGAGCATCAGCCTGTCGCGCGTCGCGCACCTGGCCCACACGCCGACGGAGCGCCAGCAACGGGTCGAGGCAGCGCATGCGTACTACAGCCGGTTCGACAACATCTATACCGGCCCGGGCCTCGTCGACGCCGGCATGATTCGTCCACTCCCCCGCTCCCAATCGATCGATGAGCTGGCCGACAGCCTGCTCGTCTGCACTCCCGATGAGATGGTCGAGCGCCTCGCGGTCTACGCAGACCTCGGTATCGACCGGGTGATTCTGAACCCGAACTTTGGTCTGCCCCAGGCCGCGACGCTCGAGATGATCGAGTGCTTCGCCGAAGAGGTCATGCCCGAGTTTGCGTCGAGCCCCGAAGCGTCTCAGCCGGGCTGACGCGCCAGGAAAGCTCGGACCGGGCCGACAACCCGTTCGGGCGCTTCGACGATGATCGAGTGTCGCAGCCCCTCGAGGATCACCAATTCGGAGTCGGGCAACTCGCCATGGATGAACTCGTTGTGGCGAGGGCTGCAACCCGGGTCGTGCTCACCGGTGAGCACCAGGCACGGCGCCGAGACCTTGTGGAGCCAGGGCGCCATCTCGGTGTCGCCGTAGATGTCGAATACGCACAGGAACTGCTCGCCGGGCGTATCGAGAACCTGGGCGATGCGGCGCTCGATGGCGTCGGGATTGGCTTCGGCGAAAGCAGGCGTGAACCAGCGGTCGCAGAGTGCGGGCAGGACCTGATCGATGCCTTCGTCTCGCATGCGCTGGATGACCGCGGCGAGTTTGCGGCGGTCTTCGTCGGTGCGCCCGGCTGCGGTCGACAACGCGACAACCGACGCGGTCGAGTCGGGATGACGCAACGCGTACCGAGGCCCGATCTGGCCGCCGAGTGAGTGACCCATCACATGAATGCGGTCATGGCCGAGCTTCTGGCGAAGTGCTTCGAGATCATCCACCAGGTCGTCGAGCCCAAAGGGCACGGGCGTGATCGGGCTCTCGCCATGGCCGCGCTGGTCATAGGCCACGCACGTGAACCGGTCGGCGAGCCCGGCCATGATCGGCTGCCACATTTCCTTGCGTGACCCGATGCCGTGGGCCATATAGACGGGCGGGCCAGACCCGGTGACGGTGTGGGCGACGTCGACTGCTGCCATGGGCCGACGCTAGCCCTCGTCAGGCACCAAGAACGATGGCGACTCGAGCCGGTGACCAATGGCGTGTCCCCAGAAGCCGCGGGGTGCATCGAGGACGTCGATCATCGACTCCATCGCTGGAGCCCACTTCTGTCGTAGTTCTTGGGTATCGGCGAAGGCCTCGTCGTAAGGCCGCATCGGAAAACCGTGCGCGCTGAGCGAGTCGTACAGCGGACGGAAGAACCGGTTCTGACCCTCGTCGCCAAAGGCAGCCTGCATCTCTGCGGTCTTGGCTGCGAGATCCATGCCCTCGGTTTGGAGCTGGAGAAGGCGTGTGCCGCGGCGCAGGAACCAATAGGCCGGTCCGCCCCGGGCACCTTCCATCATCTCGATATGGAGCGCGGCATCCATGACGACGCCCAGCGCGGTGATCCAGTTTTGGCCTGGGTTCGCCGAGCGGAACAGCACCAGCATCCGGAATGTGGTGTGGGTCTCCATGACTTGCGCGGCCCAGGCTTCCCATTCGGCGAAGAAGGCGTCCATCTCGCGGGGGTCCCCGTTGGGACAACGAGCCATGACGAGGTTGGTCGGTGTCATGCGTCCCTCGGTCCCATCGTCGAGGGTGAGCAGCTTCTGCTCGCGCTGGCTATAGGCGCCATAGAGGGCCGGCAGATAGCCGATGACGAGTGCCGTGGTCAGCACGCCGCTGAAGGCTTCGATGAGGGCTCCGATACGCGGAACGGCCTCGGTCGGCACGATCTCACCGAAGCCGAGGGTGAAGTAGACGACGCCCGAGTAGTAGAGCGAGTCGGCGAGGGAACCAGCGCCGTCGATGCCGTCCAGACCCCACCAGATCAGGCCGAAGCCGACGACCTGAAGGGCGACCCAGACGGCCAGCAAGCCAATAACGGACAGGGGTGCGAAGAAGCCGTACAGGCGTTCCTTGCCGTCGTCGCTCATGCGCCCGCCGATGCCTCGGACCAGGCTCCAGGTCCGGGTGTAGAGCACGACGGTGAGCCAGTAGCGGCCGGTCGAGCGGGTTGTGGTGACCAGGGTGTTCACCACGTCGGCGAGGACCGCCAGGACGAGCAGGCAGCCGACGATCACCGAGAGAAGGGCCATCGTCGGAGCCTAGGACGCAGAGGCCCCCTGCACGATTGACCCGTCCGGGTCGACTCGTGTGGCCTCGCCGTCGATGAGCAGCCCGAAGTCGCTGCTGGCGACGAGGACGACCGGACAGGCGCACCCGTATAGGGCCGCGGCCACGGTGGCGCCTGCCACCAGATTGATATCGGCCTTGGTCACGATCAACCCGGCGGGACCAACGCCGGCACGCAGAGCCTCTCCCAGTACGCCCGGGGTGCCGGACGAACCGCGAGACCCGGGCATCGCAACGACCCGTCCACCGAGGCGTTCGCCGTGCTGGGGATGCGAACGATCGATGATCGTGCCGGTCGACGGGTCCAGGCCGCCCCAGAAGCTGAGGGCATCGTCGAGACGAAGGAGCAGACCCTGAGCGGCGCCGGCGTGGAGCGGCGTACCGGCGATCATGGGCGCACGACCTCGCCGGCAATCATCGATTCGACACAGCTCGCCAGGGAGCCGAACGCGACATCGACGTCGAGGATGCCAGGCGCGTAGTACGCCCACTTGGCCGAGTTCGTCATCACCGTGCCGGCCACGCCGGTCGGTCGCGGCGTGTAGTAGGTGCACGTGTCCAGGATGAGGTCGATACCGGACGCGACCAATCGTTCGGCCCACCCTCGAAGCTGGATCTCGTGAAGGACGGCTCGACTGGTGGTGACCAGGGCGGTGACGTGTTCAGCGATGGGTCGGTCGGCGAGCAGCTCGACGAGTTGAGCGAATTCGGCGACCGAGAAGTGGGGCGTGCCGAGACACACGGCGTCGATGCGCCCGGACCGTACGGTCGACAGGCGCTCGATTGTCGTGGCGATGTCCTCGACATCGATGATGACGTGGCGGCTGGGTCGACCAGCGGTCGCTGCCTCGAGATCGGGGGCTTCTGGGGTGATGCCGACGACGTGAAACAGTTCGACGCCGCCAGCGGTCGCACCCGCCGCAGCGATCGCCTTGAGATCGTCCTCAGAGGCCGCGTCGATCCCTTCGATAGCCGCCACCGACGAGCCTGCTTCCTCTCCCATGCGCACGCCGATGGCATGGAACACGGCGCTGTCACGCCAGTCCTCGGGGCTTAGGCCATCGATGCGCAGAACGACCGTGGCGGCACGACCATCATCGGTGTGCAGGCCAGCGAGGGGCACGCGCCCCACCATTGCCGCCGAGATATCGAGAAGGTCGCCGTACTTGTTGGTCCGAGCGCCCAACACCGAGTTGTAGAACGCGACGGCGTTGGACTCGCTGCCGACAATGTGTTGGCCGAATGAGGGTCGAGCCGGCGTCCGTTCGTAGGGAGCGCAGGTCCAGGTGGGTACACATCCGAGCTGTTCGTAGATCGCCATGACCCGTTCGGCGCCACGGACGGCCTCGGGCGAGTCGGTGGTCGGCCGCAGCTCGGGATGTTCGCAATCGATCAGGCTTGCGTTCGTATAGGTCGGGACCGCGAGTTGGGCGCCTTCAGCCAGCAGGAATTCGGCGAAGTCTTCGGACAGCTTCCCGGACCAATGGCACGAGTTGATGTGGGCGAAGTCGACCTCGACGAGCGAGTCGGCGCCTGACACCTTTGCCGCCGCGAGGACGAGTTCCATGGCGAGCTGCATCGCCCGACCCGATTCGCCCGCGAGCCACCGGGCCTCGTCGTCGGTGAGGTCGAGCAAGGGAGGCGTCAGCTTCGGGGGTAGAGCGTCTCGGTGTTGCCGTCGACGGCGACGATCTGACCGCTGATGTTCTTGGCCCAATCGCTGCAGAGGAACACGATGAGCTGGGAGATTTCCTCGGGGTCGACGTAGCACTGCATCGAGGTCCCGATCGCGTACATGCGCCGCACCACGTCGGGATCGATGCCGTCGGTCTCCGCATGCGCAGCGATCACACGCTCCATGCGGTCGCCGTTGACGTTGCCGGGCACGATGCCGTTGACGCGAATCTGGTCGGGGCCGAGCTCCATGGCGAGGGTCTCGGTCAGCCCACTGACCGCCCATTTCGACGCGACGTACGGGGCCCGTGTCGGGTAGCCGAGGATCCCGGCGCCAGAGATCATGTTGATGATCACGCCCGACTGCTGGGCCTTGAAGACAGGCACGGCCCGCCGCACGCAGAAGAACTGGGCGTCGACGTTGACGGCCATGCACTGGCGCCATTCGTCGTCGGTGACATCTTCGACGTACTTGGTGGGGCCTGCAACACCAGCATTGTTGACCAAGATGTCGAGTCCTCCCGGCAGGATCTCGTCGAAGATCGCATCGAGGGCGGCCGAGTCGGTCACATCGCATTGCCACGACGTGATGCCCTCGGGCAGTGTTGCCAGCCCACTTGGATCGATGTCGCACGTGAAAACTTCGGCGCCGAGTTCGTGCATCAGGAGTGCCGTTGAGCGGCCCATACCGTCGCCTCCGGCGGTGATGAACGCTCGTTTGCCATCGAGGGAGATCTGCATGGAGAGCGACACTACTGGACGATCGTTCAGGCACCCGCGCTTGGGGGTGACGCGGGCCCGGCGACGCGGCGTTGACACTCCGTCATGTCGGCATTTTGGTGCGATCCCGCAACTAGGTTTCGCCCATGCAAAAGCCGAACGTCCTGATGATCATGGCCGACCAACTCGCGCCGCACTTCACCGGAACGTATGG
Organism: uncultured Acidimicrobiales bacterium; assembly: GCA_938015575.1. Classification (GTDB taxonomy): domain Bacteria; phylum Actinomycetota; class Acidimicrobiia; order Acidimicrobiales; family UBA10347; genus UBA10347. The sequence goes on from CALLPT010000260.1 coordinate 6,972, forward strand.
ACACCCGATCGTGCAGACGCCGAACCTCGACGCGCTGGCCGAACGCGGCGTGCGCTTCGACGCGACGTACGCGCACTCCCCCTTGTGCGCCCCGGCGCGGTTCACCATGTTGTCGGGCCAGCCCGTGTCTGCGATCGGAGCGTGGGACAATGCTGCAGAGTTCCCCGCCACGGTGCCCACGATGTGCCACCACCTTCGCCGGCTCGGCTACCGCACGATCTTGTCGGGCAAGATGCACTTCGTCGGACCGGACCAACTGCACGGCTTCGATGAGCGGCTGACCACCGACATCTACCCGGCCGATTTCGCCTGGACGCCGAACTGGGAGCAGGCGCATGAGCGGATCGACAAGTGGTACCACGGCATGGACACGCTCCACGAGGCCGGCGTGGCCGGGGCGACCTATCAGATCGACTACGACGAAGAGGTCGGCTACGCGGCACGCCGCAAGCTCTGGGACCTCGCCCGGGCTCAAGACGATGGCCCGTTCTTCTTGTGCGCGTCGTTCATTCACCCACACGACCCCTACGTCGCTCGACCCGAGTGGTGGGAGCGGTACCGCGCCGAGGACATCG
>CALLPT010000261.1 GCA_938015575.1 uncultured Acidimicrobiales bacterium
GTCGGCGAAGGCGCGGCCTCGATGGCCGACAAGGTTGGCGGTTCGGCGAGCGACATTGTCTCGTCGCGCAGTCTCGCCCCAGGGGCGCAGTCGACGACCGACTCGTCGGGCGTCGTTGGGGGAGCGGTGGCAGGTGCTGCCGGTGCCCTGGGCGGCGCGGCCGCTGCGGCCGGCGCAGGTGCGACGTCGGCGAGCGAAGAGCTGCTGAACGAGGCGAAGTCGACGCTGGGCTCAGTCCCTGATGTGGGCGGCCCCGATGTCGCCAGCCCTGATGTCGGCGCACCCGGTCTCGGCGCACCCGATCTGCCTGCTTCGATGCCTGGCCCGGCAGCCGAGGCTCCGCCCATGCAGCCTCCCGTCGCCCCGGCGACTCCTCCGACACCGCCGGCGACTCCTCCGGTTGCTCCTTCCTCGCCGCCGGTGTCCACCCAGGAAACGATCTTGGTGCCGCCCCCAGGTGGTCCGGCCGGTGGGCCACCTCCGCCGGCGCCCTCCGCCATGCCGAGTGCGCCGCCGCCTGGCGCTCCTGGCGGAGGTCCGCCTCCGCCTGCGCCATCGGCAACCCCCGGTGCGCCGCCGCCGGCTCCCACGGGCGCTCCGTCGAGCCCGCCGCCGCCTCCGGGGGGCGCGCCAGCGGCGATGTCGTCGCCGCCTCCTCTGTCAGGTGCCGTCATCGAGGGCCCGGGCGGGATCTCGTTCCACGCGCCACCCGAAGAAGAGCCCGTCTTCATGCCGCCAAGCGGCCCACCCGCTGCACCCGGCATGCCAGGTCCCGACGGCGTCGCCCCTGACGGCGACTTCGCCATGCCCGGCGACATCGCCGAGGCCAACGCCAAGCCGTCAAGCCCCGTCGCCGGCGCCGTCGCCCTCGTGGGTGGCGCAGCGGCGATCGCCGGAAGCCTGCTCCAGTGGGGCAAGGGCAATGTCGTCAGCTCGTCGGGCGTCGAAAAGGCGATCATCGAAGTCGCCGGCTTCGACTCGAACGGCATGCTCGCCGCCGTCGCCGGTGGCGCGCTCATCATCTTGGGGATCTTGTTCTTCATGGGCGTGCCCAAGCAGCTGTGGTGGGCGATCGCCGCGTTCATCGCCGGCGGTGCCATCGTCGGTGGCGCCGTGTTCTCCATGATCGACATCACCGATCTGAGCGCCCGCTACGCCGAGGAATGGCAGGGCAACACGCTCTCTGCGGTCGGTGACATCATCACGACGCAGTCCGACATCGGCCTGTTCGTGGCGGGAGCCGGAGGCGTGCTCGGCGTGCTTGCAGCGCCGTTCGTAAATCGAGGCTGATTCCTTGCAAAACGAGGTGACGTGTGCGGCGATCCGCTGCTATCGTGCCTCGCTCCGGGGCCATTAGCTCAGTTGGCTAGAGCACCTGCATGACGCGCAGGGGGTCGGGGGTTCAAGTCCCTCATGGCCCACTCGGAAAGTACGAACCACGATCTCGGGATCGTGGTTCGTACTGTTTTTGCCCCACTACGTTCGTTGGGTCAGCTGAAAGACGAGTTCAGGGCCGAGCTGCGACTTCTCGACGAAACCGATCACTCCTGCCCCATGTACCTGGCTGGGGAGGTCGCGTTCTTCCATTGTCGAGACGAGCACGATGCGAAGCGTTGGGTCGGCGGCAACTAATTGCCGAGCGAGATCGATTCCGGAGCTGGTCTCGAGGTTCACGTCGATCATGACCAGATCTGGCCGATCGAGATTCGCAAGCACGGCCAGTGCTTGAGCGGGGCCATCGGCCTCACCCACAACGTTGCAACCAGCTGCGGTCGCCACCGCTCGTAGAGCACGGCGGAAGGGCTCGCTGTCGTCGACGACAACGATGGTTGGCCCGGACATGACTCGACTATGACGAGTAGCGGGGACAATTCGAGAGTGTGGGTAACACTGTCGTGGGAGTGCTAGCACCCCCTACTCGACTTGTAAGCCACCGAGCGGCACCTCGAAACGAAGCTTCGTTCCCCTTGGATCAGTGTCGTTCGCGTGGCCAATCCCCAGTTCACCGCCGAGTGCTCCGACCCGATCCTGCATGTTCCGAAGTCCAGCGCCCCAGGTCGCCACTTCGGCTTCGAAACCCGGCCCGTCGTCGCTAACGGTCGCAACGACCGTGCCAGAACCCGTGCCAATGTGCACCCTGACGGTCGGCTTGGATCCACCATGTTTCGCTGCATTCTGAATCGCTTCAAGGCAGCAGAAGTACAGACAGGCCTCGACCTCGGGCTCATACCGCTGGTCGGCCACATCGACCTGCACGTCAATCGCACTGCGCCTGCTCACGGTCTGCATTGCCTCGTTGAGCCCTCGACTTCGAAGCAATGGCGGATAGATGCCGTGCGCAAGCTCGCGAAGCCCCACCAACGCCTCTTCGAGGTCGTTCACCAGCGGATCGATCTCATCCACGAGGTTGTGAGTGCTGCGCAGCAGCCGCAGCCGCATCGCAACCGCCACCAGGTGCTGCTGCGCACCATCGTGCAGATCCCGCTCGATGCGGCTGCGCTCATCATCAGCTGCCGCTACCAGGCGCTGTCTCGACTCACGGATTTGCTCATTGCTCATGCGTTCTTGCCGAAGCGCAAACTCACGCCTCTGGTAGGCATCCCACACGCCGATGCCGATCGCAATGGTCATGATCGGCATGCCAAAGATCATGGTCAGGTCTTGCACCCGCTCGCTGACCTCGGGGTTGATGCCCCCATCATCGAGGCCAAAACCAAGCAAGCAGATGATGACCGTCATCACGGTGGCGCCAGCAATGGTCTTGATGACAGCGCGCTGTTCGAGCACCGGCCCACCAGCGATAACGGGAATGATCACCTGGTACAGACCGGCGGCGTAGGTAAACGGAGCGACGGCTGTGATGACTGCAGCGGTTATCCAGTTTCCCAGCAGGAGAACGACGCCAACCTTGACGGTGTTGGTGATGTTCAGACGCCTACGGCCCTCGGTGATCAATGCCAAGAAGACCAGGAGCCACGCAGACCCAGCGACAATCCAGGGCGAGCGCACGAACCCGAAATAGAAGTACACGCCAAGACCAAGTGCGATGACGACCGAGGCTTGGTTGAAGACCAATAACTGTTTGGCCCGCTCGATGCTCTCTTGGTTGGCGCGGGCCGTTCGCTCACGCGCCGTCGTTGGTGCCGTCAGTGTGCCGCGAGCCATGTCAGCACCGCTTTGACTCGCCGATGCGTGTCGTCGACCTCTCCGAGATCAAGCTTCGAGAAAATCGAGTTGATGTGTTTGGCCACCGCCCGGTCGCTGAGAAAGAGCTCGGCGGCAATACCAGCGTTGTTGAGCCCGCTCGCCATGGAACTCAGCACTTCGGTCTCGCGGGTCGTCAACCGATCGACCGCACGTGAACCTTGTTGCTGCGACGAGACCAGAATGTCGACGACCTTGGGATCAACCACCGAGCCGCCTTGCGACACTGCGGTCAGTGCCCGAGCCAGCTCATCTGGATCGCCCACGCGTTCCTTCAGCAGATACCCAACACCGCTCGATCCATCGGCGAACAGCTCGAGTACATAGGCAGGTTCGGCATGTTGGCTCAGTACCACGATGCCCAGATCTGGGTTGGTCTCGCGCAACGTCAGCGCCGCACGGATGCCTTCGTCGGTGTGCGTCGGCGGCATGGCAACATCGGTCAACACGACATCGGGCTCGTGTTCTTGAACCGCTGCCAGTAGCTCAGTTGCATCGCCGACGGCGGCGATGACCTCGACATTGGGAACTACCTCGAGAACACTGACAATGCCTTGGCGAACGATGAGCACGTCATCGGCCAGCACGACGCGCAGACAAGGACCACTCATGTTGCCGCCCCGTCTGCGGCGCTCCCGCGCATGTCTCATTGTGACACGGCGATGGGCTCCGATGGGAGTGCAGACACCCCCACGAAGACACACGTTGTCGTCACTGACGACGGCGGGCGAGATTTTTACGATCGTTGCATGACCAAAACCACCTGTCACCCATCGAAAGCGAACCGCTCCTCCAGTCCTCGAAGGGGACAGCTCCGGGCGACGGCAGTGCTGCTCGTATTGATGCTGCTTGCCACGGCGTGCAGCCTCGGAGAGGGCCGGGTCCAACTCGTCGCCGCTGCTGATCCGCAGCCAGATCCGGCATCTACTGCAGTGGTTGTGCAACCAACCCCACAACCTGAGCAGCCAACACCAGTGCCGCCGACCGCACCTGTAGAACCAACGCTGCCACCCGTAACCACACCGCCGCCGCCCGTCACTCCGCCGCCCGTCACTCCGCCGCCCGTCACCCCGCCACCCCTGCCACCTGTCACCCCGCCGCCCCTGCCACCTGAAACCCCAACGCCGCTGCCACCCGAAACCCCGACGCCCGGACCGGAGACAACGCGAATGGCCCTTCGCCCAGAAGGTGGCGGCATGGACGGTTGGTCCTGGAGTGACGACGACACACTGGGCACTACTTGGTCCAATGCTCACTGGCATTGGCAGAACACGCACTACCGAGTGAGCACGGAGATCGCCTCAGTGTTAGGAGTAGCGGTCAATGAGAACAGTCAAGCTTCGGCAGGTGGCCGTCGCCGATTCACACCACCGCAACCGTCGGACCTGTGGCTCAACATCGATGCAGATCTAAGCGGACTCCTCGCTGTCCTCCCGGGCTTAGGCTCGTCGTCCAAGGTCACGGTGGTTGCCCGCATCCAGACAACCAGAGCTGGGGGGAACGAACCGGACCTCGTAAAGGAATTCAAGGTCTATGAACTTGAGCTTCGTTCCTCGCTCGACCACATCGGGGATATTGCTCAGACCACGGTGGTCAAGGAGCAACTAGGAATCAACGAGCTGATCCCGCCGCTCGAGATGGGCACGCAGTACCACATGGAGCTTGAAGTTCGCTGTGAGACGAAGACTCTCTTTGCCGCTCGTGTCGGGGGCTTCTGCTCGTTCGGCTTGAACGAACTCAACGACAGCCTGGGTGTCCCAGTCCCCGTAGGCACGGGCCTGATACTGAATGACGCCTGGCTGAGCTACACCCCAAACGCCTAAGCCGATCATCACTGAAGCCCCCGACCGACAACCGGTCGGGGGCTGCTTCGCGTCTCGGACCCGAACAGGAACCTGGCCTGAGGGAGCCTTTTGCGCAGCCGGGGAGGCGACGGGCGTCAGCTCCGCCGACGGCCGAAGCGATCTGGCGCGGACAACGGTCCCAGTTCTCAGCATCGTCCAGAGCGGTGACCATCGCGCCCATCCCGACTATCTCCGTCAGTGAGAGGAAGCGATGGGGGAGCGCTTCACCGGGCACCACAAGTTCGACGCGACGTACTACGGACCCGAAGGCCCAGGCCGACATGGTGGCCGAGCTCGCACAGCTCATCTTGCAGGCAATGAGCAGGGACCGAACACAGGCTGCCTAGGCTCGGGCCATGTCACGGACCGGGGCGTTTGACTTTGCGGCATTCATCGGCCGGGTCGACCAAGAGAGGCAGGCGAAGCAACTTCGTTGGCACGACCTGGCCGACGTTCTCTGGCAACAATCCGCCGAACTCAACGAGCGTGTGGGGCGAGCCCCCATTTGAGGCGGAGCCTTGTCGCGCCTGGAGGCGCGGGGAGCAAGTTCATGCCAATACGCCATGCCGTTGTTTCGATGGCTTGAACTCCCGCCAGAAGCGTTCGTACTGCGATCGCGTGTTGGCGCTGAACAGACGCCGCTTCCGATCGGTGGCTCCAACCACCGTCTTTGCTGGGACCTGAGCGCACTGCACCTCGCCGTGAGTCACGAACGCGAAAACCGCTCGATGACGTGGCGGGAGATGGGCGCGGACCTCGGCTGCACGCCCGGGCGTCTGACGAACCTAAAGACAGCCAAGAGCGCGGATCTTGCCTTGGTGGTCGAGGTCGCCCAATGGCTGCGACGCCCGGCGGCTGATTTCGTCCGGCTCGTCCAGCGGTAAAGCGACGATGGGGTTTGGCCTCGTCACATGACGAGTTCGATACCCGCTGACGCCGTCGCGGTCGAAGTAGATCTTTTGCCCTTGCACCGCGCGAACACTCTTTCGGTTTCGGTTTGGTTGGGCTCCGAAGCGCGGTGACGAGCGGCAAGGTTCGCGTGGCCCAATCGCTCTTCGACGAGGTCTTGCTTCGGGAAGGCCCGCCGTATCTGCGTTCGGCAGCGTTTTGTGCAGTGCGCGATGTCATGGTTGGCCGACCCCGACCGCAACGCCTTGTGCTGGCTTGGCGCCGATCAGTGGTCCATGGCCGCGCGCCACTGGTGGTAGGCGGCCCACACCACGAGCATCGGCGGGACGATCGCGATCGAAGCGATCAGGGCGTAGACGATCGTGATGCCGGTCACGAGCCCGAACTGCTGGAACGGCACCAGTGGGCTGAAGAGCAATACCGCGAAGGCCAGCGCGGTCGTGATCGCTGAACCGATCAGGGCTGAACCGGTGGTTCTGAGCGTGGTCGTGGTGGCATCGAGCACCGACCGTCCGTGCTCGAGTTCTTCGGTGAACCGGTGAATGATGTGGATGGTGTAGTCGACACCGATGCCGATCGACAGCGCCGTGATGAGGGCGGTCACCACGTTGTACGGAATGCCCAGGATGGTCATCGAGCCGAGCACCCACAGCAGCACGAGCAGAATCGGCGACACGGCGATCACCGCGAGCATGGGTCGGAACTCG
>CALLPT010000262.1 GCA_938015575.1 uncultured Acidimicrobiales bacterium
GGCCACCAGGCCCATCTGGTCGGCGACGGTGTGGCCGACGACTTCGCGAATGCGAGCCTCGTCGGCATAGCCGCCCTGCAGGTCGATCGAGTCGACGCCGTAGTCGATGCCGTCGATGAAGAAGTCGTGATGGTCGGGGAACTTGAATTTCCAGTTGCGCTTCTGCCATGCAGACGAACGGGCGATCGCGCCACGGATGCGGAAGCCGACGTTGTCCCAGACCTGGCCGTTGTAGGCGAGTACACCGTCGTGCAGGTTGCTGCCGGATTCGTTGTAGCCCGAGTTGTAGTTGGCGTCGCTGGTGAACCACTCCATGACCGGAAGGTTCGAGTCGATGGCAGGGTCGGCGACGGTTGTGCCCACCCAGTCGATTGAGTCAGCGGTCTGGGGAGCGATCTGGGATCCGTTGTTGGTGATGCGGAAGCGCACCAAGTCGCCGGCCTCGTAGGCGCTGGCCGGGATCGTGGCCCGCCAGGTGTCGCCCGCATCGAGATTCATGGGCACGGTCTGGGTCGAGCCGGGGTAGTTGATCCGGTACTCGAGGGCGACGGACTGGCCGCCGTAGATGTCGGCTTGGACCTCGATCGGGCTGCTCGCGTCGGGCAGCACGGTCCAAACGAAGTTCTCGACGACGCTTGTTGGGGGTTGGCCGACATTGGCGTTTTCTGCGCCCGGCGTCGGGGAAGCACCGCCCCACCAAAACGAGCTTCCGTCGGCGTTCTCGGCCGACAGCAGCGACAGTGAGTCGCCGTTGCCGTCGGCATTGACCGACCACGAGCCTGGCGTGTCGGCGCCGTCGCTATAGGTGATTTCGTTGACGATCGCTCCGGCCGCATCGACGAGCGCGAGCCGCTCGCCGCTGTTGGAGAGTTCGCCCGCCCATTGGCCGCTTGCGGTCTGGCCGAAGAAGTCGTTGAAGCCGGCAAGGTCGTCGGCGATGACCACGTAGCCGCTTGCGCTCAGGCTGGAGCCGGGCGGGAACGTGTAGTCCACGCCGTCGGCGAAACGCCATCCGGCAATGTCGATGGTGTCGCCGCTCGGGTTGTAGATCTCGATGAATTCTGCGGGTGCGTCGGGGCAGGGCGAGAACGCCTCTTGGCAGGGCGGGTGGTAGAAGATCTCGTTGATGACGACCTGATCGGCGCCCTGGGCCGACGCAGATTGGGGGAGCGCGGCGAGCGGAAACAGGGCCGCGAGCAGGCACGCGACGACAAACATCGTCGAGTGCGCACGTCCGATGCGAGGCATCGTCAACAGGGTCTCCCGGCTCATCCTTTGCCTATCGGCCCGGCAAGGCTAGCGATGAGGAGCGACCCTGTTCGCACTAGGTCGCTTGGGGTATGGGCAATTGCCGCGTGGGATCGCAGGTTCTGGTCCGCGATCTCGCACCGGTGGGGGTTGTGGCCTAGCGTGGCGCCGATGGACCTCGCAGAGAATCTCGGTCAACTCAAAGCATCTGGCTGGACTTCGGTTCCGGTGAAAGAAGAGATGCGGCGCAATGCGATCGCGAAGATCCAATCCGGCGAGCCGCTTTTCGACGGCGTGATGGGCTACGAGAACACCGTGGCGCCACAGTTAGAGAACGCGCTGCTTGCCGGCCACGACGTCGTGTTTCTCGGCGAGCGAGGTCAAGCCAAGACTCGCATGATCCGTTCGTGTATCAACCTGCTTGACGAATACATGCCGATCATCGCTGGCTCCGAGATCAACGACGACCCGCTGAACCCGGTCTCCAAATACGCCAAGGACCTGGTCGCGGAACACGGCGACGACACCAAGATCGACTGGGTGCATCGAAGCAACCGCTTCGCCGAGAAGTTGGCGACGCCCGACACCTCGATTGCCGACCTCATCGGCGAGGTCGACCCAATCAAGGTTGCCGAGGGCCGCTACCTGAGCGACGAGCTCACCCTGCACTACGGCATGGTTCCCCGTTCGAATCGTGGTCTGTTCGCGATCAATGAGTTGCCCGATCTCGCCGAGCGGATTCAGGTCGGTTTGCTCAACGTGCTCGAAGAGCGCGACGTGCAGATTCGCGGCTATCGCATTCAGTTACCACTCGACATCGTGTTGTTCGCCTCGGCGAATCCCGAGGACTACACCAACCGCGGCCGGATCATCACGCCGCTCAAGGATCGCTTCGGTACCCAGATCCGCACGCACTATCCGCTCGAGATCGACACCGAGATCGACATCGTCGAACAAGAGGCCGAGATCCTGTCCGCCGACGGCATCGATGTCACCGTGCCGGACTTCATGGCCGAGATCGTGGCGACCATGTCGCACCTGGCTCGTGACAATCCACATGTGAATCAGCGCTCGGGCGTCTCGGTGCGCTTGTCGATCTCGAACTACGAGACGCTGGTGGCAAGTGCCGTGCGGCGCACCTTGCGTGCCGGCGGCACCAAGGCAGTGCCTCGCGTCGCCGATCTGCCGTCGCTGACACCTTCGACGATGGGCAAAATCGAGATCGAATCAATGGATGACGGTCGCGACGCCGAGATCATCCAGCATCTGCTTCAGGCGGCGACGCTAGTGACGTTCAAGGGAGCCCTCGAACACCAAGACGTCAGCGGGATCCTCGACGCGTTCGAAGAGACCGAGGCGGTGGTCCAGACCGGCGATGACATCGCCGATGCCGACTACTTGGCGATGGTCGAATCGATGCCGGCGCTCGGCAGTGCGCTGACCGCGCTCGGCTATGCACCCGACGATCTCTCCGACGCAGCATTGGTCGCGAGCGGTGTCGAGTTCATTCTCGAAGGCCTGCACCTGTCCAAGCGATTGAACAAGGAAGCACTCGGCGCCAGCGCCGTGTATCGCTCCCGTTAACGCACGCGCCGACCTGGGTCGGTTGTCGATCGCGATCGCCGTGTGGTGAGCTGGCTCGATGGAAGCGCGCGTCGACACCACTCGCTTGCAGCGGCTCGCCCGCTCCTATGCCGAAACAGCGGTCTTCTACGCCGCCATCGACCTGGAGCTGTTCACCCATGTCTCGCGCGGCGCCGGCTCGATTGCAGCGCTCGCTCAGGCGATGGGCACCACCGAGCTCAACGCGGAGCGGCTCGTCACGGTGACGCTCGCGCTCGGTCTGCTCGAACTGGCCGACGACGGCTCGCTACGCAACGCGGCCGATTGCGAGAAGTTCATGGTCAAGGACTCGCCCCGCTACGCGGGAGCGTGGATGACCTTCACGCGTGCCGAGGTCCCCGACTGGTTCAACCTGACCGAACGGCTAACGGATCAGACGCCGCCGACCGAGCTCGGCATGTACGCCGACCTGACTGTTGAGCGAGCCCGCAAGTACCACCGTGCGACCGCGTCGATCGGGATGGGAGCGGCCCGCCGGTTCTGCCGCCATGTCGATCTCCGTGGACGTCGTCGCATGCTCGACCTCGGCGGAGGGTCGGGTGCGTATTCGATCACGGCGGTGCAGACGTTCGATGGTCTCGAGGCGATCGTGTTGGACCTGCCTCCGGTCGTCGTCGTCAGCCAGGAGTACATCGACGACAACGGCGTCGCCGATCGGGTCACCACGCACGGCGCCGATTTCATCAACGATCCACTGCCGACCGGATGCGACGTCGCGGTGATGGCCTCGAACCTGCCGATCTACAGCGCCGAGAACATCGCCAAGGTCGTGCAGAAGACCTTCGAGGTGCTGGAGCCGGGTGGCGAGATGCACTTGATTGGCGAAACCCTCAACGCGAACGGCGTCGGTCCGGTCGACGCCGCGCTGTGGGGCATGGCCGAGGTCAACTACGGCGACAACGGCAGCGGCGGCCGAGCCCACACCGTGACCGAATGCATCGGCTATTTCGAAGCAGCCGGGTTCGTCGAGGTGGAAAACGTCGACTTCGTTGCCGGCACGCTGACCCGCACGACGGGCCGCAAGCCCCTCGGGTGACCCGCGGCGATCAGGTCATCACTAGGCTGGTGCGGCGCACGCGGCCGGCGTCTTGGTCGATGAATGCCTGGTCGATGTCTTCGAGTGCGTAGTCGACGACGACTTCGTCGAGCGGCAGGTCGTCGGAGCGTCGGCTGAGGAAGCTGACGGCTCGCTCGAGCGAGGCTGCGTCGTAGGAACCCACGGCTTCGATTCGCTGATTGCGAGCGGTGAGCCCGCCCGGATCGCAGGCAAAGGTTGTGCCGGTGAAGAACACGCCGATCTCGAGATAGCGGCCGCCCCAGGCGAGCATGCGGAGCCCCTCGTTGATCACGTCGGCAGAGCCCACGAGCTCGGCGACCACGTCGGCGCCGTGTCCGTCGGTCAATGCCTTGACGATCCCGATCCGCTCTTTGGTGTCGGGGACCTCGGCGATATTGATCGTCTCATCGGCGCCCATGGCACGAGCGAGTGCGAGCCGTTCGGGGATGGCGTCGATGGCGATCACGGTCTCGGCGCCACGCTCTTTGGCGATCGCGCATGCGTACACGCCGAGGCCTCCGCACCCTTGGATCACCACCCGGTCGCCGAGCGTCACTTCGACGCGGTCGAGGCCCTTGATGACCTGGGCGAGCGCGCAGTTTGCACTCACGACCATCGTGTCGGTCACATTGTCGGGCACCTTGAAGATCGCCTGGCCGGGACGCAGGTAGCGATAGTCGCAGAACGTGCCTCGGGTGTACGGCCATTCATCCAGGCCGCCGGCAGCGAAGGCAAAACTGTTCGGACAGGCTTCGCTCATCGACCGGGTGCAATTGCGACAGGTTCCGCAAGGGTCGAAGTATTGAAAGGCGACACGGTCGCCCTCGGCGAGCGGCGCTCCCTTCCAATCCGTGTGTACGCCATCGCCGAGCGCGTGGACGATGCCGGTGGCTTCGTGGCCCATGATCCGGCCCTGGGGCGTCTTCACCCGCCCGAACCGGCCGTCGCCGCGCCAGATATGGAGCTCGGATCCGCAGATGTTTGTGCGCGTGATGCGCAACGTAATGCCCCCGTCGCGAGGCTCGGGAACAGGGAACTCGCGAATCTCGAACGGCTGGCCCGGTTCGAAGAAGAGCGCTGCACGGTTGGTCTCGGACATGTCCACATCCCCCTGGACTCGTCAGTAGATCGCGATGCTATGACTCAGGTGACAGCCAGGCGAAGTGGGCGGTGGTTGAACCCCCGGGCCTGGTCGACCAGGCTGGGCCCATGGCGGACCGCGAAGAGACAAACCTGAACCCGATCGATCTGGGCGACATCGATGCCGTGGTGGCGCGCCTCGATGAGATCATCGAGGCGGCGTTGGAGACCGAGGACCGGATGGGATGGTTCGCGGCGATGTATCGCCGAGTCACGTTGGCGGTGCGTGCCGGGATCGTGGCCGGCCGTTTCGAGGACGGTCCACGCATGGTGCGCTTCGACGCGATCTTCGCCGAGCGGTTCATCAATGCGTGGGACGAGGTCCAGGCGGGGCGTCGCCCGACCAAGTCCTGGCAGGTCGCGTTCGCGGGTGCGAACAAGCGCCGTCTGGTCATCGTGCAGCAGCTGCTCCTGGGCATGAACGCGCACATCAACCTGGACCTGGGCATCGCCGCCGCCACCGTCGCTCGTGAATTCGGTCAGCCGATCGAGGAACTCAAGGGCGACTTCGACCGGATCAACGACGTGTTGGCCGAGCTGACACAGGGGTTCGTGGACCAGGTCGATGAGCTGTCGCCCTGGTTTGGCCTGCTCGACAAGGTCGGCGGGCGCACCGAAGACGTGCTGATCCGCTGGAGTATCGAGGCAGCTCGAGACGCAGCGTGGCTTCTCGCCACCGAGCTGGCGCCACATCAACCGGTCGATCAGGCTCGCCCGATTGCCGTGCGAGACGAGCTCACCGAGGGCCTTGGCAAGCTCATCACGCGACCCGGGATCGTGTTGCCGGTGGTGTTGCTCGTCGTGCGGGCACGGGAACCGAACGACGTCAATCGCGTCACCCGGTTCTTCCGAGAGCCGCCCGTCAGCTCCCGGGTGGGCTGATCGGCGGCAGATTCGGCACTCGGCCTTGCATGAGGGGGTCGATGTTCGGGCCGCGGCGCAGGTGATGCCCACCATCGACCGACATGACGACACCGGTGATCCACGATGACTCGGGCCCGAGCAGAAACCGGATCGCCGAGGCGACATCGTGCACGGTGCCGCGCCGACCGAGCGGCATGTTCAGCCGGTAGTCCTCGTTGACGGCCTCGTTGGTTTGCAGCGCCATCGAGAGCTCCGTTTCGACCAAGCCAGGGGCGACGCCGTTGACACGGATGCCGAGGGAGCCGAGTTCGTCGGCCGCGTTCTCGACCAGATTGTTCACGCCCGCCTTGGCGGCGGTGTACGCCCCGAACAGTCGGTGCGTGCGGACCCCCGAGATCGACGACACGGCGCACATCGAGCCGCCGCCGTTGGCGCCAAGCGCGGCGCCCACGTGTTTGAAGGTGAAGAACGTGCCGGTCAGATTGACGCGCAGGGTGTCTTCCCAGGTGGTGGCATCGAGCTGCAGAAGCGGTCCTGCGCCACCGCGTCCGGCGTTGGCGACAGCCATCGTGAGCGGCAAGCGCTCGTTTGCCGCGGTGACGGCGCTGGCAACCGAGTCCTCGTCGCCGACGTCGACGACCGCATACGCGGCCGTGCCTTTGGTGTCCGTGCCGTTGGTGTCCGTGCCGATGGTGTCCGTGGCGCCGAGCTCCTCGACCGCAGCAACGAGGGTCTCTTCGGTTCGGCCGCAGATCGTGACCGCTGCGCCGTCGGCCATGAGCGCCTTGGCGGTGCCGAGCCCGATCCCGCTTCCGCCGCCGGTAATGAACGCGTGGTGACCCGCGAGGGGCGATGCCGAAGTCATGCGCGGATCGTAGGCCGCTTGTGCGGTTCCGGTCAGATGGGCCACGCTGGCGCGATGGCAGATGACTGGTTTGAGAAGTACGACGGCTTGGCGTTCGAGCGTCGCGACAACGGGGTGTTGTGGATCACCATCGATCGTCCCGACGCGTTCAATGCGACCGATGCCGATCTTCACCTCGGGCTCAGCCGCATTTGGCTTGATATCGACGACGATGATGCGACGCGTGTCGTCGTGATCACCGGCAAGGGAAAGGCGTTTTCGGCCGGCGGCGACATGAACTGGATCAACTCGTTCGTGGGCGACGGCGACCAGCTCCAACGAGTGATGCGCGAAGCCGGCGATGTCGTCTACAACATGCTCAAGTGCTCCAAGGTCATCATCTCGGCCATCAACGGCGTGGCCGTGGGAGCAGGTCTCGCGATCGCCTTGATGGCCGACGTGTCCCTCATGGCAGAAGAAGCTCGGATCACCGACGGCCATGTGCGCATGGGTGTTGCCGCCGGCGATCACGCGGTGATCTTGTGGCCGTTGCTGTGCGGCATGGCCAAGGCCAAGTACTACCTGTTGACGGCGGACTTCATTGACGGTGTCGAGGCCGACCGCATCGGCCTGGTGTCGCGAGCAGTGCCCGGCGACGAATTGTTGGCCGAAGCCCAAAAGGTCGCGGACAAGTTGGCCACCGGCAGCCAGGGCGCGATTCGTCTGACCAAGCGGGCGCTCAACTTGTGGGCGACCCAAGCAGCGCCGGCCTTCGACGCCAGCCTGGCGTTCGAGATGCTCGGGTTTTTGTCCGCTGATGCCCGCGAGGGCGTCGACGCGCTGCTCGAGAAGCGGAATCCTGATTTCGCCTAGCGCACCGAGACCGGGAACAACGGTCAACCGAAGCGCGTTAGCCTCAACTTGACCATGGCTGATCCCACCACTTTTGCCGACGATGCCATGCCGTTCATGAACCAGCTGTTCGCGACGGCCATGCGCATGACCAGGAACCGCGCCGACGCGGAAGACCTGGTCCAGGAAACCTTTCTCAAGGGGTATCGCGCGTACGAGCGCTTCGAAGAGGGCACGAACTTGCGTGCGTGGCTCTTCCGCATCCTGACGAACAATTACATCAACACCTATCGCAAGAAGCAGCGGCGCCCGAGCCAGACCGACCTCGAAGACGTGCAGGATCTGTACCTGTACCGACGGCTTGGCGGGAACGAGCTGGCTTCGATCGGACGCAGCGCCGAAGACGAGCTCTTTGACCAGATCACCGACGGCGACATCCTCGACGCGCTCGACGAGCTGCCGGAGCAGTACCGGTCGGCCGTCATGTTGGCCGACGTCGAGGGGTTTGCCTACAAGGAGATCGCCGAGATTCTCGACGTTCCCATCGGCACGGTGATGTCACGGCTCCATCGGGGAAGAAAGAAGCTGCAAGAGCAGTTGTATGCGTTCGGCGTCGATCGCGGCTACGTCGACGAACCCCAAGACGAACCCGAACCCGTCGCCACCTGACCATTTCACCCGACCAGAACCTCAGGAAAGAACCTCAGGAAAATGGAACCGAACCTTTCATCTGACGCAAAAATGAGCGACGCAGCTGGCATGAACTTCGGCGCCGCAGTTGGTGCCGACGCCAGTTCGTGCCAGCCGCTGCAGTGTGACAAGGCCATGGGCTGTATCGACGGTGCCCGTAACCCGTCGACAACGCAGCTCGAAATGGGCCAGTTGCGCGGCCAGCTGCAGGAATGCACGCCGTGCTTGCAGGCCTTCGACATGGAACTCAAGTTGCGGTCGACCATGTCGCCGACGATGTCCGAGCTGCCGTCGCCCGACTTCCGTATGCGCATCACCGAGACCCTCGCCAGCGTCGACCTGAGTCAGCTCGACATCACGGATTTCTGACCTCGCCGCTTCCCCAACTGAACTCACCGATCCAGTACCCGGTTTCCGGGCGCTGAGTCGGTGAGAACATTTGTGGGGTCGCCCGGGGGCGAACCGCCTCCTTCGGTCGCGCTGGCGCGACCTTGAGACCAGCCCTCGGAAACCGCGTGATCACGCGGTTGGAGTGGACCTTTTGACCACCTCGGGGCTGCGATGAGGGGCACGATTGCCCATTCCCTGGGCGCCCGATCGTTTCGTACCCTTTTGGTGTGACCAAACTCGTAATGGCAGCCGGTGGCGTGATCGTGGACCCGAAGCAACCTTCGCGTGTCCTGGTCGTGCATCGGCCCAAGTACGACGACTGGTCCCTGCCGAAGGGCAAGTTCAGCAAGGGCGAAGCGGCCGCCACATGCGCCCGCCGCGAGGTCTACGAAGAGACCGGCCTGGTCTGTGACCTGCTCGAAGAGCTCGCTCCCGTGCACTACGAGACACCAAACGGCAACCTCAAGACGGTGCGCTACTGGCTGATGAATCCAATCGCTGGCGAGTTGCGACCGAACAACGAGGTCGATGCGTTCACCTGGCTCAAGCGCCATCAAGCACTCGCCCTGTTGACCCATGACCACGACCACGGTGTCGTCGTCGAGGGGCTTCGCCGCGTCAAAGAAGTGCGCAAGGCGGAGAAGCAGGCCCGCCGCCAGCAGGCCGAAGCCCTCGCTCACGCTCGGGCCTAACGCACACCGCCGAGTCGCCGGTCGGATCGAGCGGTGACTACAGACAGATGCCGCTGTTGTTGACGCCGCGTGCGCACAGCGGGACTCGTTGCGCGCCGGTGAGTCGGTAGGAGCCGGTCGCGGAGTTCGCGGTCACAATGATCCGCTCGCCCACGAGCGAGTCGTCGTCGGAGCCGAGCGAGTCGATCGTTGCAGCGACATCGCCCACGCTCGACTCGTCGGTGATGGTGACGAGGACGGCATCGTCGCCGAACTGGCGCTGCACATCGCTGACGAGATCCTCGATCGAGTCGTAGCTCGTGCGCTCCAGGCGCCCGGCCACGCTCACCGAGATGTCCTCTGGTGAGCCGAGATAGGCAGCGCCCGGCTCGATCCAACCTTGCGCGTCGCCATAGCGAACAAGCCACCAGAGCTGCTCGTCGGGGGTTTCGAACGCTTGGCCGAATCCGAACAGGTCCTGGGCAGAGGACGGAATCTCGGCCACGATGGCCTGATCTCGCCCAGGAAGAACCCGCATCGGCAGGGTCTCACCGCTGGCGATGCCGACGATGGCGACGCGATCGTCTACCCCGGGAGCAAAGCCGTCGATTGCCTGACCGGGCAGCGTGGGCGCCGGACGCTGCCCGCTGATCCCGCGCTCGCCGGCGTTGTCGTCGTCACCACCGCAGCCGCTCGCGAGCAGTGCCACGATTGTGAGCAGGACACCCAATGCGCGGCGCACCGAGCGAGCCGAGAAACCGAAGGAGGACCGGTCAGAGATGCGGGGTGCCAGAGGTCGCACGGCCTGGAGTGTGGCACACCGAATCGATCCTCTAAGCTCATCGTTATGTTCGTAGCAGTTGTCTGGCATTGGTGGCTCGCCCCCGTTCTCGTCGCCAGCGGCGTCCTCCTCATTCTGGCCACCATTGGCGGCTATCTGAACTCGGTCACCAAGGACCGGTACCCGCGTCGCGCACCGCGACGCGACTGAGGCGACTCGCAACATGGTGGCACCGGTCGACTGGGAGCTCGCCGAGCGCGTTGCGATCAAGATCGCAACCCGGGGCGAGGTCGTCGACGAATGGGCGCTGGCCCGGATGGCCGAAGACTTCGAAGAGATGACCCCGCGAGCCGAGAAGCTCGTGGGCGAAGAAACCGGCCTGTGGTCGTTGCAGGGCGAGGCTCGTAGCCGGTTGGTGTCACGCCCGGACTGGATTCGGGCGAACATCGCCAGCTTCCAACGCCTGCTCGCGCCGGTCGTCGGCAAGCTCGACGACGTATCCGACGGTCCGATGGGCCAGGCGGCTCGTCGTTTCGCCGGCGCCGAAGTCGGCGGTGTGCTCGGCTGGATGTCAACCCGTGTGCTTGGTCAATACGACCTGCTGCTCACTGAAGACGAGAATCCCGAGGACCAGGACATCGTCTACTACGTCGGTCCGAACGTGCTCGCGCTCGAACGCCGCAACGGGTTCGACGGCGAGCAATTCCGGCTGTGGCTCGCGCTGCACGAAACCACCCACCGCGCCCAGTTCACGGGCGTTCCCTGGCTGCGTGATCATTTCGTTTCGCTGGTCAACGACACCCTCGACAATGTCGATCCCGATCCGGGCCGCTTGTTCGAGATCGCCAAAGAAGTCCTCGACGCCAAGCGCAGTGGGTCCGATCCGCTGGCCGATGGCGGACTGCCGGCCCTGCTGGCCGGCCCCGAGCAGCGGGTCGTGCTTGACAAGATCGGCGGCATGATGAGCCTGCTCGAAGGCCACGGCGACGTGACCATGGATCGTGCCGGACTCGGCATCGTGCACGACGCCGAGTTCTTCGCATCGACGCTTCGCACCCGACGTGACTCGGCCAAGGGCATCAGCAAGATCATCATGCGTCTGGTCGGTCTCGAGGCCAAGCTCAACCAGTACGCGGCCGGCGAAGCCTTCATTGCCCGGATCGAAGAACAGGCCGGCGGCCCTCGGGTCATCGACCACGCCTGGCAGAGCGCCGAGTCGCTTCCGACGATGGACGAGATCCGCGACCCCGACGCTTGGCTCGACCGAGTCGTCGAGCACGCCGCCTGAGCGATCGGGTGAGCTCGTGACCATCGAGCTTCCTCAACCTGTACTCGACGCAGCCTTGCTGTCTCGATGCACCTTTCCGTCCCCTGGCACCCGGCTCGATTGTGCCGTGTCAGGCGGGCCTGACTCGACGGCGCTTCTGGTCCTGGCGGTGGCTGCGGGCTGCGAGGTCACCGCGCACCATGTCGATCATGGCCTGCGCGAGGGCTCGGCCGACGAAGCCGAGCTGGTCCGCGGCATCGCGGACCGGTTCGGCGCAGCGTTTGTCGGCCATCGAGTCGCGGTCGAACCCGGAGGCAATCTCGAAGCCCGAGCGCGTGCTGCCCGCTACGGCGCGCTGCCGCCCGAGGTCGCGACCGGGCACACTCTCGACGATCGGGCCGAGACGATCTTGATCAATCTGTTGCGGGGCGCAGCTCGTACTGGGTTGGCCCCGCACCGAGATCGGGCGCGGCATCCGATCCTGTCGTTGCGCCGCCATGAGACCCAATCGTTGTGCCGGGAGCTCGACCTCGACACGGTCAACGATCCGACCAATGTCGACCCGGCCCATCTGCGCAATCGAGTGCGTCACGAAGCCCTGCCGCTGCTCGACGACATCGCAGGTCGCGACCTCGCGCCGATCCTGGACCGACAAGCCGATCTGTTCGCCGACGAAGACGAATTTTTGGACTCTTTGGCCGCCGCCATCGACCCGACCGATGCCCGCGCGGTCGCCGCCGCA
>CALLPT010000263.1 GCA_938015575.1 uncultured Acidimicrobiales bacterium
TATCAGGGTATTGCGCAGGTCGCTCACGACACCGAGACCTACACGAGCCGTCGCATCATCATCTCCGAGACATCAACGGATCGCCGAGGCATCATCTTGCCGCCGATCAATCTCGACCCGCCGGATCACACCGAACCGCGACGCGTGATGTTGCCATTCTTCAACCCCACCAACGTCAAGCGGTGGGAACCGGTGATCCGCGAGATCTGCCAGAAGCGCCTCGACGAGTTTGATCCCGAACGCGTCGATCTCGCCATCGACTATGGCCGGCATGTCCCCGGCGATCTCACCGCAGCGATGTTCGGCGTGCCCGCCGACGAAGCCGACCAGTTCCGCCATTGGGTGCATCAGATCCTCGAGGTCGGCCCCACCGATCTCGAAGTCGAACGCGAGGCGACGAACGCGATGGTCGCCTACATGCACGGTCTCATCGCCGACCGGCGTGCCAACGGGGGCGATGATCTGGTCACCTACCTGTTCGATCAACAACTCGATGGCAAGCCGATCCCCGACGAGGCAATGGCCAAGATGCTGTTCCTGCTCTTGATCGCCGGGATCGACACCACCTGGTCGGCGCTGGGCTCTTCGTTCCTTCACCTGGCAACGCATGCCGAGGACCGCCAGCGCCTCGTCGACGATCCATCGCTGATCCCCGTGGCCACCGAAGAGTTCCTGAGGGCCTACGCCCCTGTCTCGGTCGCTCGCATCGCAACCGACGACAGCACCATCGAAGGGTGTCCGGTGCGCTCGGGGGAGTGGGTCATGCTCAACTTCCCGGCAGCGAATCGCGACCCCGAGGTATTCGAGCGGCCCGACGAGGTCATCATCGACCGGGCCAAGAACCGGCACTCGGCGTTTGGGTTGGGCGTGCACCGTTGTCTCGGGTCGAACCTCGCCCGGATCGAGATGCACATCGCGATCGAGATGCTGCTCGAGCGTCATCCTCAGTTCACCCTCATCGAAGGTGTCGACCCAGAGTGGTCGCCGGGAACGGTGCGCGGCCCGCGGGTTGTGCCCGTCACCCTTGGCTGAGGCGCACAACTCGTAACCTGCCGATGTGAAACGGCTCGGTCACCAAGTCTGGGAAGACGTCGATCCGTCGACGGTCCTGTTGGTTCCGCTCGGCTCCACCGAGCAGCATGGTCGGCACCTGCCGCTCGACACCGACGCTCGGATCGCGACCGCGGTTGCGGAGGGCGCTGCGCTGGCGACGGGAGCGACGCTGGCCCCGACGCTGCCCTACGGGTCGAGCGGCGAACATGACGACTTCGCCGGGACGTTGTCGATCGGCGCCGCAGCTTTACGCCACGTCATCGTCGAGCTCGTGCGCTCGGCGAGCTTGACCTGGTCGCGGGTGATACTTGTCAACGGCCACGGAGGCAACCATCCGGCGTTGACCTCGGCGGTCGACCAGCTGGTCGACGAGGGCCACGACGTCGCGGCGTGGTGGCCCTCGGTGCCAGGTGGCGATGCACATGCCGGCCGAACCGAGACCAGTCTGATGTTGGCGATCGCTGCCGACCTCGTGCGTCTTGATCAGGCCGAGGCGGGCAACACGGCGGCGCTCATTGAATTGCTGCCGCAGATGCAAGCCGGTGGTGTGCGAGCAGTGTCACCAAACGGCGTGCTCGGCGATCCGGCCGGCGCTTCGACCGACGAGGGAACTCGGTTGTTGCAGGAGCTCGTTGCCTCGCTGGTTGCGAGGCTCACGAATCGGCGCTGACGATCGGGCGCCGGGTCACCTTCGCCCGTGTCACCCTCGCACCGAACCGGTGGCCAGGGTCCAACGGCGCCGCCGATGGCCTTGTTGGGTCAGTGGATCTGGAGGCTTCCGTGGGTCATGCGTTCGGCCTCGGTGCCCGCCGGTCGGGCAAACGACCATGGATCGGCTTCGACGGCGCCGGGAGCCCGTAGCTCGACCCACACGTCGTCGATGCGTGACCCATTGCCGTTGTCCTCGGCGTAGAGCACCACGGTCCAGCCATCCACCGGTGCTCCCGGCAGATGCACGTCGGCGGACGCCGTGACGGTCACCCAGTCGGTTCCCTCGAAGCTGCCGATCGCCATCGACGTGATCGCCGTCGAGTCGATCTCGATGGTTGCTCCCGAACCTCGGACGCTGTTCAGGCGAAGGTGTCCGGTCGGCCGGGGTTGGGTGCGACCCACGTAGTCGGCCGACAGGTTGAAGCGCACTGCGCCAGGGACGCCCCAGTCGAAGCGACCCCCGGCCGTGGCGTGGCCGAGGCTCGGATCGCTGACCGTCACCACGGTCTCACCCGTTCCGGTCCAGAAGCGGCCATGTACGTCCGTTCGAGCCCAGTAGGTGCCAACAGGAATGGCGTCAAAGTCGCACGTGACGACGAGCCGTTGGTCGTAGCCGCTGCTGACCGGGTCGACCGACTCCTGTACGCAGGCGACCGAGTGACTCGCCAGCCCGGGCGCGACCGGTTCGAGCGTCATCTCGACCAACGCCCGTTCGACGTCGCCCGGATGCGGCCCGTACGGCGCTTGGTCCGGCACCAGCTCGGTCACCTCGGTCCGGAGCGTGAATGGACCGCTCGGCTCGTCGTCGGCGGGCACCTGCACGTCGACCGGATTGGTCGAGGGGAAGGCGACGACAGCGTCCTCTGGCAGTACGACCAGCGTCGAGCGCACGACGTCGACCAGGGTGTCGTCGTCGTGCACGGTGATCTCCACCGTCCACGTCCCTGCACCCAGGTCCACGATGCCATCGACCAGCCACTCGCAGAGCTGGCGCTCATCAGCGATCGACTGGCACGTCGGATCGGAGAGTGTCAGTCCGCCCGCCGGCAGGGTCATCGGTGCATCGATGGGTGATGAGACCACGGCAACGGCGCGGAGCTCGTCTGCCTCGACATCGGTCGCGGTCACGGCGATGGTGGCGATCTCGTCGCTGTACTGCACGGTCTGTTCGTCGCGATGGACGACGGCGACCGGCGCCACGTCGTCGACGGTCACGCCGAAGGTTGCACTCGTCGCGTCGGCATCGGGGATGTCGACGATGTCGATGCGCACGTCGTAGA
>CALLPT010000264.1 GCA_938015575.1 uncultured Acidimicrobiales bacterium
GCTCAATCAGCTCGGGCTGGGTGCCTGTCGCCAAGACCTGGCCGTTGTCGATGATGACGAGGTCGGCTTCGAGGGACACGACTTCGGGCAAGTAGTGCGTGGTGTACACGACCGCGGCGCCGTCGGCGGCCAAATCGCGTACGGCTTCGATGATCTGCAAGCGCGTCGTGACATCGGCCCCGACGGTCGGCTCGTCGAGCATGAGTAGTCGGGGAGCGTGGACGAGCGCGCAGGCCGTGTGAAGACGGCGCGTCTCGCCGCCGGAGAGTTGACCACCTTTGCGATCGAGGAGCGGGCCCAGACCCAACCGATCGGCGACCTCGACCGCACGTGCGGACCGGGTCGAGCGGTCCATCCCCGAGAGTTCACCGAAGAACTCGAGGTTCTGGCGCACCGTCAGGACCCCGTACACCCCGGTCTCCTGGGGCGCGATGCCGAGCAATCGAGCGGCCGCTTCGGTGTCATGTAGGGCATCGATGCCGCCGATCTGGACCGAGCCGGAGTCGGGCCGAAGCAGGCCGGCGATGATCGACAACATGGTCGTCTTGCCAGCGCCGTTGCGTCCGAGCAATGAAACGATCTGGCCCTCGGCTACGTCGAGTGACGCTCCTCGGAGGGCATGAATGTCCCCATAGGACTTGGTGAGATCCGCCGCGACCAGCACACGCGTACCGTAGTTGGACCCGGCCGGTCACCGCCCAGGAATTTGGTGAACCCTCAGCTCACGATCTCGCCATGGCGGTTATCGACGACCACCGGGGTGTCGAACCAGGTCATGTCGGGAGGTGAGCCGTAGGTCTCGGTCACGCGGGCGTGCCATGCGTCGTCGTAGGTCGCCTCGGCCGCCTCTCGCGACTCCCAGAGGTACATACCGCCGACGCGAGCGCCGTCGTCGGTGCTCACGTAGTACTTGCGGACGAGCCCCGGCTTGTCCTGGTACATCGGTGCGTTCGCGAGCGATACCTCGGCCATCTTGTCCGCCGGCATCGGCTGGGGGAGGGTGAACTGAATCAATACCGAGATCATCGGATCCGCCTTTCGTGTTGCTTCGAGAAGCTAGTCCACCCCGAAGATCGCGTGCTCGGTGCCATCACCGCTACAGGTCGGGGCGAACGAGGATCTTGACGTGCTGTTCAGGATCGGCAAGGTCGGCGAACGCCTGGGGCACACCGTCGATACTGACGGCGCCCGTGATCAGGGTCTCGCCGTCGATGCGGCCCTCGGCCAAGTTGTGCAGTGACGCCGAGAACTCTTCGGGCGTCCAACCGAGTACGAATTTCAGGCTCAGGTGCTTGTAGATCCCGAGCGTTGGCCGGAAGTTGTCGGGTGGGATGCAGACACCGGCGATCAGGATCTCGCTGCGCGGGGGAGCGGCGGCCATGATCTGATCGATCATCCCGGGCACACCGACCGCTTCGTAAATGACCGGGGGAGTCCCGCCCTGGTCAACCGGTCGATCGCCTGCGGCTCGCCACGCCTCGATTGGGTCATCGGTTGACGGATCGACGACAACATGGGCGCCCATCTGCGTCGCAACCGCGCGGCGCTTGGGCGAGAAGTCCGACGCGATGATCGTGTCGATCCCCGACGCAGCAAGCGACGCGATGATGGCCAGGCCGACCGGGCCGGCGCCCACCACGATGGCGATCCGACCGGGTTCGATCGAGGACTCGTTGACCGCGTGCAGCCCAACGGCCATCGGTTCGGTGAGCGCAGCGATCGTTGGGTCGAGGCCGTTCGGCACCGGAAGCAACGCGTACGGGCTGAGCAGCATCTGGTCGCTGTAGCCCCCGGGATACCCGTTCGAGTAGCCGGGAATCACCCGCCCGTTGGGCGTTTCCAGAAACGGCATCGCCGCGTAGGCGCCGTCTTCGCTGACCCCGCTGACGCCCTCGCCGACGGCGAGGATTCGACACGAAACCTCGTGTCCCATGACGACCGGCAGGTTGGGATCGAATCCGTCGGCGAACCCGCCCCCGCCCGCGGCCCGCGACGACTCGACCAAGTCGTGCGCATGATCGACGGTGTGGAGATCGCTGCCACAGATGCCGCAGGCGATTGGCTCCACCAGCACCTGGCCCGGCCCGGGACTCAAGTCGGGGAGCTCCTCGACCACCATTGCCCCGTCACGTAATACTGCCGCCTTCATTGCTCCATGGAAGCACGTCGCCGATGTCACGTGTGTATCGCTCGGCGCTGGCCAGGTTCCCGGGCTACAACCAAGGACGATGGACATCGGTGATCATCCGCTCATTTGCCCTCACGAGGTTCGCTTCGAGGTCATGCGCATGTGGTGGCGCAATCTTGCTTTCATCCACTGGTCCTTTGAGCCGAACGTCGTGCAGGCGATGCTGCCCCACGACCTGACCGTCGACACCTGGGATGGCGCGGCGTGGGTTGGCCTGGTGCCGTTCGAAATGGAAGTCCAGCTTCCCGGCGGCATCGCGATCCCGCGCGAAGGGCGCTTCCCCGAGACCAACGTGCGTACCTATGTCCGCGGTCCTGATGGCACGCCCGGCGTCTGGTTCATGTCGCTCGAAGCTGCTCGCCTGTCGGCCACGACCGTCGCTCGCGCCACCTACGGCCTGCCGTATTGCTGGGCGTCGATGTCGGTGACCAATGCGGGCCCGATCTGGGCGTACCGATCGCGACGGAAGTGGCCGGGCCCGCGCGGTGCCCATCATGAGAGCGCGGTGCGGGTCGGTCCGATCGTTGGCGAGCAGACGCCGTTCGAACGCTTCTTGACCGCCCGATGGGGGCTGTTCTCGAGATTTGCCGGGCGCACGCTCTACGCCCCGATCTGGCACAAGCCCTGGGAGCTGCGCCGCTGCGAGCTGCTGCACCTCGACGACGAGCTCATGGATGCCGCGGGCTTCACCATTCCCGCCGGGCAACCGGTGCTGCACTGGACCGAGGGCGTCGAGGTGCGGGTCGGTCGACCAAGACTTGCCTAGAGCGTCGGCGGACCCCAGGGCGACCTGGCACGAGCCTCGCCGGTCACTACCCTCGAACCATGTCGCCTACGCGTCTTCGACTGCTCGCCCTCATAATCACCGCTGCCATCTTCGCCGCCGGATGCGCCAGCGAGTCCGCCGAACCGGTCGCCTCGCCGATCGACGACTCGGCTGCGACGCCCACTGACGAATCGGAGCCTGCGACCGAACCTGCGGAAACCGACGACCAAGACGAAGCAGACGAAGCAGTCGAGGCCCAGGCCGAACAGTCTGAGGAGCCGGCCGTCGACGACACGCGGATGGTCGACGAGCATCCGGCGATCGAAGACCCGACCCCGCAGCCCGTGCTCGAATCGACGGTCGAAGACTCGGGCTCCGATGCGGCAGACGCTGTGGTCTTTGCTGATGACTTCTCGACTTCGGTTCAACCGATCATCGCTGAGAAGTGCGCCAACTGCCACGGCGAGGGTGGTCCCGGTGCTTCGCATTGGCAGATCGACACTGTCCAGGACCTGGTCGACACCCACTTCTTCATCAAGGCCGTGGTGGAGTCGAACTACATGCCGCCCTGGCCAGCCAGCGACAACAGCATCTCGTTCAAGGACAACCGTGACCTGTCCGCCGACCAGGTGAAGACGATCATCGACTGGTCCGACGCCGGCGCCCCGATCGACGTCGATCCTGCGACCCCGGTGGAGCCGGTGGCGCTTGTCGCTGGCATCGAGGATCCGAGCATCGTGATCACCCCAGAGGTCGCCTATGCCGGTGAGCCGAACACGGTCGACGACTACCGCTGCCAGATCTATGACCCGCAGCTTCCCGACGGCGGCTGGATCACCGGCTATGAGTTCATTCCCGACCAGACCGCAGTCGTTCACCACGCCATCGGCTACGTCATCGAGCCAGGCCGGGCGGATCGTGCAGCCGAACGCGACGGCGAAGACGGGCGCCCCGGCTGGGAGTGTTACGGCAGTTCCGGGCTCGGCGGCGACAACATCTTCCTCGGCTGGGCACCGGGACAAGACGCGTCGTACTTCCCCGAGGGAGCGGGCCTGTACCTGCCGCCGGGAGCGTTCATCGTCGTACAGATTCACTACCACTACGAGGGCGATGCGCCAGCGGACTCGTC
>CALLPT010000265.1 GCA_938015575.1 uncultured Acidimicrobiales bacterium
CTGCCGGTGCGGTCGTGAAACAGCACCCCGGTCGCAATGTGCGGGCAATGGTTGCGGAATCGGTCGAGCGCATCCATGTCGAACGAGGTCACGATCAGGTTGTCGGCGCTGCGGTCATCGCAGTGCGCGGCGAGCGCGTCACCGACCTGTTCAACGAAGTCCTGGTTCGTGCGGCCGATGTCATCGGTTTTGAGCTCGACGTCGAGTCCGAGCGGGCCGCACGCGTCGACAAACGCCCCGAAGTCCGGGATCGCCCGGTCGAGTTCGGCGACCGATGTGTGCGCCACCCATTGGCCCGCCGCAGTGACGGGGTCGTGATGCACCACCAAACCATCAGCGGCGGGTCGCACATCGAACTCGATCCAACTCGCCCCTGCTTCGCCTGCCGCACGGGCAGCAGCAATCGTGTTCTCTGGCTCGACGGCCGAGGCGCCGCGATGGCCACATACCAACGGGGTGCGATCGCTCGGCCGTGGACGCCAGGTCGGGTCGGTCATCGCCGCACCGTACTACTCAGCCTTGACCAACGCTTGGGTTGAGCCTGAGGGTCTCAAGACCAAAAGAACACTGGATCTTGTGCCCAGAGACCCTTGATCAGCCCCCAAACGCGCGATAGGTTGCCCTCAGGCGGCCACGATTTGGGGCCGACCTCACAGGGGGAATGCGTTATCGACCGGTCGGAACAATCCGGCCGACTTCGTATAACGCTTTCAATGTTCAAAGGGGGAACATTGGCGCTGACGATGCCTAAGTACGACCCGAGCGACCACGATTGGCGCTTGAGGGCGAGCTGCAAAGACACCGATCCGTCACTGTTCTTTCCCGTTGGGACCACCGGCCTCGCGCTCGATCAGATCGAAGCTGCCAAGCAAGTGTGCACGACGTGCCCTTGCCAGGAGAGCTGCTTGCAGTTCGCGCTCGATACGAATCAAGACGCTGGCGTCTGGGGTGGACTTGGCGAGGAAGAACGACGCGTGATTCGGCGCCAGCGTGCAGCTGCTCGACGAGCGGCGCGCCAAGCAGCGCAGGCAGGTCTGTAAGGGACCACCACGATCTGGACCCCTCGCGGGTGCACGCCTCTGGCGTACACCCGTGTGGGCGCCAGGTGTCAAACATCGTGCAACACGCACGCAACGAGACGCGCACAGCGACCCGTGATTACGCACGGGTCGCTTTACGTTTTGGGCTACCTTGGCGTCGCGGGGTGAGCGCGCCTGATCAGCTGAAGCCGATGCGCTGGTCTTCGCCGCCCACGCCGATCTCGACATAGGCAACCCGATCGCCGGGGAAGCACGTCTGGCGACCCTTGCGATCGGTCAACCACACCAGGCTCGACCCGGCCACGCCTGCCTCGACGGCGGCCTTGATGTCATCAGCCGAGGTCTCATCTGCCATGTCGACAACGACCTCGCGAGGTGCGTTGACAATGCCAATGCGAATTTCCATGGTTTGCTCCTGCGTTCGAGTCAGATGATCTTGAGATCGGGATGGAAGCGGCGCTTGGGCGCCAAATCGACGGCGATGGTTTCGGCCATCGCGGCGAACACCGCACCAGCTTCGCTGGTCGGATCGGTGGCGACAAGCGGCTGGCCTGTGTCGGCGCCGGCCCGCAGCGCGGGCACCAGCGGCACCCGGCCGATCAGCGGCACACCGACCTTTTCGGCGAGCTCGGCTCCACCGCCGGCGCCGAAGATCTCGTAGCGTTTGCCGTCGTCACCGGTGAACCACGCCATGTTCTCGATGACGCCGCGGACTTCGAGGTGCACCTTTTCGGCCATCGTCGCCGCACGCTGGGCGACCTTTTGGGCGACGGGCTGGGGGGTCGTGACGACATACACCTCGGACTTGGGCAAGAACCCGGCCATAGAGATCGAGATATCGCCGGTGCCTGGCGGCAGGTCGATGAGGAGGTAATCCGGTTCGTCCCAGTACACGTCGGTCAGGAACTGCTCGAGTGCCTTGTGCAGCATCGGGCCACGCCAGATGACGGCCTGGTCTTCTTCGGCGAAGAAGCCCATCGAGATGCAACGAACCCCGTGCTGTTCCGGCGGAATCAGCATCGAGTCGATCACAACCGGTGGGCGATCAATGCCGAGCATCCGTGGGATGGAGAATCCCCAAACATCAGCATCGATCACGGCGACGCTGTTGTTGCCCTCGCCGTTCGCCTTGGGTCGATTCGCCAACGCGACCGCAAGATTCGTCGTTACCGACGATTTGCCGACGCCGCCCTTGCCCGAGGCAATGAGCAGCACGCGAGTCTTCGAGGCCGGATCGGCAAAAGGGATCGCCCGGCCTTCGGCGTGACCGTGTGCGGCTTGGGATCCGGCGGTCGCCGACGGATCACCGTGCACGATCTCACGCACCTTGGCCCGTTCCTCGTCGTTCATGACGGTGAACTCGGGGGCTGCAGTATCGACCCCATCGAGTTCCTGCACGGCTTCGCTAACTCGTCGATCGATCTCGGCCCGAAGCGGGCATCCGGCAATGGTCAGCGCGACCACGACGAGCACATCGCCGCCATTGATGGTGATGTCGCGAACCATGCCGAGATCCACGATGCTGCGGTGAAGTTCGGGATCCTGCACAGGCCGCAGGGCATCGATGACCTGGGCTTCGGTGACAGCCATTGGTACCTCGTAGAACGCTTGGGGGGCCGCGCCGCGATGCGACACGTGACGTTGAGACTATCGAGGGCATGTCGATGTTGGGGTCTTGAACGCAGGGTGGCTACGGTCACCGGCGATGCTTCCCGTGCCCAGCCGCTGATGACGCTCTTTCTCATCCGTCACGCCACTGCGGGCGTCCGAGATCATGCGAATCCGAACGACGACCAGCGTCCGCTCGATCCTTGGGGCTCGGGGCAGGCCGCGGCGATCGCCGACCTCCTCGCACAGGAGCCGATCGAAGCCGTTTTCAGCAGCGCGGCACTGCGCTGCATGCAGACGGTCGAGCCGCTCGCGCAGCGCTTGGGGGTCACCGTCGAACAGGCAGCACCACTGTTCGAAGGCCAGTCGCGGAGCAGCTCCATCGAGTTCATTCGCTCGTTCACGGGCCGCACGGTCGCCTTGTGCAGCCATGGCGATGTGATCCCCGATGTGCTGCGGAACCTCGAGGTCGGTGGTAGCCGACTCGAAGGCCGAGGTTGCGCGAAAGGCTCGGTCTGGCGCCTCGACAATTCGACCGACCGGATCGAGACCGCCGAATACCTGGGCCCGATCGAGCCGGCACCGGCGCACTGATCAGCAGCCGGCGACCTCGCCACTCCCGGGCGCAGATCCTGGGCTCTAGACTGCGGTATGGCAGCCACAACTCCCAGCCTCGATGAACTGCGCACCGCCCCAAAGGTGCTGCTGCACGATCACCTCGACGGCGGGCTCCGGCCGGCGACCGTGGTCGAGTTGGCGCAAGCATCTGGCTACGAACTACCGACCTACGACGCCGACGAGCTGGCGACCTGGATGGTCCGGGGAGCGAGTCGACTGGACCTGACGTTGTACCTAGAGACGTTCGCCCACACCGTCGGTGTCATGCAGTCACGAGATGCCCTGTATCGGGTCGCGGCCGAATGCGCCGAGGACCTGGCTGCCGACGGCATCGTCTACGCCGAGGTTCGGTTCGCCCCCGAGCTGCACGTCGAAGACGGCTTGTCGCTCGACGAGGTCGTCGAGGCAACCGTCGCAGGGTTCGCCGACGGAAGCTCCGATAGCGGCATCCGCATCGGCACCTTGGTGACCGCGATGCGTCACGCCGCCCGCTCGCTCGAGATCGCCGAGCTCGCCGTGCGCCATCGCGACAACGGCGTCGTCGGGTTCGACATCGCCGGCGCTGAAGCCGGCAACCCGCCGACCCGCCATCTCGACGCGTTCCAATACATCCAACGCGAGAACTTC
>CALLPT010000266.1 GCA_938015575.1 uncultured Acidimicrobiales bacterium
ACACGGTCCGGGATGATCGACGGTCCCGGTATCGCGACCATGGTGCGTCCGGCTGCCAACGAGTGCGCAGTCATCGGGGCAGCCTAGGCGCCGCGATCGCCGCCTCGTCTGGTTCGGGGGCCGCTAATACAGCTCGCCGGCAAGTCCTTGTTCGAGCTCGTCTTCGTCCCAGTACCCGATCTTCACGCCATTGCGGGCCAAACCACCGGGGGCGATCCACGCCTCTTGGTCGACGGCCTCGGTGCCGGTGTCGTGGGCACGAAGTCGGAACCACTCGAACAGCTGCTCGTGCAGCTCGGCCTGTACGTGGGCGAGGGCGGGATCGCCCGCCCGGTCGAAGAACTCATCGGGATCGTCGGCGAGGTCGTACAGCAGGTTCGGCCCGGTCTCGCTCAGGATGTACTTGTAGCGATCGGTGCGCAACATCGTGGCCCGGTGGCGGCGCCGATCGGGTGCCGATCCGTCCGCCGGACCAGCCAGGTGATGCATCGCTTCGAGGAACCCGAAATCGGACTCGCTGACGACGTGACCACGATCGACCGACTGCCCGTGCAGGAGCGGGATCAGCGACTGCCCTTCGAGCCACCGCGAAGACTCGGGCGCGGAGCCCGTGACGGCATCGACGAAGGTCGGTACCAGATCGATCGCTTCGACGAGGGCGTCGGTCGACGTGCCGCGTGTGCCATCGGCTGCCGCACGCGGGTCAGCGATGATCAGCGGGGTGCGGACGGCCGCTTCGTGGAACCAATCCTTTTCGCCCTGCCAGTGATCGCCCAAATAGTCCCCATGGTCGCTGCACAACACAATCATCGTGTCGTCGGTTCTTCCGAGCTGCTCCAGTTCATTGAATAGCCGGCCCAGGTGGGTATCGATCTGCTTCACGAGCCCGAGATAGGCGGGCACCACGGCGCGTCGGACCTCGTCGCGGGAAAAGGCGCGACCGATCCGCGAGTCGCGCATGGCCCGAAGCACCGGGTGCTCATCGAGACGTTCCCGGTCGCTGCGATGCGCCGGCGGTACATCACCAGGACCGATCACCCGGTGGTAGGGGTCCGACACGACGTAGGGCCAGTGCGGCTTGATGAACGACAGATGCAAACACCACCGCTCGTCGCCCGCGTCGCGCACGAACTCGATCGCCCGATCGGTCATATAGGCGGTCTCGCTCAGCTCGTCGGGGACGATGGCGGGATAGGAACTCGCCCGTAGCAGCCAGCCGCTGATTGGCGCGCCCTGGTCGTCCACGACCGAGTTCGCCGCGGTGTGCCATGGGTTGACGCCGTCGAATCCATGGGACCGAAGGAAGCGGTTGTACGGCATCTCGGCGGCCCGCTCGTCGTTGGGCCAGAGCCCGTCGTCGCGTTCGGCCGCTTCGAAGCCGCACTCGGCCACATACATGACAGCCGGGTCAT
The DNA here is from genome assembly GCA_938015575.1 of uncultured Acidimicrobiales bacterium. Lineage (GTDB taxonomy): Bacteria > Actinomycetota > Acidimicrobiia > Acidimicrobiales > UBA10347 > UBA10347. Next base: position 1,413 of record CALLPT010000266.1, read on the forward strand.
CGGGATCGAGTCCGAGCCGGTCCATGCCCAGACGATCGGGTTCCATGTGCGTCTTGCCAACCAGAGCAGTTCGGACCCCGACCTCGCGAACATGGTCGCCCATTGTCTTCTGGTTGATCGCCAACGGAATGCGGTTGTACCGACTGCCGTGGGTCTGCACATAGCGGCCCGTGTAGTAGCTCATGCGCGATGAACCGCAGGTCGTGCCCTGCACGTAGGCCCGATCGAAGCGCACCCCTCGGTCGGCAATGGCGTCGAGGTTCGGGGTGTCGATCAAGCCGCCGTAGCAAGACAGCGCGTCCCAGCGGAGCTGGTCGCACATGATGAACAGCACGTTCCGCAGCGCCGTGTCGTCAGGATCAGCGACAGGCAGCGGCTCGGACACCCGCACAGGGTGGCGGGACCGGCCACCGATGTCAACAACGAGGGCGCCTCAGCAGCAGGAGTCCGTCGACGTCGAGCTGCCATCGCGATCGCCAACATGGATTCGCCAGGCTTCGGAGAGGGCGACTTCGAGGGCTTCGAGCCGTACCGGCTTGGCGATGAAGTCGTCCATGCCTGCGGCCATGCATCGCTGTTCGTCTTCGGCAAGAGCATTTGCGGTGAGCGCCGCTATGCGCGGCTGGCGCGAGAGCTCCGACATGGCTCGGATCCGTTCTGTGGCTCCAACGCCGTCGAGCTCGGGCATCTGCATGTCCATCAGCACGACATCGAATGGATGCCCGGCGAGGTCGGCGTCGAATACCGCTCGAACGGCCTCGACCCCGTCAGGCACGACCGAGATCTCGTAGCCGAGCTTCTTGAGCATCGCCGTCGCAACCTTTTGGTTCACGAGGTTGTCCTCGGCCATGAGGAGGCGAAGCGGATGTACCTCGGCAAAGGTCAGCGAGGGCAAGTCGGCGTCGCCGACTCGCCCGGCGTCGCCGCCGGAATCGCCGGTGGACTGGTTGGTCAGCTTCGCCAACGTGGCCCGCAACCGCCAGTCGCGTACGGGCTTCATCATCGCCGCGTCGAAGAGATCCAAGCCCACCTTGCCGACCAGCAGACCCGAAGACAGCAGGACGATCGGAAACGATGGGAGCCCGTCGTCGAATCGCTGTCGGAGCTCGGCGGCCAGATCTTGCCCCGAGGCTCCCGGCATGTGCATGTCGAGGATCGCAACGTCGAAGAGGGCCCCGGCGGCGGCCTGCTCCGTGGCGGCTTCTTCGCCAAGGCTGTCGATCTTCTTGAGGGCATCCGCGACCGATGGCATCGAGGTGGCACTCATGCCCCATTGGCGTGTCATCGCCTCGAGGATCTTGCGATTCGTCTCATTGTCATCGACGATGAGTACTCGGCGGCCGCGTAGATCCAGGGCCGGGCCGTCCATGTTCCCGGCGGTTCGCTCCTCGGTCCGGCCGGCAACGATCCAGAACGTGAAGGTCGAGCCGAGCCGCTCACCTGGGCTCTCGACTTTGATGCCGCCACCCATCTGTTCAGCCAGCGACTTGGAGATTGCGAGACCCAAGCCCGTACCGCCGAACTTGCGAGTCGTCGAAGCATCAACCTGGCTAAACGACTGGAACAGACGCGAGATCCCGTCGGGGCTTAGACCGATACCGGTGTCGGCAACCGTCACGGTGAGCGTGACGGTGTCGGGGGTCGGGCCGTCGCTCGTCTCGAAACGAACCGCCACCTCGCCTTCCTCGGTGAACTTGATTGCGTTGCCCGCAAGATTCATCGCGATCTGACGCAACCTCGTGACATCGCCGCGAACAAGCGTGGCCTGGTCAGGATCAGGCTCATAGACCAGCTCAATGCCCTTCTCCGAGGCCTTTGGCGCCAGTAGCTCCAGACCGGACAACAGGCACTCGGACACGTCGAACGGCTCGTCCTCGAGATCAAGCTGTCCAGCTTCGATCTTGGAGAAGTCCAAGATGTCGTTGAGAAGAACGAGAAGGGATTCGCCGCTCTGGCGCAAGGTACGCACATAGTCCGACTGCTGCTCGTCGAGCGGTGTCCCGAGCAAGACGTCGGCCATGCCGATGACCCCGTTCATCGGCGTGCGGATCTCGTGGCTCATGTTGGCCAGGAACTTGCTCTTGGCCGAGTCGGCGGCTTGCGCGTCGGTGGCCGCCTGGCGAAGTTCGGCAGTTTGCGCAGCGATGATGGCCTCTTGATTGTCGACGACTCGGCGCACTTCGTCTTGGCGCATCCCGGCAATGCGAGCGATCGCGCCGAGAAAGAGCGGGGCGGTCGCGATGATCCACAGCAGCGGGTTCATCGCCCATCGGTGGCTGATCCACTCCCAGGTGAACTTGCCTCCGACCGCGGCGAGATCGAGCGGTATTGCCATCACCGGGAAGAGCAGGCCGAAGCCGGCTCCGGCGAGGGCCCATCGATTTGCTGCGCGTCCGCGATACGGAGTCATCATGGCTTCATCGGCCATACCGGGAGTGATTCAAGTGGACCATGGGTTGGCGGCGGCGACACTGGAACGATGAACGCATCGTCACCCTCACTCGGGTTGCGAACCTACGCATTGGTCACTGCCGGATACTGGGCGTTCACCGTGACCGACGGAGCGATGCGCATGCTGGTGCTCCTTTACTTCCATGACCTCGGCTATTCGGCCGCGAGCATCGCCTTTCTGTTCTTGCTCTATGAGTTCATGGGCGTGGTCACGAATCTCGTCGGCGGCTGGGTCGGATCGCAGCACGGTCTGCACCGCACCTTGATCGCTGGGCTGGGACTCCAGGTCGGCGCACTCCTGTTGCTGTCGATCGTGTCGCCTCGTTGGTCAACCTGGAGCTCGGTGATCTTTGTGATGGTGGTGCAGGCCCTGTCCGGGGTCGCCAAGGACCTGACCAAGATGAGCTCGAAGAGCGCGGTCAAGTTCGTCGCGGGCGAAGGATCACTCTTTCGATGGGTGGCGGCGCTGACCGGCTCCAAAAATGCGCTGAAGGGTGTCGGCTTCTTCGTCGGCGCTGCATTGCTCGGATCGGTTGGCTATCGCGGCGCGCTCCTTCTGCTTGCCGCGCTCGTCGCAGCAGCCTTGCTGGCCATGCTCCTGTGGCTACGCGAAGACATCGGACGCCGCAGCACCAAGGCCAGCCTGCGATCAACGTTGGCCAAGTCGGCCCCAATCAACCGGCTGTCGGGCGCCCGATTCTTCTTGTTCGGCTCACGCGACATCTGGTTCGTCGTCGCGCTGCCCGTCTTCCTCGACGATGTCCTGGACTGGACCCACGAGGGAATCGGCGCCTTCCTGGCCGCCTGGGTGATCGGCTACGGACTCGTCCAGTCAGTCGCTCCCCCGCTCATCCGCCTCACCGGCGACGAGGCCCGGGGCGCCCGCTTGTGGATCGCGATCCTCGCGCTGGTCTCGGCTGCGATCGCCTTCGGGATCCGAGCCGACACTGCCGTCGAGGCAACCGTCGTCGTCGGGCTCGCCGTCTTCGGCATCGTGTTCGCTGTCAACTCTTCGCTGCACAGCTATCTGATCCTCGCCTATAGCGAGGGCGACGACGTTGCCACCGATGTCGGCTTCTACTACAGCGCCAATGCTGCGGGCCGTCTCGTCGGCACGCTCTTGTCGGGTGTGCTGTATCTGTGGGGCGGCTTCGATGCTGCCCTGTGGGGCTCCACGTCGTTCGTGGTCCTCGCCGCGCTGATCACGCTCGGGCTCCCGACGCCCCGACGCTCAGAAGACGGGGAACACCTCGCCGTTTGAGCGCTCGGCCCGGGCGAGCGCGTGGATCACGCCCCAGTCGCCGTTGAGATGGCGAGCGATGCCGACCACGATGTCGATGATCTCGCCCGTCACGTCGGACGACATCGCCGGCGTCTCTGCCCCGATGCTGTGGGCCAGATCGTCAATGTGCATACCAATCTCGATCATGCGGGTGCAGCAGAACTCATCGAGGGTCAGCATGCGCTGGCCGAGCGCACCGATGAGACGGTCGGCGGGCTCCGCCGGCAGGCGCTCGGCGAGCTCATCAGCAACCTGGCGCGCCCGTTCGGCCACCGCTTCGGGCCCGGCAGAGGCCTCGTCGGCGGAGACTTCTTTGATGCGGTCATGGATCGGCGAGTCGACGGCGGCATGGAAGTACGTGACCTTGGTCAACAACTCGCCGTCAGGCTCTTGGTCGGGGTTGGTTCGGTCGAGGTAGGCCAGCGTCGCCCCGGTGGCGCGAACCAGGTGGGCGGCGAGCGCTCCAACCGTCATGCCCTCGAGCGCGCTGGGGTTGTCCCACCCGGCCACAACACGCTCGTCGGCAACCAATTCGGCGGCCAGCGCGGAGGTCTCGATGACCATGCCTCGGGTTCGATTCGTATCCATGCCTCGAGTCTGCTTGCCTCGGCGCGGCGTGACGAAATCGGCTGCCAAACGGTCGGGCAACTACGTTCGGGCCATGACGTTCTCCACGCCCCTGACCACGACCGGGGATCCGACAGCACCGGGCGGATCGGTGTCCGGGCCGCACCGTGGCCCCGTGCAGATGTTGGCCGACCAGACCTACGACGACCACCTCAGCGTCCATGACGACGCCACGGCCGCGTCGCTCGGTCTCAGCGGAGCGCCGATCGAGGGGCCGACACACTTCTCCCAATTCGACCCCATCGCTATGGAGTTGTTCGGCGATGAGTGGTTCCGTACCGGGTGCATCTCATCGCACTTTTCGACGATGGTCGTCGAGGGCCAGCAGGTCCAGGCAACGGCTGTCCGGACCGGATCTACGAGCGCCTCGATTACGGCCACCCGAGACGACGACGAGACCGTGCTGACAGGCTCGATCTCCGTGTCGCCACATGGCACCACGGCACTCGAGGAGCGGTTGGCCAATCGACGGGACCCGGGCGACCTGTTCATCGTCGACCAACTGTTCGAGGGCATGACGAGTGCCGCGCCGGTCGACACGTCGATGGACCTAGCGACGCCGAACGGACCGCTCTACCCCTTTTCGCTCGAACGGAAGCTGGCCGGAATCACCGAACGAACACCCTGGTACGACAGCGCGGACAACCCGTGGGGGCGTCCCATCGTGCCCATGGAGATGCTCAGCGTCTTGGCCAACAAGGTCGGTGAGCGTTGGCCGATCCGCCAGCCTTCTCTCGGACTCTTCCTCGACCTCGAAGTTCGCCTCGAGGGCACGCCGGTCTTCGTCGACGAGACCTATGTCGTCGAACGAGAGATCGTCGGCCTGTCAGCGAGCCGGCGCGTCGAGTCGTATTGGACCCGCACCACGCTGACCGAAAAGGCGACCGGCCGACACGCAGCAACCGTGCTGCTGCACTCTGGGGTGTTCAAGGATTCGTACCCGGACTACCCGACCGACGACTCGGATGCCAGCTGATGCGCCCCCTCGATGACATCACGGTGGTCGAGGTCGACGGCTGGATGGCCGCACCATCGTGTGGCGCCATGCTCGCCGATCTCGGGGCTCGGGTGATCAAGGTCGAACCACCCCAGGGCGACCCGATGCGCAATACCCAACGGCCACCCAAGCTGCCCGATGAGCTGAAGTCGTTCGACTACCAGTTCGATGTCGACAACCGAGGCAAAGAGTCCGTCGTCGTCGACCTGACCGATGAGCGCGGCGTCGAGGTCGTGCATGCGCTCTGCCAGCGGGCCGACGTCTTCTTGTGCAACTTGTTGAGCGAACGCCAGGAGCGCTTCCGCCTGGACCCTGCGAGCCTTCTGAGCGTCAACCCCAAGCTCGTCCATGCCACGTTCACGGGCTACGGCACTACCGGCCCCGAGGCCTGGCGCCCTGGCTTCGATGTCACCGCGTTCTTCGCCCGCAGCGGCCTGCTCGATGCGTCCCGCGAAGGACCAGATGGGGTCATCCCGATGGCGCGCCCCGCCCAAGGCGACCACACCGCCGGGCTGGCGCTGTTCGGCGCGATCGTGAGCGGGCTGCGACTTGCGGAACGAACGGGCGAGGGCCAAGTCGTCGAGGCATCGCTGTACGGCACTGCGGTGTGGACACAGGCGACCGACTTCGCGATTACGGCCATGGACCGCAAACCGGTCAACCCTCGTGAGCGCGAACGCCAGATCCAGGCCAGCCGGAACCGGTATCGCTGCGGCGACGGGCGTTGGGTTGTGTTCAACATTCCAGAAGAATCCAAATGGCCCGGCTTCTGCGAAACGATCGGCGCGCCGGACATCCTCGAAGACGAACGGTTCGTCGACCTGACCTCTCGATTCCGCAACATGCAAGCCCTGGTCGCCCGCGTCGACGCCGCGCTCGCCGAGAAGACCCGCGATGAATGGGCCCCGCTCTTCGACGAGGCAGGATTCGTTTGGGCGCCAGCGCTCGGGCTACACGAAGTCGTCGACGATCCGCAGGCCGAAGCGATCGGGCTGTTCCCCACCCTGACCGACGACACGATCGGCGAATACCGAACCGTCGCCAATCCAATGGTCTTCCAGACCGCCGACGTGCTTCCTCGAAGCGGCGCTCCCGATCTTGGCGCCGACACCCGTGACGCGCTCACCGCCGCAGGCATCGACCCGGACGAGATCGAGGCCCTGCTCGCCGCTGGCGTGATCGCCCACTCCGGCCCCGCCAACTAGCTCGAGCACAAATTCCGGCGGCCGGGAACCAGACCGCTCACTCGCATCGTCAGATCATCGACACCGACTCGATGGAGATGCCGATGCCCTCATCTACGCAACCTCAACCCCTCCGACGCCTGCTGGCAATGCTCGCGCTGGTCCTGATGACCGCGGCCGCGTGCAGTTCCGCGGAGATGAACGACACGGCCAGCGCGTCGTCGGCCGACTTCGCCGCTGATGCGGCCGAGCCCGCCGTCGCGTTCGAGACCAGCGCCGACGACGCCATGGACGGTGACGAAGCACTGTTTGACGAAGGCGTGAGCGGCCGTGGATCGGAGGCCGCCAACGAGGCGATGACCACGGGCTCGACAGGTTCCGAAGCACAAGCCCAACTCATCGACTTGGGCCGCGACATCATTTACACCGCCAACCTTGACCTCGCATCGACCGACGTCTCGGGGGCGACCCGAGACGCGGTAACCACCGTCGAAGGACTCGGCGGGTTCTTGTTCAGTCAAGACACCAACGGTCAGAACAACACGAGCCGACTCGTGTTCAAGGTGCTGCCGGCGCAGTTCGCCACCACGCTCGACCGCCTCGGCGGTATCGGCACGGTGCGTAACCAGGCGGTGAGCGCCGAAGACGTTACGTCCATCGTCGTCGACCTTCGCAGCCGAATCACCACCGCAGAAGCAAGCGTGGTCCGCCTCCGAGCCCTGATCGAAGAAGCCAACGACTTTGAGATCATCGCCCAACTCGAGAACCAACTCCTCGACCGCGAGACCACGCTTGAGCGCCTCCGGGGCCAGCTACGTTCCGTCGAGAACCAGGTCGACCTGGCGACGATCAATCTGTCGATCGTGGAACTTCAGAACCGGGCGTCCGTTGCGGTCTCGCTGACGGCACTCCCGCTGCATGACGGCGGCCAGCGCTGCTCCATGGGCCAAGGCCAGAACTCGATCACCGCCGACGGCCCGACCACGCTGTGCCTGCAGATCACCAACCGCGGTGACGTCACACTCGTCGATCTGGACATCGACCAGCCGGTGCTCGGCACTTCACTCGAAGATTTCGTGCTCCTCGATGGCACCGTCGATCGGCTTGCACCGGGCATGACGGCGCTTCTGATCGCCGAGCTTGACGTCACCGAAGAGGTTGAATCGCTTCGGACCACGGTGATCGCACGAGGCGTCGACGCCGACGATGAACCCGCCGGCGGCGAGGCTCGCTCGACCAGTCCGGCACTGTGGATTCAGGTACCGGAGAGCGACGAGCTCCCCGGCTTCGCAGACGTCCTAGCCGGAAGCTGGAACGCCATCAAGACGATCGCCATTCTCATCGCTATCGCCCTGGTCGCCGTCGCTCCGTTCGCTGCAGTGGCCCTGGTGCTTGCGCCACTCGCCCTCTGGGTGTGGCGTCGCTTGCCCCAACGGGGCGCCAAGGCGCCGAGCAAGCCACCGATGCCTGCGCCGCCTGGCCCACGCGACCTCAACGAAGAACCGGTAGAAAGTACGGTCTCGGCGTGACGCTCTGATCGTCACGCAAAACCGAATCGCCGACTGGGCACAAGCCTGGGGCTCGCCGCTGGAGGGGGTGGCGAGCCCCTTCCACGTTTTCGCACGGGTGAGCCGAGCGGCTTATCGGTCGCTGGCCATGGGCAAAACCCCTTGACCTGCCCCGCCATCTTCACTACCTTGCAGACCAAGGTAAGCGGGATTCCAAGACAGGTGGGAATCCCGGATAGTTATCCCGCCGACAACGCTCGCCGGGTCCGATCCTGGAGAATCCGTGGAACACAGCTCGCAACTGCTCAAGGGCGTGCTCGATATGTGTCTGTTGGCGCTGATCGCCGAAGACCCGAGTTATGGCTACGAGATGGCCAGCAAGCTCGAAGACCGAGGCCTCGAACTCGTCAGCGAAGGCACCATCTACCCGCTGCTCTCCCGGCTGCAGAAGAAGGGCTACATCGAGGGCTACTTCGTCGAATCAGCCGGAGGCCCACCCCGCAAGTACTACCGAATCCTGCCCGATGGCAGCGACCGCCTCGGAACCTGGACACACGAGTGGCAGGCCGTTTCCGCTGGCGTCGGCGCAATTCTCAATGGAGGTTCCAATGGAGGTCAAGGTGTCTGACATCACCACAACACTGAATGCCTGCGAACTCGTCTGGCGACAGCAGTCGATTGCTTCCGGCGACATCGCCGAGATGCGAACCGAACTTGAATCGCATCTCCGCGAAGCGACCTCGGCAGGCAAGTCCGTCGAGTCTGTGGTCGGCACCGACATCAACACCTTTGCCCGGTCATGGACCCATGCGCAGACCAACCGGTCCATGCCGTCGGGGGACACGATCCAGGCCACCCGCGCCGACGTCGCAGCCCGGTCTCGCACCCGCCTGTGGTGGACGCTCGGCGCCATTGCTCTCGTGACCCTCGTTGGCCTGATTCTCGGCCCACGCGGCGACGCCGCCGACCTCGAGATGTGGCAGTGGATCTTCGTGAGCGCAACCTTTGTGTTGCTCATCGGCGAGATGCTCAGCGGCGGGTTCTTTGTTTTGCCGTTCGGCATCGGCGCCGGCATCGCCAGCGCACTCGCCTTTGCACGCGTCGAACCGCCGGTGCTCCTGCTGGTGTTCATCATCACCTCGGCACTCGCTCTGTGGGGGCTGCGAGAGTTCGCCCGCAAGGACGACGACCATGTGGTGCCGGTCGGAGCAAACCGCTACGTCGGGCAACACGCCGTCATCACCGAACCGATCAGTGGTGTCGGCACCGTCGGACGGGTCAGGATCGAAACCGAGAGCTGGATGGCCATTGCCGACAACAACGAACACATCGCAGCGGGCTCGGTTGTGCTCGTGAGCGAAGTCCGAGGCGCACGCCTCGTCGTTCGGTCGAACTAAACAGTGGGGTACTGACCCATCCTTCAGACAGTTTCCATCCCCGATAACAACAGTCGAAAGACAACAAGGAGACAGACATGAGCCCAATTGCAGGGTTCTTCATCGCCCTCATCATTCTGCTGGTCGTCGTTGCGGCCCGCGGCTTCCGCCTCGTGCGGCAGTGGGAAAAGGGCCTGATCGAACAGTTCGGTCGCTACCAGAAGACCGTCGATCCGGGCCTTCGCTTCATCGTTCCGTTCGTGCAGAACCTGCAGCGGGTGGACATGCGTGAGCAGGTTGTCGATGTTCCTCCTCAAGAGGTCATCACCCGGGACAACGTCGTTGTGACCGTCGATGCCGTCGTCTACTACCAGGCCACCGACCCGGTGAAGCTCAAGTACAACGTCGCCAGCTTCATCATCGCTGCCACCAAGTTGGCCCAGACGAACCTCCGTAACGTCGTGGGCGATATGGACCTCGACGATGCG
>CALLPT010000267.1 GCA_938015575.1 uncultured Acidimicrobiales bacterium
TACCCGGGAGGCTCGGGGCCCGCGGTCAACGACGGATTGCTGTTCGCTCCCCCGCTCGTCGTGACCGACGACGAGATCGACCGCATGGCGCAAGTGGCTGCCGAAGCCCTTTCCGCCGTCGCGGACTGACTTCCTCCCCCACACCGCTCCCACCCCGCAGCTGGTTCTCACCGACTCAGCACCCGCTGCGAGTTCTCACCGACTCAGCACCCGGTTTCCGGGACGTCAGTCGGTGAGAAGCAGAAACCGGGTTCCAGATCGGTGAGAAGCCCTGCGGGTGAGAAGCAGAAACCGGGTTCCAGATCGGTGAGAAGCCCTGCGGGCGAGGGGCGGTGGGGAGGGTTCGGCGTGGGGAGGGTTAGGCGTAGAGCGCCGGGCGGGAGGGAAGCTCGACTTCGACACGACCGCCGCCTTGGAGGGACTCGATCGCCGCGCCGACCACGACCTGAGCGGCCAGGCCATCCCATGTACTCGGCCCCGAGGCGGCCGGGTCCCCGAGCGATCGCACCCAGGCATCGTCTTGCATCCGGTACGCATCGGCGAACCAGCCAAACCAGTCACGACCGATCACCTGCGTGACCCCGGCGTCGCGACGCTCGGTCGCTCGCACCGGTCCGGCGGTCGAGATCGTGCTGTTGCCGATCGTGACATCGACCATGACTTCGTACGCAAACCCGTTGTCGTCGAACTCGACCATGCCGTGCCCACCACCGTCGAGCTCGCACATCAGCACCACATGGAGCAGGCTTCGGTCGGCCCGGCGCGTCGCGTAGCCCGTCACCGCAACGATCTCGCGACCACTCATGAACCGGATCGAATGCAGGTCATGCACGATCGACTGGCCGACGACGCCGAGATCGGTTCGCGCATCTGCATTCGTGTTGCGATGCAGCGAGCGGATGAGATGCAGCGGCCCATCGTCGGCGATGGCGTCGACGACCTGCTGGTGGGGCACGTCGTACTCGCGCATGAAGCCGAGTTGCACGACCCGGGATCCGAGCGCAACTTCGGCGTCGACCACGGCCTGCGCGTCGGCGATCGTTGTCGCCAACGGCTTCTCACACAGCACCCGCTTGCCGGCACCCATCGCCGCCAGGGTCAGCTCCGCATGCGTCTCATCGGGCGAAGCGATCACCACCGCGTCGACGTCGTCGCTGACGGCTGCAGCCATTGGATCGAGCGTCGATGCGGCACCAAGCTCTGCGGCGAGAGTGGTGGCGTTGTCGCCGAATGGATCGGCGACCAACGCCACCCGCGCACCGGAAGTTCGAGCCAGCGTCCGCGCATGGAACGATCCCATGCCACCAGCTCCGATGAGCGCGATCTTGTGCAGGTCGGTCATCCTGCCAGTCTGGCGCGGGCAAGGCAAGCCTTAGCAACACTCTGATCGAGACGGACCAACGAGTGGGCTTAGAGAGGACCAGAACAGGTCGACACGTATCGTGCAAGCCATGTCAGCTCGCAACGACTTCGCCCCAGGCGTCATCACCGGCGCCGACGTCCAAGAGATCTTCCGGTTGGCCAAGGAGCGCGAGTTTGCGCTGCCGGCTGCCAACTGCATCGGGTCCAACTCGATGAATGCCGTGATGCAGGCGGCAGCGGAACTCAACGCACCGGTGATCATCCAGTTCTCCAACTCGGGCGGAGCGTTCGTCGCCGGCAAAGGCCTGCCAGTCGAACCGCTTCGGGCCTCGGTGCTCGGATCGCTCGCCGGCGCCGACCACGTCAACCGGGTCGCCGAGCACTACGGCGCGCGAGTGATCCTGCACACCGACCACTGCGCCAAGAAGCTGCTCCCGTGGGTCGACGGCCTACTCGACGCTGGCGAAGAGCACTTCCGGGCGACTGGCAAGCCGCTGTTCTCTTCGCACATGCTCGACCTGTCCGAGGAACCGCTCGAAGAAAACGTCGCCATCTGCAAGCAGTACCTGGAGCGCATGGCGGCAATCGACATGACCCTCGAGATGGAACTCGGCATCACCGGCGGTGAAGAAGACGGAGTGGACAACTCCGACGCCGACGAGAGCGATCTCTACACCAAGCCCGAAGAGGTCGCCTACGTCTACGAAGAACTCATGTCGGTGAGCGACAAGTTCACCATCGCCGCGGCGTTCGGCAATGTCCACGGCGTCTACAAGCCGGGCAACGTCAAGCTCACACCGAAGATCCTGCGGGACAGCCAAAGCCACATCGAAGAGAAGTTCGCGACTGGCCCCAAGCCGGTCGACTTCGTGTTCCACGGCGGATCGGGCTCGTCACCGGCCGAGATCGCCGAGGCGATCAGCTACGGCGTGGTGAAGATGAACATCGACACCGACCTGCAGTGGGCGTTTTGGGATGGCGTCCGCGGCTACGAGGCCGACCATCGCGACTACCTGCAGGGCCAGATCGGGAACCCCGACGGCGAGGACAAGCCGAACAAGAAGCAATACGACCCGCGCTCGTGGCTGCGAGCCGGCGAAGAAAGCTTCGTCGTCCGGCTCAAGCAAGCGTTCGCGGAACTGAACAACGTCGACACCCTCGCCTAGCCCGAACCGAAGACGAACTGTCTAGAGCGAGATCCCCTTGCGGTCGACCTCGGCTTCGCGCTTGTCGCGGCG
>CALLPT010000268.1 GCA_938015575.1 uncultured Acidimicrobiales bacterium
CACCGCTGCGACCTGGAGAGACAACACGATGGACATCGGGTGGTAGTCGAGCGCTGCGGTGACGTCGCCTGATGCCAGGGACCCGACGGCCCGCGTCAGCCCGCACAGCGGACAGGCATGGCCAGTCGTGAGCTGCAGCGGGCAGATGCTTGGAAGCGAGCCCAGACCGCGGCCCGAGGACAAGGCATGGACCGCGGACCGAGCACCAACAGGAATCAGCATGCGAGGCGGGCCTAGAACGGCTTCCCGTTAGGGAAGATCGGCAAGAGCTTGCCACTGGGCCGTTGGACGGGAACGCTGCTGACCATCTTGTCGACGATGCGCTGGTTCCGCTCGTCCCAGAGCGGCCACAAATAGTCGATGTAGCAGAACTGATTCACGATGGCGCCCACGAGCTGACGGCCGAGAAATGCTGCTCCGCCGATCGGTTGGCCATCTCGCTCATGCAAAATTGCGTAGCCCATGACTCGCCGCCCGGGTGATTGTCCGGTGACCCCGGGCATCCAATACAGCAAGTAGAGCGAACCAGCGAGCACCGGAAGTCCGGCCACGATGCCGATGATCCAAGCCAGCGTCTCCGACAGGGCCGATGCGAGTGCAGCAACGATGATGACCGCGACGAACGCGACGCCCACGAGAAGGCCGTCGATGAAGGTCGCGGCGACCCGCGGCCACCAACCGACGTAGCTGCCGCGGTGGAATGACTGTTGTCGTGGGGGAAGGCTCGGGTCGGGGACGGGCCCGCCCTGCCACAGTTCGCCATCCCAGTAGCGAACGGTTCCTGCCGGGTCCCCGCTTGCGTGGTACCAGCCTGACGGCATCGGTTCGTCGGAGGTCACGTGTCCCGCTTTCTTTGGCTTGCTCAAGTTGTCACTCATGGTGACACAGGGCGATGCCGGCGGATGCGTTAGCGGCGGCGAGCCTGGGACATGGCCCGGCGAGCTTCGGCCTCGGCGTCGCGTTCACGGATTGCTTGACGCTTGTCCTGGCTGCGGCGGCGCCGCGCGAGCGCGATTTCGATCTTGGCTCGGCCGTCTTTGAAGTACAGCTTGAGCGGTACAAGGGTGCGGCCATCGTGGTCGATCGCCCGCTGCATCCGCTCGATCTCGTGACGGTGCACGAGCAGCTTGCGGTCGCGTTCGGGGTTGTGAGCGAACGCACCCGAGGAGCTGTATTGCCCGATGTGCAGCCCATAGAGCCACAACTCGCCATTGTGGACACGGGCGTAGCTTTCGCTGATCGTGACCTTGGACTCTCGCAGCGACTTGACCTCGCTGCCCTTGAGCACGATGCCGCATTCGAAGGCTTCGCCCAGCTCGAAGTCGTGCCGGGCGCGACGATTGGTCGCGATCGTCCCCGGTTCGGTCTTCTTCCGCTTGGCCATACGCAGGCACGCTACCGAGCTGGGGCTAGCGTCGCTGACGTGATTGAGATCACGCCCGACGTGCGAGACGCCATCTTCGCTCATGCCATCGCGTGCTTGCCTCTCGAAGCCTGCGCCATGGTGTCGGCCGCGTCGGGAAGCCGGTTCGTCGACGTGTTTCACCCGATCGATAATGCGGCTGCATCGGCGACGCGGTTCGAACTCGACCCCCAGCAGATGCTGGATCTGGAGCAGGGCACGCACGCGTCGGGACGAGATCTGGTGGGCATCGTTCATTCGCATGTCGACACCAGCCCGTATCCGTCGCCGACCGATGTCGAGGACAGCGGACGGTACGACCCTCGAGGAACCTTCCGGCAGCTGATCGTGTCGCTGCGCCACGCCGAGCCGGCGATGCGCTGTTACCGGATCGCCGACGGCGCCATCACCGAGGAGCTCCTCGTCGTTGTTGAACCCGAGCCGACCGTGCACGACCAGGCGGGCGCGGTCGCTGCGGTCATGGCACTCCCGAGACGGCCAGCCCCCAAGGACTGACTCCCGATCATCAGATGATCAACCGATCAAGGATCAGCTGTGATCGTCTTCGGGGTTCCAGGGGCGAGTGGTCACGAGGCGCGTGGCGAGTGAGCGCACCGAGGCTCGGCGCGCTTCCATCCAAACCATGGCGCCGCCAGCAGCAATCGTGAGCGCAACGATGAACCACATCCAGCTGTCGAGACCAGTGTTCGGAAGTTGTTCGTCGCTGCCATCATCGGCATCGTCATCAGCGCCGCCGGTTGCATCGCCAGGGTCGGCATCGTCGGTGCCGTCGCCAGCATCGTCGCCATCACCGTTGTCGTCGGGATCGTCAGCATCGTCGGCGGACACAAACGTGGTGCTCGAACCGGCGGTCGGCCATGCCTCGCGGATCACTTCGCCACCGAGGTCCTCGGCGATGAAGTTCGCAAGAGCCTGCTGGTAGCTGACGCCGACTCGGGTGAAGTCGAGATCGCCGAGTGGGTAGCAATCGCCGCCATTGGCCAAGAAGTCGATGGTGGCCAACACGACCGGCGCGCCAGGGACGACCTCGCCGTCGCGCACGATCTCGGTGCCGTCGTCGAGGACTACGTCGCGGACTCGGGAACCTTCGTCGCCGGTCAGTGCGCAGTCGCCGTCGCTGTCGACCTGGCGTGCGGGCTGGTCGGGATCGATCGCCATCGTGAAGCCAGCGATCTGAGGGAACGTGCCTTCGGCATCGGGCAGACCGGCAACGCCGACCTCGAGCACTTCTTTGAACCGGTCGCGGGACAGTTCCATCGTGACGGCGAAGTTGGAGAACGGGGCGATGTCGAACGTGTCCGCCGCGGTGATGTCGCCGGCAGGGATGATCGAGTCGTTGCGGATGCCACCGCCATTCTGGATGGCCACGTCGGCGACATCGCCGCCGAAGTCGCCGGCATCTTGACCGGCAGCGAGCAGTGCCGAGGCGAGTAGCTCGCCGACATTGGTCGGTCCGGTGCGAACCGACGAGCGTTGCCCGTCGAGATCCACGTCGCTCGTTCCGACGATGGTGGCATCGAGCTCTGCGAGCGCTTCTTCGAGCGGCTGCTCAACGTTGATGACGGCAAACTCTTCTGCATCGCCATCGACGGGGACGCCAACCGATTCGCCGCTCCACTCGGTGACGTTGCCGTCGCCGTCAAAGGTCACGTCGAGTCGGCCGATGCAGCGGTAGCCGCCCGGTGCGGTGACGACGGGTACCTCGACGCCATCGGCGTCGGTCAGCAACAGCGGGTAGGGACCGGCTGCCTCTTCGTCTGCGAGGCAGCTGTCGCCGTCGTTCTTCAATAGTTCGTCGCCGCCACCGGCGACCACGATGTCGACACCGCTGAGCTGGGGCACGAGTGCTTCGTCTTCGCCCAGTCCCTGGAGGTGGCTCACCAACACGATGCGGTCGACGCCTTGGGCGGTGAGCGCTTCGACCTCGGCATTGACGGCGCCGGCGACATCGCTGTCGACGAGCACGTTCCTGGGGCTCGAGATGTTCGGCAGGCGGGGCGTGATCGCGCCGATGATGCCGATATCGAAGCCGGACGCCGGGTCGGTGAACACCGTCGACGGCGCAATGCGACCGGCGTCGGCGAGTGCCTGCAGGACGGGTTCGCCACGCAGATCGATGTTCGCCGCCAGGAACGGGATCGCCGGGTTGAAGCCCTCGATGAATCGTGCGGTGATGTCCGGGCCGAAATCGAAGTCGTGGTTGCCGAGACCCATTGCCTCGTATAGGCCGCTCAGCGCAACCGAGTCATAGAGCGGTTCGCCGTCGCGAGCCAGACCGGCAGCAAACTCTTTGGACGCAAGGAAGTTGTCGCCCGAGGTCACCCGCAACAAGATGTCGGCGTCGGTGTTCGTGCCGAGCTCCTGGAACTTCTGCGTGAAGCGGGCGATGCCGGGGAAACCGCTGTCTTCGTTCGGAAGCAGCTTCGACTCGCCATCGTTGTTGTGCAGCAGCGTCAGGGTGACTTCGCCGTCTTGGGCCTCGGCGTCGTTGGCGGGGAGGCCAACGGCAAAAAGGGCAAGCAAACCGAACGCGATGAGCAGACCGCGCCGCAGGGCTGGACCGCGCGTCGGCGCGCCCGAGTGAGTTTCCGTGTGGTGCACCACGTCTCCCTTGATCTCCGCCGATGAGTTTAGGACAAGCCATGCCGAGTTTTGGTGTTGTTCGTGTGGGTAACGTTGCTTTGTGAGATCCGGGACCCATCCCAGCGACGGCGCCATTGGCGTTTTTGACAGCGGCTTTGGCGGCCTGACGGTTGCTCGTGCCCTGATTGATCTGTTGCCCGACGAACACCTCGTCTACTTCGGCGACACGGCGCGCTACCCCTATGGCCCTCGTTCACTCGACGAAGTCCGCGGTTTCGCCGAGCAGATCACCGAGTGGATGCTGCGAACGCACGACGTCAAGGCGGTCGTGGTCGCGTGCAACACGGCTTCGGCAGCGGCCCTCGACACGCTTCAGGAACAGGTCGACATCCCGGTGATCGGCGTGATCGAGCCTGGTGTTGTGTCGGCCATCGAGGCGACCGAATCGGGCCGGGTTGGGGTGATCGGCACGGTGACGACCATCGGCTCCGGGGCCTATCAACAGGCCTTTGCCGCCGCCGACTCCTCGATCGAACTCACCTGCGCCGCATGCCCGGGATTCGTCGAGTTCGTCGAGCGCGGTGAACTCGAGAGCGACCAGGCCTTGGTGCTCGCGGAGCGACTCTTGGCGCCGGTGATCGATGCCAAGGTCGACTCGCTGCTGCTCGGCTGCACGCACTATCCGTTCCTGGCTCGGACCATCTCTCGGGTGATGGGGCGTTCGGTCACGCTGGTGTCGTCGGCCGATGAGACGGCGTTCGCGGTGCGCCGTGCCACCCTCGACGGGCGCCTTGCCGCTCGGGTGAGTGGCGACCCGGTGCGGCGCCGATGGATTTCGTCGGGCGATGTCGCCACGTTCGAACGACTCGGCCGCCAGCTCTTGGGCGACGAACTCGCCGACGTCGAGCCCCACCGCTGGTAGCCCTGCCGCGGGCTTCGGACGGTGGGGCGGTTGATGTGCAAGACTGGCTCGAATGTTGGCGGTCAGAATTCTTGGCTGCTCCGGGAGCTATGCCGCCGCGGGAGGCGCTTGCACTGGCTACCTGGTGCAGTCGTCGGGAACGAATGTGTGGCTCGACTGCGGGCCTGGCACGCTGGCCAACTTCCACCAGTGGTCGTCGCTCGCTGCCCTCGACGCAATCGTGCTCACGCACGCGCACCCCGACCATTGGCTCGAGCTGCCGATCATCGCGAACGCGCTCGAGTGGTACGAGCCACGTGAACGCGTGCCCGTGTACTCCAATGCCCACATGTTTGGCGAGGCCCGCCAGCTGATCGGCCAGTCGATCTCCACCGTCTTCGATTGGCACGTGGTCAACACCGTCGACACGGTGTCGATCGGTGACCAAGAGTGGCGCTTTGATGAGACCGATCATTATGTGCCGACCTATGCAACCCGGGTCGACGCTGACGGATCGAGCCTGGTCTTTTCGAGCGACACCGGCCCGGCGTTCTCACTCCAAGGGTTTGTCGACCGGGCGGGTCCGATCGACATGGCACTGCTCGAGTCGACCTTCCTCGATCGGTCCGAGCACGAGGACACGTTGCACCTTTCGGCCGTCGAGGCGGGCCAGATGGCCGCAGCTGCCAGCGCTGGTCGTCTTGTCCTTACCCACCAAGCGCCACGCGAGGAGCGCCCCGCCCATGTCGAAGCCGCGAGCGCGGTGTACGACGGCCCGGTTGCGCTGGCCGAGGTCGGCGCCCAATACGCTGCCGCTGGCGACTAGACCCTGCCTCGCCGGGCTCATCGCCGACCCAGCCCAACTCAGCCAACTTCGATTCGAGGCTTCCGTGCGTCCAGACGGCCGTCAACCTGATGAACTCCGCCCCTTCTCCTTTGAACGGGACTACACCGACATGGCCCACGGTTCCGTGCTGGCCAGCTTCGGCCGCACCCGCCTGCTGTGCACCGCATCGGTCGACGACGATGTGCCTCGGTGGATGCGAGGTTCCGAAAAGGGCTGGGTCACCGCTGAGTACTCGATGCTGCCAGGATCGACGCCAGGTCGCGCCAACCGAGAGGCCGCCAAGGGGAAGCAGTCCGGTCGCACGCAAGAGATCCAGCGCCTGATCGGACGTGCGCTGCGCTCGGTCGTCGACATGCGCAAGCTCGGCGAGCGCCAGATCATCCTCGATTGCGATGCGCTCCAAGCCGATGGCGGCACGCGTACGACCGCGATCAGCGGCGCGTTCGTTGCGCTCCACGACGCGTGCACCCGGTTGGTGCAGTCCGGTGATCTCGCCGAACACCCGATCACCGATCACTGCGCCGCGATCTCGGTCGGGATCATCGATGGTGAACCTCGCCTCGATCTTCCCTATATCGAAGACGCGAACGCCGAAGTCGACATGAATGTCGTGATGCTCGGTTCGGGCTCCTTCATCGAGGTCCAGGGCACCGCCGAAGGCGCTCCCTTCAGCCGTACCGAACTCGACGCGCTGCTTGGCCTGGCCGAGAAGGGCATCGGCGAGATCATCGAGAACCAGAAGGCGATCCTGGCCACCCCGCCCGAGCTGCGTAGCTGATCTCGATGGCCGAACCCTTGGTGGTCGTTGCGGCGACAGCGAACACGCACAAGCTCGACGAGATGCGAGCCATCTTCGGCGACGCCGTCGAGCTGTTGCCGCGCCCCGACGCGCTGGCCGAGGTGGTCGAAGACGCGGACACCTTCGTCGGCAACGCCCGGCTCAAGGCCATCGCCGTCGCTGAGCACACCGGTCATGTCGCGCTTGCCGATGACAGCGGGCTCGAAGTCGACGCGCTCGACGGAGAACCCGGCGTGCAGTCGGCGTACTACGGCGGGGGAGACCACGACGACGCCGCCAACCGGGCGCGACTCGTGCGCGAGCTCGCCGGTGTCGCTGCGCCACGGACCGCTCGCTTCCGCACGGTGATCGTGCTGCGCTGGCCGGATGGCCGCGAAGTCGTCGCCAACGGAACGTGCGAAGGCCAGATCATCGACGTCGAACGCGGTGAACAGGGCTTCGGCTACGACCCATTGTTCGTGCCAGACGACGGCGACGGACGCACGTTTGGCGAGCACTCGCCCCAAGAGAAGAACGCGATGTCGCATCGCAGCCGAGCCTGTCGAAACCTGCTCGAGCAGCTGGACTGAACGCCGGCGCCATGAACGATCAGCGTGAGACGGCTCGCAAGATCGAGCTTGCCGAAGCACTCGACATGGCGGCGTTCGCAACCGAACTGGCGTCTGCCTTCTCGGAGCTCAAGGCCAGAACGTTCCCGTTGGCCGATGGTCACGCGGTGCTGTGCGGCCAGGGAATGTACGTGAACGGTGCGCTCGCCGTCGGCATCGAACGGGTCCCGACCGACGACGAGTTCGAACAGTGGGAGACAGCCTGCGTCGAGGTCGGTGTTGCAGCCAGCTTCGAAGTGCACGAGCACTCCCATGTTGACCTCGCCGCTGCGATCGAGGCCCGGGGCTACGTCCTCGACCCTGATTCGGCCCGCACCGGCCTGGCGCTCACCCAAGCCGACTATTCGCCGCGAACGGCCGGCGAAGGAATCGACGTAGTGGCGGTGTCGACACCTGAGCTTGTCGAGACATGGAAAGAGCTGACCGCGCAGGGTTGGGGCCATGAGACGCCGGAGCGTCGTCTCGTCAGCGACCGTTTCACCGATGTTGCAGCCAAGATCCAGAAGCCAGGCCTGTTTCTGGCTGTCGACGCAGCGACGGGGCAGCCGATCGGCTGCGCCAACCTGTCCTTCGTCGGCGAGGTCGCGGTGCTCGGTGGCATGTCGACCGTGCCCTCGCAACGTCGCCGAGGCGTGCAACGCGCACTGATCCAGCACCGGTTGCGCCTGTCGTGGAAGAGCGGACGCTCACTGGCTGTCTCGCACGCCAAGCCCGACGAAGGCTCGATCCGCAACCTGCAGCACGCCGGCTTCCAACCGGTCCTGACCAAGACGACGTTCGTCCTCGAGCCGCCATCCTCAGACGACCGGTAGCGGCGCGAAAACGACACCGGCCGCATGCGCTGAGCGCATGCGGCCGAACGTGTGACGTTGAACAGCCGCTCAGCGGGTGCGAATCACTCGGGTCTTGCCGATGCGGTCCTGGACCGAACGGTTCTCGTCGTCGCTGCTGATCATCACGCCGCTCGCAATCGCGAGGACGAGCGACAGCACGCTGCCGATCGAGCCGAGGATGCCGGCAAGGGCCGGCAGCCAGCGCATGAATGCAGGGCCCCATCCAGGTGGGTCCTGACCGTCTTCGGTGATGACCTTGAGCCCGAGGATGCTCTTGCCCGGTGTTGCGCCACGGGTGGCGACGAAGCCGACCTCGTAGAGGATGCCGATGAGCAGACCAAGGATTGCGAACCCGAAGTTCGAACCCGAGGTCAGGTCGTCGGTGTCGAGGAGCGCAGCCGCAAGGATGAAGGTCGGGATCACCACGATGATCGCATCGATGATGCGAGCACCGAGGCGCACTCCCGCGGTTCCATAAGCTCGGCCACCGGGCGCTGCGTAGGTCGGCGTCTGTGTGGTTGGTTCCCCAACCCACTGCCCGCCATCCCAATACCGCATCGTCCCGGGTGGGTCGCCCTGGGCGTAGTACCAGCCTGGTTCTTGTTGAGACATGGCCGCCAACTTAGTTGTTGGCGCCCAGGTGGTCTGTGATCTGGCTCTCGGAACGCTGAAACGCCCCGAAATCCATGATCAGAGCATTTCGCCTCGGCGGACGATGACCTGGTCGATCATGCCGTAGTCCTTGGCCTCTTCGGCGGTGAACCAGCGGTCGCGATCTGAGTCGTTTTCGATCTGCTCGACGGTCTGGCCGGTGTGGCCGGCGATGCGCTCGGCCATCAGGCGCTTGACGTGCGCCATCTGTTCGGCCTGGATGGCGATGTCGCTGGCCTGGCCCTGGATGCCGCCCAGTGGCTGGTGCATCATGATTCGGGCGTGGGGGAGCGCATAGCGCTTGCCCGGTGCGCCGGCGCACAGCAGGAACTGCCCCATCGAGGCGGCCAGGCCCATCGTGATGGTGCCGACGTCGGGTCCGACGAACTGCATCGTGTCGTAGATCGCCATGCCAGCAGTAACGGAACCGCCGGGACTATTGATGTACAGCCAGATGTCGGCTTCGCGGTCCTGGCCCTCGAGGTAGAGCATCTGGGCACTGATGTAGTTGGCGACGTTGTCGTTCACATCGGTGCCGAGCACGACGATGCGCTGCTTGAGCAGCTCGTGGTAGATCTGCGTCGAAGGATCACCGAGTGCGGGGCCCTGGGCAACCATCGGGGGAATCTGCGAAGTCATTGTGAGGAAGCGTACCCGTCTCAATCTCGGCCCGGCTGTTCGAGTGGGCCTGGTGTGCTGGTCTTGCCATGTCGGTGGCAGAGTCACGTGACAACGCGTCGCACCAGAGGGGCATTCCCTGTGATGAAAGCCAGCCGCGACTGAGGGCGGTGCTCGCTATCGTCTCAGCTGGTCACTGGCGCCAGTGGCGGAATTGGCAGACGCGCAGGGTTTAGGTCCCTGTGTCCGAAAGGATGTGTGGGTTCAAGTCCCACCTGGCGCACCAAATGATCATTGTTCGAACCAGCACCCCCGACTGATATCAGGTCGGGGGTTTGTTGGTTAGGGCCGTTGTGGTCCCAGTCGTAGTTGCGGACGATCATCTCCCAGAGCGCATCGATGTCGTTGAGGCTGAGAGCGGTGTTGGCTTGGTCGCGGTCGCTGTCGGTGGCTGCTTCGTTCTTCTCGGTGTGTGCTTGGTGTGCTTGGCGCAGGAAGATTGGGTCGAGGAGGAGTTCGAAGAGTTCGGTTAGGGCGGTCTTCGTGATGCCGTTGTCGCTGATTTCGACCCGTTTGAGGATGGCCTGGTTCATTTGCCGTCTGATCGGGTCGGTTGCTTGTTGGTAGTAACCTGTTACGGCGGAGCATGTCGCTCGGACGGACTCGTTCTGGCAGACGAACTTTCGGAGGCCCTCGGTGGCGTCGAGGTGACGGCGCTGCTGGTACCGGTGCGGATTGACGATGTGACAGGGTTGCTGCAAGGGGATTGGGATGAGTGACGTTAAGCCACTCGGTGTGTTTGGGGGAAACCGCGGCTTCGGTCGATCCAATGCGGCGTTGGTTCGGTACCTTCGAGACACAGCTGGTGCGATTCCCGAGGGCCCAGATCGAGTACTCCTTGGTAGGTATCTGCGATGGTCCCAGCTCATAGCGGCATGGATGGAGGCCACTGACGACATTGTTGGCGGCGAGTTCACGGTTATGGGTGGTTCTGGGACGAACTCAGATGGTCGGTACTTCTGGCGTCGCGATACGGCCAACTATGTCGAGAAGTATGGGGTCGCACTTCCGGCCGACTTTGTCGAGTACGCGCTGGAGGTTGGCGAGCCGCCACAACTTGATCCAGTGCAAGTCAAAGAGATCGATGATGCATTGATGAGCCACCTGTATCGCGAAGCCAAGGCCTTGATGAGGGAACTCATTGGGGAGTGATTGCCGGGTAAACTCGAGCTAGTTCGTGAGACACCGATGGCGGGGTTGAGGACGCGGATGTTGAGGTTGTCGATGATGAGGACGACGCGGGTGCTGGTGTGGGCGCGTCCGAGTCCGATGTGGTGCATTCGGCCGGCTCG
>CALLPT010000269.1 GCA_938015575.1 uncultured Acidimicrobiales bacterium
CGGGGACGTGGAAGTTCTTCGAAGCCGACGTCTGCCGGTTCGGATAGCTCTTCTTCGATGATCTCGTTGCAGAGATCGATGCATTCATCGCAGATATAGACACCCGGTCCGGCGATGAGTTTTTTGACCTGCTTCTGCGACTTGCCACAGAAGGAGCACTTCAGCAGTTCTCCGCTGTCTCCGAATTTCGCCACGTGTCCCGGATGCTCCCTGATGTCGTGGTCGGTCAGCTATCCCGAGCTGGTCCGGCCGTCGTCCCGGTGCGCAAGGTTACGACATGGGCGCGACCAATTCTGGCACTTCCCCCAAATCGGCCTCGCCACACGGTTCTGTACCTAGTTGACGGCCGTGATCGGACCGGAACGGTCGACCGCAGCGCGGGTGTCGATGACTTCGTCGATGATCCCGTAGGCCTTGGCCTCTTGGGCGGTCATCACGAAGTCGCGGTCGGTGTCCTCGGAGATCTTGTCGACCGTCTGGCCGGTGTGGAACGCAAGCAGTTCTTCGAGCTGGCGCTTCAGACGCTGGATCTCTTGAGAGGCGATCTGGAGGTCCGACACCTGGCCCTGGGCACCGGCGTAGGGCTGATGGATCAGCACGCGAGCGTGCGGAAGCGCCAGACGCTTGCCTGGTGCGCCGGCCGCGAGCAGCACGGCGGCGGCCGAAGCCGCTTGACCGAAGCAGATGGTGGCGATGTCGGGCTTGATGTACGACATCGTGTCGTAGATCGCGAACAGCGCGTTGATGTCGCCGCCCGGGCTGTTGATGTAAAGGCTGATATCGCGATCTGGATTCTCGCTCTCCAGATGGAGCAGCTGAGCGCACACCAGATTGGCGATCGTGTCGTCGATCGGGGTACCCAAGAAGATGATGTTCTCCTTGAGCAAGCGGCTGTAGAGATCGAAAGCTCGTTCGCCACGGTTGGTCTGTTCGACCACGGTCGGGACGAGGTAGTTGCTCGCCGTGATGTTCTCAATACCCATCGTCATTCCTCTTCGTCAGCGTGGTCGGCGTGATCGTGGTCATGGTCATGGTCATGGTCATGGTCATGGTCATGGTCATGATCGTGTGATTCGGGGTGCAACGCATCCTTGTCGACAGGATTCCCATCTTCGTCGACGACGTTGACGTTCTCGAGCAGCCAGTCTGCTGCCTTGCGCTTAGAGATGTCGGCTCGGAACAGCATCAATTGGTTCGGCGTCGAGATCTGCGTCTTCAGGTCCTCGGCCGGGATGCCGGTTCCTTCGGCAAGGCTTTCGAATTCCTTCTCGACGTCGTCGTCGGAGGCTTCGAGGCCTTCGGCTGCGGCGAGTGCCCGCAGGGCCATGTCGACCTTGACCGCGCTCACCGACGGTTCGCGCATCTGCTCCATGAGCCCGCCGATGTCCTGGCCCATCATCTGCAGGTACTGCTCGAAGCCAATCCCGCTTTGGGCCAGACGCTGGGCCATGTCCTCGATGCGGTTGCGCACTTCGGTCTCGACCAGCGGCTCGGGCACGTCTTCTTCGACCAGGTCGCCGAGCTGGCTGGCCGACAGGTCGTGCCACATGTTGTGCGCCTGTTCCAGACGTTGTTCACGAAGCTTCTCGATGATGTCGTTGCGGAAGTCCTCGACCGTTTCGAAGTCGCTGGCACCGCTCACCAGTTCATCGGTGAGCTCCGGCAGAACCATCTCTTGGATGTCCTTGACGGTGATGACGAACGACAGATCGCCGTCTTCGTCGGGGGCCGGATGCGCGGCGTCGAAGGACAGCTCGTCGCCGATCGAAGCGCCGGCGAGGTTGTCGTCGAGCTCGGGCACGAGTCCGCCGCTACCGACGCGATAGGAATAGTCGCTGGCGGTGAGGCCCTCGACCGGTTCATCCTCGTAGGTCGTCGCGATGTCCATCGTGACGGTGTCGCCGTCTTCGGCAGCACGCTCGACCGAGGCGAGTTCGCCGAACTGCCCTCGGAATCCGTCGATGCGTGCCTCGATGTCCTCGTCGCTCGGCTCGAGCGTCGGGACTTCGACCGTCATCCCTTGATAGCCACTGATCTCGATCGTGGGGCGCACCTGGACGACGGCCTCGAACGCAAGGTCGCCTTCTTCTTCGCCCCCGGTGATTTCGTACTCGGGTGGGCTGATGATGTCGACTTCGTGTTCGGAGAGCGCATCCATGAAGTACTGAGGGATGCTGTCCTCGAGCGCCTGGCCGCGGGCGATGCCCGAACCGAATTTGGCTTCGAGCACCTTGCGCGGCACTTTGCCCTTGCGAAAGCCCGGCATTCGCACATCGCGTGCGATCTTTTTGAAGGCCTTATCGACCTCGGGTTCGAACTCAGCGGCGTCGACCTCGACCGACAGCTTTACGCGGTCGTCCTCGAGCTCTTCAACAGTCGTCTTCACTGCTCGGAGTGTACGGACCGTGC
This sequence comes from uncultured Acidimicrobiales bacterium, assembly GCA_938015575.1. Classification (GTDB taxonomy): domain Bacteria; phylum Actinomycetota; class Acidimicrobiia; order Acidimicrobiales; family UBA10347; genus UBA10347. The sequence goes on from CALLPT010000269.1 coordinate 2,410, forward strand.
CCGCGATCGCGCTCATCGATCACTGCCGCGTGGTGCAGCGCAGCAGACGGTCTAAGATCACAAGGCCTGCGGGTGTAGTTCAACGGCTAGAACCTCAGCCTTCCAAGCTGATGATGAGGGTTCGATTCCCTTCACCCGCTCCAAAGCCGCCCTTCTGGGGCGCGAGGTTTCGTGAGGCGGATATCACAACACCACGTGACTGTGGGGCTAGGCTGCGAAAATCTGCGCCAGTCATGCCCCTGGTTCAGTCACACCTGCACACAGACGGACCTCCCCCTCGGAGAAAATTCATGACGCTGCTCGATCCGGACCTGCTTCGCCAGAAGGAGTTCGACACTGGACTTCGGGGCTATCACCCCAACGAGGTTTCCGCCTACCTTGGCCGCATCGCCTTGGCGGTCGAGGTCTTGGGCGAAGAAAGCGGGCCGATGCCCGCGCTGCCGGCAGATTTCCAGCCCGATGCGATTCGCGGCCACGAATTCGACATCATCTGGCGTGGCTACGACCGTGACGAGGTGCAGGCCTTCCTCGGACAGCTCGCTGATGAACTGCAAGGTCGCCTGAACGGCGATGTTGTCGCTCCTCCGGTGGCCGCAGCTGCTCCTGCGCCCCCGAGCGCCCCTGAACCGTCGATCGACGAGGCTGTCGCAGCGTTTGACCGGGCCGACCAAGAAGCCGCCGAAGCAGCCGCTGCCGAAGAGGCGGCAGCCAAAGAAGCCGCAGCAGCCCTAGCTGCACAGGCGTCCAGCGAGGGCACCGACGCTGCGGTTGCCGGCGCCGCCGGGGTCGCCGGGGTCGCCGCCGCTGGCTCGATGACTGATCGCATGCGCGAAGCAAGCGCCGAGCTCGCTCCCCCATCCGACGACGCCATTCGGGTGAGCGCACCTTCCGAGGACGCCCCCGACGTCCCTTCGATCTCGGTCCCAGCTGGCGATGCTGGTCTGCCCACCGGCGAGGTACCGGTCGTCGAAGCTCCGAGTATCGACGTCCCGACCATCGAAGCCCCGAGCATCGATGTGCCGTCGGTCGATGTTCCCAGCATCGACCTCCCCGAGGTCGAGGTCCCGACCATCGAGGCGCCCACCATCGAGGCGCCCACCATCGAGGCACCGTCGATCGAGGTGCCAACGATCGACGTTCCAAAGATCGAGGCGCCGACGATCGAAGCTCCAAGCATCGATGTCCCGTCAATCGACATGCCCACCATCGACACGCCGACGATCGAAGCCCCGAGCATCGATGTTCCGACCGCCGAGGTATCGGCCGAGCCCGTGACCGGCGAAGTGCCGGTTGTGTCCCTGCCAAGCGTCGACGTGCCCTCCATCGAGACCCCGTCGATCGATGTTCCCAGCATCGATCTTCCGAGCGTCGACGTGCCGTCCATCGAAACGCCATCGATCGATGCCGACGCGACCGACACTGACACCGACGCCGACGCCGCAGTAGATGCAGTCGAGGCTGATCTCGAAGTCGAGATGCCCTCCGTCGAGGTACCCGAAGTCGAGGTGCCACAGGTCGACGTTCCTTCTGTTGAGGTTCCCTCCATCGACGTGCCCGAGGTCGAGGCTGAGCCCGAACCCGAGCCGGTTGTCGAGGTAGCTGCGCCGGTTGCGTCGATCGCGGTGGCCGTCCCCGAGACGCATGTCCAGTCGCCGTATGCCGACAACGACTTCTCGACGGTCGGTTCCGAGATCGAGGACATCCTGAAGTCGGCCCACGAGAGTGCGCTGACCATCCGCCAAGACGCGGCCGCTCGCGCCGACGAGATGCTGCGCGAAGCTCGCACCTCGATTGCGACCGAGACCGAAGAGGCGCACGCTCGCATTCGCGAAGAACGCGAGTCGGCCCATCAGTTCGCCGAGGCCACTCGCAGCGAAGCCGACGAGCACGCTCGCCGTGTCCGCGGGGAATCCGACGAGTACGCCCGCACCACTCGAAGCCGCGCCGAAGAATACGCAAACGACATCCGCAGCGAAATCGACACGTACGCCAAGTCGACCCGCGAAGAAGCCGAGCAATACGCGGCGACGACCCGCACTCGCAGCGAAGCCGAAGCGACCTCGATGCGCAGCGAGGCTGACGATTACAGCGCGCGGACCCGCCAAGCGGCCGAAGAGATCGCCGTCGGCATCGAAGCCGAAGCCAAAGAAAGCCAGGCACGTGCCGAGGCGGAGATCGCCGACGCCAAGGCCGCAGCCGACGCCGAGATCGAGGCGGCTCAGGCCCAACTGGCCGATGTCAACGGTCAGGTCGACGATGCTCGTGCCGAGGCCGAGGACATCATCGCCAAGGCTCGCGCCGAGTCACAGGAACTTCTGGCCAAGGCCGAAGCTGATGCTTCGGCCACGACCGCGGCAGCGACCGCCGAAGCCGAGCGCATTTCGGCCGATGCCGAGGCTGCGGCCCAGGAAAAGGTCGAGCGCATCGTCGCCGATGGCCGTGCCCAGATCAACCGCTTGCTCGAGGCCGAGAAGCTGGCTCGCGACCGCCTGTTCAGCACCCGTGCGGTGCTCCAGGGCGTGCTCGCCGACAGCGAGCTCGAGAGCATCCCGGAGATCCAGGAACTCAACCTCGACGACTGATCGGGCGGCCTTCGGGCCCCTTCGATGAAACGCAAACTCTTCGTCTTCGCCGTCGCACTTGCGGCGGCGACGGCGTTTTTGCTCCTGGTTCGCCAACCGTGGAACGACGACGGCACGGTCGCCTCGTGGGGCCGAGGCGAGGGCCCGACCGAGACGACGCCGAGCGTGACCGCGGCGGGGACGCCCATGCCACGGGAGCCAACGGCCGCCCCAATCCCGACCGCTCCAAGCGGTCCACCGACGAGCGAGACAGCAACGCAACCGACGCAGGCCATCGAGGGCGCGACCATCACCTCGCCTCCCCCGCCGGCGACGGCGTTGCGGGCCATCGCAACCCGCCTCGCCGATGGCGACAGCTTCGAGGTCGACTGGATCGACCCGCCACCGCCAGATCTCGGTCGGGCCGAAGTTCGGCTGCTCGGACTCAACGCGCCCGAGGCCGAGGCCTGCTTCGGCAGCGAAGCCCGCCTGGTGCTGCAGGACCTGATCGCCGGGCGGGAGATTCTGGTCGAGATCGTCGAGACCGAGGACGGCGGTTTCGGACGTCAGATCGCGAACGTGTGGTCGGGCGATGT
>CALLPT010000270.1 GCA_938015575.1 uncultured Acidimicrobiales bacterium
ACCCTGCTCGAAACCGTCGAGTTCCTCCGAGACAAACTCAACCCCGACCTCGACGTCGATGCGACTGCCACGCTCTTGTGGGCCGGCGCCCACGGCTTCGTCGAAATCTGCCCGGTCCGCGAGCACGTGGCCGAAAACACCGGCACGGCGGTTTCAACGGTCGAAGAACTCCTGGGGCTCTGGACCGACATGGTCATCGACGGCATTCGCGCGCGCTGATTCCAACGACCCGATTGGGCCTTGTGTAAGCAAGCCCACACGAAACAGAGCCACACGGCCTATCCCTGGCGCGGCTTCTTACATTGTTCGGACAATCCCCGATTTGGGTAGTGCTGGTCCCTCTTGTCCCGAGGTTTCGCTGTGGAACGCACCCCAATCGCCATTCTGCTCGCTGACGACGATCCCGACGATCGCATGATGGCGGCCGAGGCACTCGAAGAAAGTCGCGTCGTCAACACGCTCGCAACGGTCGAAGACGGAGAGGAACTGCTCGAGTACCTCCGCTGCGAAGGTCGTTACGCCGATCGAGATCCGACACTTCCCGGTCTGATTCTCCTCGACCTGAACATGCCCCGCATGGACGGGCGCGAGGCGCTCGCTGCCATCAAGAAGGACCCTCGCCTGCGCCGTATACCCGTCGTCGTCCTCACGACTTCGCGGGCCGAAGAAGACATCATCAAGTCCTATGACCTCGGGGTGAACTCGTTCATCTCCAAACCCGTGACCTTCGACGGGCTCGTTTCGATCATGGCCGAACTGGGCCGTTACTGGATCGAGATCGTCGAATTGCCGGCGACATCATGACCGCGCCCGTGCGCGTGTTGCTCGTCGAAGACGACGACGACGATCGCCTGATCCTTGAAGAAACCCTCGAGGACATCGCCGGCACCAACTACGCCGTTACCTGGGTCAACTCGGCCGACGAAGGTGTCGCCTCGCTCCAGCGCCGGGAGCACGATGTTTGCTTGCTCGACTTCCGACTTGGGGCGGAGACCGGTCTCGACGTCCTCGCCCGCGCCGGTGATGCATTGCACGACGTGCCGTGCATCTTGCTGACCGGCGACGACAGCGCCGAAACCGACCGCAACGCCATGGAAGCTGGCGCCATTGACTTCCTGGTCAAGGGCGCGGTGACCGAACGCTCGCTCGAGCGGGCCATTCGCTATGCCGTCGCAAATGCCCAAGCAGCGCGCCTGCTTCGCAGCTCAGAAATGCGCTTCCGCTCGATCTTCCTTGGTGCCCACGATGGCATCGCGGTCTTCGGCGAGGACGGACGAGTGGCGATCGCCAACCCGGCCGCTTGCGACATGTTCGAGATCCCGACCGGCCGGTTCGTCGGAACCCACTTCGCCGAGTTACTGGCCGAGTCGGAGGTCGAGCCCGTCAGTGCACGGCTGCGCCAGTGGACCGACGACGCCGAGATCCGTATCAGCAACATCGAGACCGTCGGCCGTCGCCAAAGCGGGGCGACCTTTCCCCTCGAGGTTTCGATTGCCGCGTTCGTCGAAGACGGCGTGCGCATCTGGAGCGCCATGCTGCGCGACACCTCGCGCACCACCGAGCTACTGGACCAACTGTCGCATCAGATGCTCCACGACCGCCTAACCGGCCTGGCCAATCGCACGCTCCTTCACGAACGCGTGGAACGAACAATTGCCCACACCCGCAATGTCGACGATGCGCTGCCCGGCCTCTTGGTCCTCGACCTCGACGACTTCAAGCAAATCAACGATGTGTATGGACACGAGATGGGCGACCGGGTGCTCAAAGCAGTCGCCGACCGACTCGCGGCATCCGTCCGCGGCGGCGAGACCCTCGCCCGGCTCGGTAGCGACGAGTTCGCCATCCTTGCCGAAGGCCGACTCGACGCGCACGCAGTGATCAGGATGGCCGAACGAATCCGGGTACTGATGCATCAGCCTCTGCGGATCAATGACGTCGAGCATCACTTGAGCGTGAGCATTGGTATTGCCCTGCTGCGTGATCCCACGACGAAGGGCGAAGAACTGATCCGCAACGCCGACGTCGCCATGCACGCGGCCAAGGCGAGCGGCAAAGACCGCGTCGAGATCTTCGAAGACCGCATGTTCGGCGACCTGCTCGACGTGATCGCGCTCGACCGCGATCTCCGAGCCGCCATCGTCAGCGAACAGCTCACGACCCACTTCCAGCCGATCATGTGTTTGAAGACGGGCCGGGTCGTTGGCCTCGAGGCGTTGGCTCGCTGGCATCACCCGGACCGCGGATGGGTGCGACCGGACATCTTCATCAGTGCCGCCGAACGAAGCGGCAGTATCGACGCGCTCGGCCTCGTGATCCTGGGCCAGGCCCTCGATCTGCTCCGGTCGCTCAGCGATGAGTGCATCACCATGGCGGTCAATGTTTCATCACACCAGCTTCGAGACCGCACATTTGCCTCGACCGTCCTGGCGATGCTCGCGGAGCGAGGACTGCCCGGAAATCGGCTCACGATCGAGGTGACCGAGAGCCTGCTGCTCGAGGACAAACAAGATGCGATCTCAGCCCTCGAACGATTGCGCAACAATGGCGTCACCATTGCCCTCGACGATTTCGGCACCGGCTACTCGTCGCTCAGCTACTTGCGGACACTTCCGTTCGACAAGCTCAAACTGGATCAGTCATTTGTGCGGAACTCCGACAGCCCCAAAACTCGTGCGCTCATGCAAGCCGTAGCGACGATCGCGCAGTCCTTTGGCGTCGACTCCGTTGCTGAAGGCATCGAAGAGCGCCACGAACTCGAACTGCTCACCTCCATCGGATTCACGCAAGGCCAGGGCTACCTGTTCGCCCGCCCGCTCCCCGCGGATGAGATTCTCGTGTTCATCGATAGCCAGGCCGTCGAGCATGCCTGAGAACCAGATGCCGGGCCGTTCGATCCCCAACCGTGACCTCGAAGCCCAACGAGAGGCTCGCTCTTGGCTCAACCAAGGGGCGCCCAGCGACAATCTGCCGCCCGAGGTCTTCCGAGCGTTTGTCGATGCGATCGAAGACAGCATCGTGTGGTTCGGGCCAGACGGGCGCATCATCTACGCAAACGCCAGCTTCCTCGCGGACTTCGGTCTGACCTGGGACGAAGCGATCGGCACGCCGATGCTCGACCTGGTCGACGGGGTCGCCCGCGAGGAGATGGCCGGACGCATGGAACGCGCCTTTGCGCTCACGCCGGACCAACCGACGCGCGTCGAGGAATTTCAGGCAACCAGGTTCTGGCTCTCCAGCATCTTCACGGCCTATTTCTCGAGCGATGGAACGTTGGTCGCCGTGTCGGACCACGCTCGCAACCAAACCGATCGCCACGCAGCACAACAAGCATTGGCTGCGACAAATGAGCGACTTGCCGAAAGCAACCGCGACCTCCAGGACTTTGCCTACATCGCGTCGCACGACTTACAGGAGCCGCTTCGCAAGATCTCCGCGTTCGGCGACCGACTCGCCACCAAGTACGAAGACTCGCTCGACGAGCGCGGCCTGGACTACCTCGCTCGCATCCGCAGCGCCTCGGGACGCATGCAAACGCTGATCGACGACGTCTTGTCCTTCAGTCGAGTGGCAACCCACGGCCAAGAGATCGAGTTGGCCGATAGCGCCGAAGTCATCGCCGGCGTGATCGAAGATCTCGAGATCGCGATTTCCGAGTCGCACGCAACCGTCGATGTCGGCGACATGCCGACGCTGCCCATCGACTCTTCGCAGATTCGCCAGCTGTTTCAGAACCTGATCGGCAACTCGCTCAAGTTCCGCAAGCCCGACGTCGCACCCTGTGTGGTGATCCGATCGAAACCGCTGTCAAAGGAACTGCCTGGGCGAGGCCATCTCGCCGGCTTCGAGATCACGGTGCAGGACAACGGCATCGGTTTCGAAGAGAAGTACGCCGATCGGATCTTCACCGTCTTCCAACGCCTGCACAACCGGACCGAATACGCCGGCTCGGGTGTCGGTCTCGCTGTTTGTCGCCGGATTGTCGAACGGCACGGAGGCCAGCTCACGGCGAACGGTGGAGCCGGTGATGGTGCGACCTTCACGATCTGGCTACCCGCAGACTCCCCCGACCAGCCCTGATCTGGGCCGCGCTGCGGCTGCCATTCGCATCGCAGCGCCCCGTTGAGCGCATCAACCGGTTCACCTGTCGCAACGCATGGCGGATTGGGGCACGACACGGCACACTTGAACCATGCAGAAACTGCTGGTTGCCAACCGTGGCGAGATTGCCATCCGAGCCTTTCGAGCCGCGTATCAGCTCGGTATCGAGACGGTCGCCATCCACACCTTCGAGGACCGAAACAGCCTGCACCGAGTCAAGGCCGACGAGGCCTATCAGATCGGCGAACCCGGCAGTCCTGTGCGGGCCTACCTCAATCCTGCGCTCATCGTTGAGACCGCCAAAGCCGCCGGCGCCGACGCGATCTATCCCGGCTACGGGTTTCTTTCCGAGAGCCCCGAGTTCGCCGAGGCATGTGCCGAAGCCGGCATCACCTTCGTCGGCCCGTCGATCAACGCCCTCGAGCTGACCGGCAACAAGCAGCGAGCACGTAATGCCGCCGAAGCCGCTGGCCTGCCGGTGCTCCAACAGTCGCCGCCGCTCTCGCCCGACAGCGACCTCGAAGCCCTGAGCAACGAGATCGGCTTCCCCCTGTTCGTCAAGGCGGCCGCGGGTGGCGGCGGTCGGGGCATGCGCCGGGTCGAGCACCCTGACGATCTCGTAGAGGCCGTCGACGCCGCGACCCGCGAAGCCGAGAGCGCGTTCGGTGACCCGACCGTGTTCCTCGAAGAAGCAATGACCGACGTGCGCCACATCGAGGTCCAGGTACTGGGCGATGCCGACGGCAACGTGGTGCATCTCTATGAGCGTGACTGTTCGGTGCAGCGGCGCTTCCAGAAGGTCGTCGAGATTGCACCCGCACCGGACCTCACTGATGCGCAGCGCCAGGCACTCACCGACGATGCTCGCCAGTTCGCGGAACACATCGGCTACAAGAACGCCGGCACGGTCGAATTCTTGGTCGACAAGAGCGGTCGCCACGTCTTCATCGAGATGAACCCCCGCATCCAGGTCGAGCACACCGTGACCGAAGAAGTCACCGACATCGATTTGGTCGAAGCCCAGCTGCGCATCGCACGTGGCGAGACCCTCGCCGACCTTGGCATTTCCCAAGACACGATCGTGCTGCGCGGGTTCGCCCTGCAATGCCGAGTGACCGCAGAAGATCCTGCCAACGAGTTCCGTCCCGATACCGGCCGCGTCGTCGCGTATCGCCAACCGGGCGGTGCCGGCATTCGTCTCGACGGCGGCGGTGGCTACGTCGGCTCAGAGATCACGCCCTACTTCGACTCACTGCTGGTCAAGGTCACGTGTCGTGGCCGAACGTTCCTCGACGCGGTCCGCCGTTCCGAGCGAGCGCTCGCCGAGTTCCGCGTTCGGGGCGTAGCGACGAACCTTGCGTTCCTACAAGCCCTGCTCGCCGACGAAGACTTCCGCAGTGGCGGCGTGACGACCACCTTCATCGACGAGCGTCCTGAGCTCACGTCGGCCGCGGTCGGCGCCGACCGTTCGACTCGCCTGCTGCGCTACCTGGGCGACATCACCGTCAACCGCCCCCACGGTGCTGCGCCGACCGAACTCGACCCGGTAGCGAAGCTGCCGGTCGTCAGCGGCTCGGCGCCCGAAGGTTCCAAGCAGATTCTGGAACGCGAAGGCGCCGAAGGTTTTGCGCGCTGGCTGCGCAACAGCGACGCGCTCCGGGTCACCGACACCACGTTGCGCGACGCGCACCAGTCGATCCTGGCGACCCGGGTCCGCAGCATCGACCTCATGCGTGGCGCCAACGCGCTCTCGCACTCACTGCCCGAACTACTCAGCCTCGAATGCTGGGGTGGCGCAACCTTCGACGTTGCGTTGCGGTTCCTGTCCGAGGATCCGTGGAAGCGGTTGGAGTCGCTACGAGCCGCGGCCCCCAACCTCTGCTTGCAGATGCTGATCCGTGGCCGAAATGCCGTGGGCTACTCGCCGTACCCCGACGTCGTCGCTCGCCGCTTCGTGGCCGAGGCTCATCGCACCGGCGTCGACATCTTCCGAGTCTTCGATGCGTTCAACGACATCGAACAGATGCGTCCGGCAATCGAAGCCGCGATCGAAGTCGGCGCCGTCGCCGAGGGCACGATCTGCTACTCCGGCGACATCTCCAACCCGGCCGAAGACCTGTACACCCTCGACTACTACCTGGGCGTTGCCGAAAAGCTGGTCGAGGCTGGATCGCACATTCTGTGTGTCAAAGACATGGCCGGGCTGTTGCGGGCACCGGCTGCGACGACCCTGATCACGGCCCTACGTGAGAACTTCGACGCACCGGTACACCTACACAGCCACGACACCTCGGGCGGTCAACTTGCGACCTATTTGGCCGCGCTGCATGCAGGCGTCGACGCCGTCGACGGCGCCGCTCCCCCGCTTTCCGGCATGACGAGCCAACCATCGATCGCGGCGATCATCGCGGCGACCGACCACACCGAACGCGAGACCGGGCTCTCGCTCGACGCCGTCGGCGAACTCGAGCCGTACTGGGAAGCCGTCCGCGCCCTGTACAAGCCGTTCGAGGCTGGCCTCTCCGCCCCGACCGGCACCGTCTACAAGCACGAGATCCCCGGCGGCCAGCTGTCGAACCTGCGCCAGCAGGCCATCGCGCTCGGCCTCGGCGACCGGTTCGAAGAGGTCGAGCGTCTGTACGCCGCGTGCAACGAGATGCTGGGCCGCCCGATCAAGGTCACGCCCAGCTCCAAGGTCGTCGGCGACCTCGCCCTGCACCTGGTTGCCTCGGGCGTAACGCCCGAGCAGCTCGAGTCCGACCCCGAGTCGGTCGACCTGCCCGAGAGCGTCATCAAGTTCTTGCACGGCGAGCTTGGTACGCCACCAGCAGGCTTCCCCGAGCCGTTCCGCACTCGTGCACTCGCCGATCGGGTGTACACGCCGACCGCGGTCGAGCTCGACCCGGCCGATGCCGAGGCGCTCGACGAGTTGAGCGACGAGGCCGTGCGCAAGGTGCTCAATCGGCTCCTCTTGCCGGGGCCGGCCGCTGATCACGAGGAGCAGGCCGCCCGCTACGGCAACCTCGCCGTGCTGCCGTCGCGCATCTTCTGGTATGGCCTCGATGTGGAGCAGGGCGATGTCTCGGTCGAGCTGCGTCCCGGCGTGCAAGTCCTGGTCGGCCTCGAAGCGATCGGCGAGCCGAACGAAGATGGGATCCGCTCAGTCGTGTTCCGCCTGAACGGCCAACTTCGCCCCATCGATGTTCGTGACCGGTCGGTGGCAAGCGTTTCGACCGAAAGCGAAAAGGCGAACCCTGCCAACGCCGGCCATGTCGCCGCGCCGTTCCGAGGCGTTGTCAACGTCGGCGTGTCGCTCGGCGACGCGGTCGAAGCGGGCGACTCGGTCGCCACGATCGAGGCAATGAAGATGGAGTCGGCGATCAGCTCACCGGTCGATGGCACCGTGAGTCGCGTTGTTGTCGGGCCAGCCGCACAGGTTGAACCGGGCGACTTGTTGCTCGAAGTCCTACCCGCCGGCCTCGCCGAGGCCGTGGAGTAGCCACCGCCGGTTGCACTACTCCGACACCCGCAACCTCACGCCACGGCGTCGCTACAACTCACCCGCTCGTTTCCGCGTAGTGTCGCTCTGACCGACCGATCACCGAGAAACGGGGGTGCGATCGTGTTGTTGTCGCCATATCGGATCCTTGACCTGACCGATGAGCGCGGCCAGCTCGCCGGCCAGATGCTCGCCCAACTCGGCGCCGACGTCGTCGCCATCGAACCGCCGGGCGGGTCGACGAGTCGCCAACTCGGCCCGTTCGCGGGCGACGAACCCGGCCCGGAACGAAGCCTGCGCCACCAGGCGTACAACCGGGGGAAGCGGTCTGTCGTCTTGGATCTCGCGGGCTCCGAAGAAGACCGTGAGCACTTGCGCCGCCTCGTCCGGGGCGCCGATGTCCTGATTGAATCCGGCGATCCTGGCGCCATGGCGGCGCTCGGGCTCGGTTACGACGCCCTGAGCGAGATCAACCCAGCGCTGGTGATGACCTCGATCAGCTCATTCGGCCAGACCGGCCCCAAAGCGAACTGGGCTGCGACCGATCTGACGGTGTGGGCGTCGGCGGGCCCGCCTCGCATCACCGGCGACGCCGATCGCGCGCCGCTGCGCATGCAGGGCGATCAGGCGTTCGTGCACGCCGCAGCCGAAGCGGCCGGAGCGACCGTTGCTGCGCTCTACGAGCGCGGCACGTCGCACCTGGGCCAGCACGTCGATGTGTCTGCGCAACAGGCGTCGGCCCAGGCCACCCAGTCGAACGTGCTCGCCTTCCCCAACGGCGACACGATGCTCGAGCGAGGATCCGGGGGACTCCGTCTCGGCGGCATCTTCATTCAACTCCGCTGGCCCTGCAGCGACGGGCACGTCTCGGTGACGTTCCTGTTCGGTTCGGCGCTCGGCGTTGCCACGGACCGTCTGATGCAGGTCGTGCTCGAAGAGGGCTTCTGTGATCAAGCGACGCGGGACAAGGATTGGATTGGCTACGGCGAGGCCATTCTCACCGGTACCGAACCGGTCGAAGAATACGAACGGGTCAAGCAGTGCGTCCATGACTGGTGCATGTCGCACACCAAGGCCGAACTGCTCGAGCTGGCCACGAGCCGTCAGCTTCTGATCGCACCGGTCAACATGATCGACGACGTGTGCAATCTCGACCAGTTCGCCGACCGTGCGTATTGGGATGACGTTGACGGCGTTCGCCATCCGGGGCCGTTCGCCAAACTGTCCGAGACACCCTTGCTGCGACCCACTGCCGCCCCAGCCCTCGGCGCCGACACGGCGTTCGTCTTGAGCGAGCCGGATCGAACGCCGGCGACCGGCGATGCGTCAACCTCCCCCGAACCGGCCACTGAATCGGCGGGCCCGCTGGCCGGGGTCAAGATTCTGGACTTCATGTGGGTCATGGCCGGCCCGGCCGGCACCCGGGTGCTCACCGATCTTGGCGCCACGGTGGTGCGGGTCGAGTCCGCCGCAAAGGTGGACACCGCCCGGACACTTCAGCCGTTCCACAACAACGAAAACGCGCTCGAGACGTCGGCCTTGTTCGCCAACATGAATGCGGGGAAGCTGGCCGTCACGGTCAACCCGAAGACCGACGAGGGTCGGGCCGTCATCCACGACCTCGTCCGTTGGGCCGATGTCGTGACCGAAAGCTACTCGCCTCGAGCGATGCGAGGCTTCGGCCTGACCTACGACGATCTTCGTGAGATCAATCCGGAGATCATCATGTTGTCGAGCTGTCTGTTCGGCCAGACAGGACCACTGTCGATGTTCGCCGGCTACGGAACGATGGCGGCGGCGATGACCGGCTTCTTCGGCATCACCGGTTGGCCGGATCGGGCCCCGTCAGGACCGTTCGGCGCCTACACCGACTACATCTCGCCTCGATTCGCGAACGCAGCCCTGCTGGCCGCGCTCGACCATCGACGACGCACAGGCCAGGGCCAATATGTCGACTTCGCGCAAGCCGAAGGATCGCTCCATGCCATCGCACCGCTGGTGCTCGACCTGTCGGTGAACGAGCGGGTTGCCGCGCCGGTCGGCAACCGCGATGCTCACCTGAGCCCGCACGGAGTGTGGGCTTGCGACGGCGACGACGCGTGGATCGCGATCGCCTGCCGCAACGACGATGATCGCGCCGCGCTGGCCTCGCTCGTCGGCGGCGTGGATGATGCAGCTATCGCCCAGTGGTGTGCTTCGGTCGACGACGCAACCGCCGAGACCGCGTTGCAGGGCGTCGGCGTTCCCGCGCACCGGGTGGCGACGGGACCTTCGCTGATCGAGGATCCGCAGCTGCAGCATCGCAATCACTTCGTCTCGGTCCCGCACCCACTGCTCGGCGAGTTCGTCATCGAGGGGCCTCGGTTCTCGCTCTCACGCAGCAAGGTCGCTGCCGGGCCGGCGCCGACGATGGGCCAACACACCCAGACCGTGCTGAGCGACGTGCTCGGCTACGACGACGACCGCATGGTCGAGCTGCTCATCTCCGGCGCGCTCGAATAGCAACGCCACCGCAACCACCCACAAGTTGCGGGTGTCAGAGCAACGCAACCGCAGTTGCGGGTGTCAGAGCAACGCAACCGTAGTCAGCTGCTGAGGATCCGGGCGCAAAAGGCGTCTTCGTCGGCGCGCCAACGGACCGACAACGGATGATCGGCCAAGAAGCTGTTCGAACCGTGGAACGCACCCGGATAGACGTGGAGTTCGCAAGGGACGCCCGC
>CALLPT010000271.1 GCA_938015575.1 uncultured Acidimicrobiales bacterium
GAACGCAGTGTCTCCATGTCGGCATAGGCCGCCGCCGCCGTTGGGCGGTAGAAGAACATCAAGAAGATGCCGGTCACGGTCAACAAGATGAAGAGGAAGAAGCTCAACCCACCAAGGCACAGCGTGTAGCTGACCTTGACGGCGTGACGCTTCACCTTGACCGGATGCAGGTGGTACAGCACCGAGTTCATGATGACGTAGCTGCGGTTACGCGGGCTGTCGTTGTAGCCCTTGCGGAAAATCGAGCCGGGACGGAAGATCGAGTTCCATGCCTGGGAACTCTGGGTCTTGTCCGTCAGGTCGGCGACCGCTTGCCTCACCTGATCTGCTGATGGCGGTTTTGGTGCCACTCGCTTGGTCTCCTGTTACGTCTTGGATCGTGGTGCCGGAAGGCGGGATTGGTGTGCTGGCTGGATGGTTCTGTCTGTCTTGATGGTGCTGCGTAGCTCAGCCGAGGCGCATGCCATAGCCGTAGCCGTGCGTATTCGTCCGCTGGTGGAGGTCGCCCGAAGCGGCTGGATCGCCCAGCTTGCCGAGGATGATCACCCCAGTGGGGCAACGATCGACGCAGAGGGCGCAGCGAGTGCAGACGTCGTCGTCAATGGTGAAGATCACGTGATCGTTGGGATCTTCACCGGGCTGTTCGGTACCGATGGCGTCTTCGATCGCATCGGGGGTGACCATGTGGATGCATTTCCACGGGCAAATGTCGACGCAGCCTTCGCAGGTGATGCATTCGCTTTGGTCAATGTGAATGAACTGCTTGGGCTTGACGGCCTGATTCAGCCACGCGGCGTCGACTTCTTGGAGCACATAGTCAGCGCGAAACTCGGGAAGCGGCGGATTGGCGTCAAGGACTCCCATCAGGCGCTCGCTCCGACCTTTGCGTCGTTCTTGGCCTTGACCAGCGGACGGCCGTAGCGGCTCGACGATTCGATTTCGGGAGCGGCGACGGTTTCGCCACGCTTCTGCCACATGACGAACATCGCCACGTTGGCCACGAGACCAATGCCGTAGATGACGACGGCGATGAGATCCTTGACCGTCGTGTAGGTCAGCGTGAACGGCAGCGCCCACTCAAGAATGCCTTGGGTCTGGTCCCAGGGAGCACGAGGGCCGATGAGGAACTTGTCGGAGCGCCAGTTGAGTTCACCCTCGGCGTAGGTGAGCCATTGGTGGGGCACCGTGCCATAGATCCAGAAGAGCACGAAGAAGACGTAGGCCGAGCCGATCATGGCTTCGCCCCAGGTTGCGACCTTGTCGGCGGGGCGGCGCTTGGCGACGATGATCACGGGGATGAGCGACAGAAGCGCAACGATCCAGCTCGCGACGAACGCAACGTTGAGGTAGGGGAATTGACGCCCGGGCACCGTCACGCCAACCCAGAGCGCGATGACGACCATGAGGCCGATCGACACGCCGATGAGGGCAGCCATGAACTTGGTGATCGCTCCGTCGATGTAGCGCTTCATCGAGTCTCGAATTCTCCTGCGGTTGGGCTCGTGAACAAGTTCACAAGCGCAGTGTACAAAGCGCGGGACGGCGCGGTGGCATCCACGAAGCCTGTCTATCAGTGACCCTTCACACACGCCAAGCATTTGGTGGCATTTCTCCGAGAAAAATTCCCAAGATCGCGCCGGATAGTTGTGGTCCGAGCGACAGGTGGGTCTACAGTCATCCGGGGCGTATTCGCGCCTCTTTTCTGACGCCTCTTCGAGTCCCCCGGAGCAACGTTGACCGAAGTACCCGAGCACCTGCTGCAGCGATCCAAGGATCGCCGCCGAGCCATGGGCCTTGCCGTCGACGACGATGCTGCGGCGCCCGCAGCCGCACCGGCGGCATCGGCCAACGCTCCCGCCGTCGCCGCCGCAGCTGTGCCGGCCATGAAGGCCCCGGTTGCGATCGCGCCGAGTGAGCCGCCTCCTCCCCCGCCGCCTGACAGCGAGTGGGTCACCGCGGCCAAGGACCGCAAAAAGGTTCCGTACTGGGTGATGCCCGTACTGTTGTTCCTTCCCGTCTGGCTGATCATGTACGTCGGCACGCTCGAAGAGCCGACCCGCAACGAAGGCGTGTTGTACGAGGGCGGCGTCGTCTACGAAGAGAATTGCGCATCGTGTCACGGCGCGACCGGTGGCGGCGGTGTTGGCCCGGCCTTCACCAATGGCGCGATCGGCGAAACCTTCGCCGATGCCGAAGCCCACGTCGCGTGGGTCATCCAAGGCTCGCAGGTCTTCAGCGATGCCGGCCTGAGCACCTACGGCGACAACGCCAAGCCCATTGGTGGCAACAACGGCGCCCTCATGCCGGCGTTCGGCGTCAAGCTCACGGCCGAGGAACTGATCGCCGCTGTCTTCTACGAGCGCATCGAACTCGGCGGCCTCGAAGACGAGCTGCCCCTGGCCGAAGCGATCTGGGACAAGCTCGACCACGGCGAACTCGATGGCGAACTGCACTTCGTCGAAGGCGTCGATGGCGACCTTGACGGGACCGGCGAGGTCGTTGGCTACTTCGCCGAGAGCCGCGAGGTTCTCGCCGCCGACGAAGTCGCCGCCGAATAGGCGCCGCGACAACCGAACCTTTGGTAGCTGGCCCGGGCATTGCCCGGGCCAGCTTCGCGTCCGACAGCCCTCGAACCGGCACGGGAAGCCCGGGAACCGGAAGCAGTGCCGCAATGACGTGGAACTAGAGTGCGGCGATGCCGCATGTGGGACGCACCGACGGACTGATTCACTCGCCGATCGGCGCAGCCTTTGCCCTGCTGAGCGCTCATGAGCCCCGGCGGCCCTTGCTCAACCTGTCGCAGGCGGCGCCGAGTTTTGCCCCGCCCGCGGTCGTGGCCGACCGGGTCGCCGAGGTCGCCCACGCGCCCGACGGGGCCCGCTATGTCCCTCAAGAAGGTCTGCCGGAGCTCCGCAGTGCGCTCGCCGACGAGCTGACACTGCTCTACCCCGGCACTGTCGACCACGAACAAGTCCTGATCACCGCAGGATGCAACCAGGCGTTTTGTGTCGTTGCATCGGCGCTCACGTCGCCTGGGGACAACATCATCATTGCGCTCCCGTTCTACTTCAACCACGACATGTGGCTCCAGGTCGAAGGCGTCGAACGGCGCTATGTGGGCGGCGCCGACGCGGGCGCGCCCGACATCGAGCTCCTGGCCCAATCGATCGACGAACGGACCAGGGCCGTCGTGCTGGTCTCTCCCGGAAACCCATCTGGCGCCATCTTGAGCCCCGATGAGCTCGCGGCGTATTTCGAGCTGTGCGTGACTCACGACATCACGCTGGTCCTCGATGAGACCTATCGCTCCTACCGAGGCACCGACGAACCTGCGCATGCGCTCTATGACCAACCCAACTGGGCCGATCATTTGGTGACCCTGCACAGCTTCAGCAAAGACCTGGCGATTCCCGGCTATCGAGTCGGTGCTGCGGTGGGCGATCCCGCCTTCTTGGCCGAAGCCATGAAGCTCGTCGACTGTGTCGCCATCTGTGCGCCGCGGATCGGCCAAGAAGCCGCCCTGGCCGGACTGCGCCACGCCACCGAGTGGCGCGGCGAACAAGCGGCTCGCATCGGCGCCCGCCAGCGCCACTTCGAGGCGGCCATGTCGGGCAATCCTGGCGGCTACGAACTCGTCAGCAGCGGCGCGTATTTCGGGTGGGTACGGCATCCGTTCTCCGACCGAGCCACACTCGACGTCGTCGCGGATCTTCTCCACACGCGCGACGTGCTCGTCATTCCGGGCACCGCGTTCACGCCCTCCGATGAGCGGATGCTGCGCTTCAGCTTCGCCAACTTGGACGAAGCCGAGATCGACGAACTGGTGCTTCGCCTCGCCGAATAGGCGGCCTCACGAGGCCTCCCTCGACCGTCTCACCCACGGTCACATTTCGTAGACCGCGAGCCCCATACCCCGTTTGTCTAACCCGCTTGGGGAAGCGGTGTTTCGGTGGTCACACGTCCTCCCCATTTTTGGTCGAGTCAATTGCCTCACTTCGCACAGTGATCGTGCCCGGGTCGTTCAGAAACGGACCCTCGACGCCGACCGACACTCCCGACCGATGGACAGCGGCACCCCAGCCGAACCCCGACGCGGAGAACCACATGTACAAGAAATTCTTGGCCACAGCACTCGGAGGCGGTGGCCTCCTCGTTCTGGCGACGTCGCCCGCTGGAGCCGCCCAAGCGGGTGCCACCGAGACCGCTGCCGCCGCGGCCCAGGTCGCGGACTCGGCCATCGATATCTCGGTGCTCGTCGACAATGTCTTCATCCTCATCTGCGCCGCCCTCGTGGTCTTCATGCAGGCGGGATTCGCCATGGTCGAGGCCGGACTGACTCGAGCGAAGAACGCCGCGCACATGATGCTGAAGAACCTGCTCGACTTCGTGGTCGGTGCAACCGGCTTCGCGCTCATCGGCTACCACATCGCCTTCAGCGGGGCGAGCTACTTCGGCTTCGACTGGCTGTGGGGCGGACCGAGCACCCTCGCTCCGGGCGCCGAAAACCTGACGATGCCCGTCCACTTCTTGTTCAACATGGCCTTTGCTGCCGCCGCGGCAACCATCGTGTCGGGCGCGGTCGCCGAACGAGTGAAGTTCCGGGCGTACTTCATCTACGCCATCGGCATCTCATCGTTCATCTACCCCACCGTCGTGAACTGGGTCTGGGGCGGCGGCTGGCTCAGCAATCTCGATACGCCCTTCATCGACTTCGCCGGCGGCACGGTTGTCCACGTCACCGGCGGCGTCTGCGCCCTGATGGGAGCCAAGATCACGGGCGCTCGCATCGGCCGCTACAACGCCGATGGCACATCGAACCCGATCCCCGGCCACAACGTTCCTCTCGCCATTCTGGGTGTGTTCATCCTCCTCATCGGCTGGTTCGGCTTCAACGCCGGTTCGTTCCTCTCCGCTGACCTCCAAATCGGTCACATCGGCGCCGTCACGGCACTGGGCGCAGCCGCCGGAGCAATCGGCGCCCTGATCACCTCGGTCGTTGCGGTCAAGACGCCCGACGTCACCCTTGTCGGCAATGGCTTGCTAGGCGGCCTGGTCGCCATCACGGCGGGAGCGCTCAATCTCTCGGTCTTCGGCGCAATGGCGACGGGCTTCGTCGGCGGCGTGATTGCCACGATCGGCGTGCTCGCGCTCGATCGCTTCCGCATCGACGACCCTGTCGGCGCCATCCCCGTTCACCTGCTCGCTGGTGCCTGGGGCACGATCGCTGTTGGCTTGCTCGCTGATCCCGATGCCGTGATCGGCGGCAATGGCCCGGTCGGCTTCCTCTACGGAGGCAGCATCGATCAAGTCGTCGCGCAGTTCGTCGGCCTCGTAACGATTGCAGCTTTCGTCGGCGTGTGCGCCGGCACGATGTTCCTGGTCATGCGTGAGCGTGGGCAGCTTCGAGTGAGCCCCGAGGAAGAAATGCTCGGCATGGACCTCGCTGAGCACGCGACACCGGCGTACAACGACGACGTCGTCGGCATGGATGCCTTCCTCGACGACTGGGCCTCGGACTTGAGCGATCTCGGCGTCGATGGCGACTGGCTTGACGCCTGATCATGACGACCATTTCCACGAACCCTTCGGCCACGCCACCGACAAACGAACAAAGGTCAGCTATGTCCCGGAAAGAAGAGCTTCTCGCTGCGGCCCGCGAGCAGCTGACGACCGAGAAGAACGCCCGGACCGCCGGCACTGGCGACCGCCAAGGGACACCGGAAATCCGCTACCGCGGCCAGGTGCTTCGTAGCGGCAGCGCTGGTACCCCCGGCAGCGGCATCCGCTCCGCGAATGGCGGCGGCGCAGCCGGCAGCGACGACGTACGAGCGGCGCTCCAAAAGGTCAAGGACCTGTTCCACGACGGCTTGATCTCGCGAGCCGAAGCCGAGAAGAAGCGCGCCGAGATCCTCGGCCGCCTGTGACATGACGATGACCACGACTCCTATCCGCTGCTGTAGCAACCGCTCGAGAACCGAGGTGACCCGGTGAGCATCCGATCCAAACTCATCATGATGTTGGCGATTCCCCTCGCCGCTCTGGCCTTCGTCGGCGCGCTCGGCTTCCGTGCCCAGAGCAGCGCTGCCAACGAAGCATCAAATGCTCTGGCCGCCGACAATGTCGTCCAGGACATCAACCGTGCCATCAAGGCCGTTGGTGCTGAGCGCCTGGCGATCGTGGCCGACCTTGAGACTGTGGAGCTCGATCAGATTCGTGCGATCACCGACACGAGCCTCGCCACCGCCGGCCAGACGGCCGCCGCGGCGAACCTGCCCGGCGTCCAGGCTGCCATCACCAACGCCACGGCGAACCTCGTCGGCGCCCGATCCGAAGCCAGCGTCGTCGATCGGGTCACCGAGATGAACGACGCCGCGGACGAACTACGCACCGTGCGTCGACGCATCGAGGTCGACTATCCGTCACCCGATAGCTTCGCCGAAGCCACCTCGATCGACATGGCCGTCGACATTGCCGATCGCCAAGACGCAATCTGGCTTGAATACATCGCCTCGGACACGGTTACGCCCGACCTGGCCGAGCGCCTGGCGGCCGAGGTCGTCGCCACCGAGCTACTCCGTCAGCAGATTCTCGACATCGCACCGGAGAGCCACATCGCACCGCTCAACGAGAGCCTTGCGAGCGAGGCCGACGCTGGCGTCGAACGGGCGGCCATCGAAGCACTTGACCGGTTCGATCGCGGCGAAGCGCCGCTCGCCGATGCCCCGACGCTCGAAGCTGTCATCGCGTCGCACGAGGACTGGTATGGCCACGCCGTCATGCTCCAAGACGATGTGAGCGCCAACCTCGCCCAGCGGGCGACCGATGCCGAGTCTCGCCAGAACCTGTTCGCCCTGTTGGGCACGCTCGGCTTGCTGGTTCTGTTCGGCCTGATCTATGTGGTGTACCGCTCGGTGGTGCGCCCCCTCAATGATCTGCTCGAGGGCGCGGAGCAGGTCGCGTTGCACAAGCTTCCTTCGGTCGTCTCCGAGCTGCGCCTGATTGGTTCGAGTGACGCCGACGTCGTACTTGATCCGTTGCCGCGACAGACCGACGACGAGCTCGGCTCCCTGGTCGATGCGTTCAACGACGTGCAGTTGACCGCATTCGATCTGGCGGTCGAACAGGCCCGAAGCCGCCGCAACATCGCGGAGATGTTTGTGAACCTGGGTCGACGCAACCAGAAGCTGCTGCAGCGCATGCTGAACGTGCTCTCCGATCTGGAGCAAGACGAAAAGGACGGCGACAAGCTCGAACGTCTCTTCGAACTCGATCACATGACGACCCGCATGCGCCGCAACGCAGAAAGCCTGCTCGTGGTCGCCGGAACCAAGACGCCCCGCCAATGGGCGAAGCCCGTACCTGCCGCCGATGTCGTGCGGAGCGCCCTGGCCGAGGTGCAGGAGTACCAGCGAGTTGACGTGATGGAGATTGCCGAGGCGCCCATGGCCGGCAACGCGGTCACCGACGTCACGCACCTGTTGGCCGAGCTGCTCGAGAACTCACTGCAGTTCTCCGAACCTGACTCCCGCGTCACCGTTGCGGCCCGCTGGCACGAAGCCGGGTATCGCATCGTGGTTTCCGACCTCGGCTTCGGCATGTCCGACGAGGAACTGGCAGAGCACAACAATCTGATCGCCAACCCTCCGGCCCCGGACCAAGCACCCACTCGCTTCCTCGGCTTGTTCGTGGTCGGGCACCTTGCGGCCCGACACGGGATCGAGGTCGTGCTCTCCGATGGCACGGTCGCCGGGACAGACGCTCGGATCACCATCCCAACCACGGTGATGAGTGATGTCGCGGATCCGAGCAAGGCCCGCGTGGCCATCGACGCCGGCGACTCCGGTCTCGATGCGCACCTCGCGTCGGACATCGACTTTGACGCCGAACTGTCAAAGCTCACGGCCGAAGCTGCCGCCGAGGCTGAGGCCAACGAGAACGCTGCCGGCTTCGGTCTCGATGCGCTGCCTCGGCGCGGCCAGCCGGCCGACGAGATCAACCTGACCGACCTGCCCACCCGCAACGTCGCACCCGTCGAGAAGCTGCCGGCCCCAGTTGACTTCGACGCGACTCCCGAGCCAAGCGCCTTCGGTGACCGCACCGGCGAGGCTGTCGCCGACGACGCGACTCCCGAGCCAAGCGCGACCTCGGAGGTTCCCGTGGTCGCCGCGCATGTGACCGAGCTGGTCGATGACCAGGCCGACACGCCGGCCGACCATTCCGAGAGCATGTGGATCGATCCAAGCGAGATGCTGCTGCCGGCACCGGAACCAACAAGCGCTCCCGCCCCCTTCAGCACCGCCGCCGACGTCGAAACCAACCACGATGGCGAGGCGCCGGCGATCGACTTCAGCCAGCTGCCCGAGCCCCCGACGTTTGCGCCAGCAATGTCCGAAGCGATGCCCGCTCCCGCCGTCGGGTCGTCGCCGAGCGCCATCGCGGCCTCGACGCCTGTCGCAACCGCCCAGGCACCCGCAGCGCCAGCGGCCGCCACGGCACCAGTACCGTCGCCAACGGCACCGTCGCCATCGGCACCGTCGCCAACGGCACCGTCGCCATCGGCGCCGTCGGCTACGGCGCCAGCCGCCCTTACGGGCGATGCCGGCCTTGGCTTGCCCACTCGCCGCCCTCGCGCCGCGCTCGAAGAACTTGGCAGCCTCGTTGACAGCGTTGCACCCTCGCCAGCCGCAGCAACGTCCGCACCCGACGACGTTGCCGCTTCGGCATCGACCATCGGCTCCCAGTTCTCGGCCTTTCAGGCCGCCACCAAGCGCAGCGACGACTCGCGCGGCTGACC
>CALLPT010000272.1 GCA_938015575.1 uncultured Acidimicrobiales bacterium
ACCGGCTGCTGCTGCTCTACCAGGCAGCCAACCGCGACCCGGCCGTGTTCGCCGACCCGTACTCGTTCGACATCACTCGAACCGACGCCAAGGAACATGTGGCGTTCGGCGCGAACGGCCGACACTTCTGTCTGGGCGCCCAACTCGCCCGGCTCGAACTTCAGGTGCTGTTCGAAGAAGTTCTTGATCGCTGGCCCGCGATCGCGCTAGCCGAGCCTGGCGGGCCGCGCCCAGAACGCACCGGCAACTTTGTGCTCGGGCTCGGAGACCTGCCGATCACGTTCTAAGCACTCACCTAGGCTCTGGCGGTGGCTTCGCTCGATCTCGCATTCGTCCGCTCGAACTTCCCTGCCTTTGGGTTGCCGGATTACGAGGGGCAGTCGTTCTTCGAAAACGCCGGTGGCTCGTTCGCGTGCCGCCAAACGATCGACGCGCTGCATCGCTACTACACCCACACCAAGGTCCAGCCGTATGCGCGCTACGGCCCATCGGCGAGTGCCGGCGAGCAGATGGACAGCAGTCGTGCCCGGTGGGCCGACGCACTTGGCGTCGCGGTCGACGAGGTCCAGTTCGGCCCGTCGACCTCGATGAACACCTATGTGGTTGCCAAGGCCTTTGGTGAGCTGCTCGGCCCCGGCGACGAGATCATCGTCACCAACCAGGACCACGAAGCGAATAGCGGGGCGATCCGGCGCATGGCGGCGGCGACTGGCGCGACCCTCAAGGAATGGCGAGTCGACCCGGCGACCGGGCTGCTCGACCCGGACCGGTTCCGGGCCTTGCTGAGCGAGAAGACGCGTGTCGTGAGCTTCCCGCACTGCTCGAACATTGTCGGCCAAGAGAACCCGGTGGCCGAACTCACCGCCGCGGCCCGTTCGGTCGGGGCGCGCACGATCGTGGACGGCGTCTCGTTCGCTCCCCATGGACTGCCCGACGTCGCGGCGCTCGGCGCCGACATCTATCTGTTCAGCCTGTACAAGGTGTATTCGGTGCATCAGGGGTTGATGGTCACGCGCAACGGCATCCTGGACGAGCTGCCCAACCAGGGCCATGTCTTCAATGCAGGGCTTGCGTCGAAACGCCTGACGCCGGCAGGCCCGGACCATGCCCAAGAAGCGTCGGCCGGTGCCGTCTTGGACTATGTCGAAGCGACGGCAGCGCACCATGGCGTGCAGACCTCGACGTTGCGCGAGGCGGCCGCAGCGACCTCTGCCCTCTGGCAAGAGCACGAGCACGAGATGGCGACGCCCGTGCTCGAGCTGTTGGCGGGGCACGAAGGGGTCCGTCTGATCGGTCCGGCCGAGAGTGTGTCGCCCAACCTGCACCGGTGTCCCACGATCGCGTTCGTGCCCCGAGCGAAGACGTCGGCCGAGGTCGCCAGCGAACTCGTGGCCCGCGGGATCATGTGCGGCAACGGCGACTTCTATGCCGGACGGCTCCTCGAAGGCGTTGACGTCGACTTGACCCACGGCGTCGTTCGGATCTCGTGGGTGCATTACACCGACCAGGCCGACATCGATCGTCTCCTGGGTGCCCTCCACGAGGTGCTCGACCGATGAGCTCGGTGCCGGTCGACGAATCGGGTTCGTGGAACAACCGCGTGGTCACCGTCGATTCGTTACCGGCGATCGACCAAGCGCCATTCGAGCGTCTCGAACCGCGTTACTTGACCCAGCAGCGGGCGATCTGGGCGATCATTCTCGGGCTCTTGCTCGTCGGCGGCATCACGGTGCTGGTCATCGTGGGCGCACCGACCTGGGTATGGGCGCTCGTTGTTGTCGCCGCGCTGGTGCTCTTCGCGATCTCGTTTGTGCTCGAAGGGCTGGCCTATGACTACCGCGGCGTGCAGCTCCGAGCACACGACGTGTCGGCGCGGCGCGGACTGATCGGGCGCAGCACGATCACGGTCCCGTTCTCGCGGGTGCAGCATGTGACCCTCGAACGGGGCGCGTTCGATCGGGTGTTCGGACTCGCCCAAGTCGTGATCTTCACCGCGGGCGCCGTCGCCGCCGACGCCCGTGTCAAAGGACTGAGCCCGGAACGAGCCGAACGACTGCGCGAGGGCATCATCAACCGCAGCAACGTGACGGCGGTCGCCGCGAACGAAGATGGCTGACCTGCCTGCGCCTGGCCCCCCACCGGCAGCTCAGCCGCCAGGGCCCGTGGACCCGATCACCGCTGACCGAGAGGCGTTACGCGAACCGCGGCGGGTCTCACCGTTCGGTCCGGTGTTTCTCGCCTGGGCCGTGATCCGCCAAGTCGGGTTTCTGAACATCGGCATCTTCACCGCGGTCGTCGGCTCGCGGAACTTCCAGCTCGTCGGACTCGTCGCGTCGCTGGCGCTGATGGTCGTTGGCGTGGCCCAATGGTGGCGCTTCACCTATGGGCTGGAAACGAGCGACGATGGTGATCAGTTGGTCACCCTCAGCGGGGTCTTCAGCCGTAACCGCACCTCGGTGCCCCTCGATCGAATCCAGGCCGTCTCGACTCGACAGAATCTCTTGCACCGGCTGGTCAATCTGGTCGAAGTCAATGTGCAGACCGCAGGTTCGTTGGGCGCCGAAGTTCAGCTGAGCGCGGTTCGCCCTGTCGTTGCCGAACGCATCCGGCGGCTGTCGACGGCGACAACAACGTCCGGCGACGTCGTACATCTCGACGCAGCAGGGAGCGAAGACGGGCGCCCGCCGCTGCCTCCCGAGGCCGCGCCGGTGCTGAAACGCAGCCTGCAGGACATCCTCGTCGTCGCCGTGACCCGGAACCCCCTGGTCCTGCTGGCGCCGATTCCGCTTGCGGTTGGGCTCGGGGTCGAGGCCGAAGAGTTGCTTGGCCGGTTCTCGGATCAAGCCGGTGACCTTGTCGATCGGATCGGAGGTTCGGTCTTGGGTGCGGTCGTGGGCGTTGTCGTCATCGTCGTCTTGTCTGCGTTGGTGTCCATCGGATTCGTGGTGCTGCGCCTGTTCGATCTGCGGTTGTTCATCGACGGCGCCGGACTGCGTCGGTTGAGCGGGCTGGTGAGCCGTACCGAAGTCACCGCCTCGCGTGAGCGCGTACAGCTCGTCGCGGTGCGCACGAACCCCGTCGAACGGATGCTGGGGCTACGCGAGCTGGTATTGCCGGTGGCTGGTGGCGGCGCGTCGGTCCAGATCGGCACGGCGGTGCCGACGTCGTTGCAACTGCCTGGTACCCGGCCCGACGAACTCGAGCGCGTTGTCGAGTTGGTCCTCGGTTCCCGCCACGACGACGAGATCGGCCACGCTTCGACCTATGGCATCTCGCCGCTGGCGGTACGGCGGTGGACCCTGTGGGGAGGGCTGGCTCCGGCCGCGATCGCGACGTTCGCGTTGTGGTTTCTCTTCGGGCGGGTCGCACTGTTGGCCCTGCTGTGGGTGCCCGTCATGTGGGTCGCGGCGCGCCTGCGCCAACGCAGCTGGCAGTGGAGCCTTGGGCCCGAGACGTTGCGCGTTCGCAGCGGCATCGTCGGCGAGGTCCGCCGTGACATGCCGGTGCGAAAAACCCAGAACGTCATGATCGATCAGGGCATCTTCCATCGACGTCACGGACTCGGCGATGTCAAGGTCCGGACCGCAAGTCGCGTCGAGATGGTGCTGCCACTACTGCCGCTGGCAGAGGCCCGAGCCGTACGCGGCGAGCTGATCTACCGGGCCGAGACCGATCCGCGACCGTTCATGTAGCGACGATCGGCCACGGTGCTTCTGCGAGGTCGGGTGCGAGCCAACCGAGCCGGGCTTCGACGCTGAACAGTCGGTCGCGGGTCCAGTACTCCAGCGGCGCAGTGCGCCCACAAGCCGGCGCCGCCAGTACCTGGTCGAGCTCGGTCTCGCCCGCCGCGATTGTTTCGGCGACCGCCGTGACGTAGTAACGAGTGAGGGTCTCGTGGTAGCCAGACGACTCGGTGTTCTGGATACCGATGCCGCAGTTGTGCGTCTGGATCGCGTGACGCAGGAAGTCGAGCGTTTCTTGTGCAGATCGCGTCTGCAGGGCCTGGTGGGCCGTGATCAGGTGGGCCTCGTGCGTCCACTCACCTTTGCCGAGACGTCCGTGCACGAAGTCGTCGAAAATGGCCTCGGGTGTGCGAGTCGTTTCCATCGGGCCAGTGTGGTGCATGGCTGGCGAAGCGCGCAGAAGTATCCGCTCATCCGCCTGTCATTTGGACTCTTCGTTCCCTACGGTGGGGGCGTGCATCGAGCAGCAGTCGGACTTCTGACGATCCTCTTGTTGGCGACCGTCTTCCCTTCGATAGCCACGGCACAGGGAACGCCGCGCGACATCGACGCTGTCAACGAGGCACTCGGTGTCGGCGTGAATCTCGGTAATGCGCTCGAGGCGCCTCGCGAGGGCGACTGGGGACTCACCCTGCGCGCCGAGTACTTCGAGCTGATCGCCGAGGCAGGGTTCGCCCACGTGCGAGTACCGATCAAGTTCTCGGCCTATGCCGACGCAGCGGCGCCCTACGCCATCGCCGAAGCCGATGCGACCGTCGTGAACGCCTCGAGCTTGTGGGAACGAATCGACTGGGTCATCGCCCAAGCCGAGGCGAACGGTCTGTACGTGATCCTCGACCTGCATCACTACGACGAACTACACGACGATCCCGCCGGCCACCGAGATCGTTTCCTCGCCATCTGGGACCAGGTCGCCACCCGCTACGCCGATGCAGGTCCGCTGGTGCTGTTCGAGCTGCTGAACGAACCAAACGCGGCCTTCGACGTCGATCGCCAGGTGCTCAACGAGCTGCTGAGCGACGCGCTCGCGGTCGTGCGGGCGACGAACCCGATCCGTCCCGTTCTGGTCGGGCCGGGTGCGTTCAATGGGATCGGTGCACTCAACGATCTGGTGCTTCCGCCGGACCCGAATCTGATCGTGAGCGTGCACTTCTACGACCCGTTCCCGTTCACGCACCAAGGGGCCGAATGGACCGAGCCGGTTCCGCCGGCCCCCGCCACCTGGGATGCCGAGAATCTCGACCTGGGCGCAGGTTGGCAGAACTGGTCATGGGATACCACCCTTGCGTTCGGCGCCGAAACCGTCACGGCCGAGTTCGACCGTCAATGGGCGGGACTCCAGTTCGCTCATCCGAGCAGCGATTTCGATCCGGTGTCGCTACGCGTCGAGATCCTTGGAAGCGAGGGCCACGAGCTCGCGCTCCGATGCGGACGCATCGACCCCAACGACGACGCGGAAGACGTCGACATCGCGACGCTCACCCTTGACCAAGTGGGCGGTATCGATCTGTTCGACTTGGCTACGTGTCCAGATGACACGAATCGGATCGTGTTCATGAACGCCAGCCCCGACGGTGCCCCGATCAACGTGACTACCGCGGAGATCTGCCTGAGTGACGGCCGCTGTGACCGCATCGTCGAGACCGGGGCGCAGGTCGTTGTCAGTCGCTTCGACGATGCCGCTCGCTGGGCGCTCGAGAACGGACGGCCGCTCAACGTCGGCGAGTTCGGTGCATTCTCCGCTGGCGGGCTCGCCGATCTCGACGAGCGAGTCGAGTGGACGACGGCGGTACGCCGCGCTGCCCGGTCCCATGGGATGTCGATGAGCTACTGGGAATTCGGCGCAGGGTTCGGGGTGTACGACCCGGTCGCGGGGGCCTGGGTGCAGCCTCTTGTCGACGCACTGCTGGTCGACGAAGGACCGAGCCGGATCCCGACGGGCGATGTGAACTGTGACGGCCGCGTCGACATTGTCGATGCGTTGCTGATCGCGCAATACGTGGTCGGCGTCCGCGGTGAGCGAGACGCCTGTCCGCTGGTCGACCAGGCGACCGAGTTGGTGGTCCCGATGGGCGATGTCGATCGAAACCTCATGCTCGACATCGTCGACGCCATGCTCATTGCCCGCTGCGTTGCCGGGGTCTCCGAGGTCGTGTGCCCCGGCGGCTGAGTCCTACGATCGCGACATGCACGCCGATGATCCCCAACTCGTCGACCACTATGTGAGCGAAGGCTGGGTCATCGTCGAGGGTCTGGTGCCCGGCGACGAGCTGGCCGCGATCCGTGAAGAGCTGCCCCGCTTTGCCGCCGGTGACTATCCGGTCGCGAACCCGGCCGATCCGCCTGTCGTCGAGTCGGTGCTGGCGGTGCATTTCCCGCATTGGGTGAGCGAGACCGTTGCGGACATGGTGGTGCAGCCGGGCATCGCCGGCGTGCTGGCCAAGATCACGGGCGCCCACCTGCCCTTCTGGGACGGGCGCGTCAAGTGCATGCAGACGATGCTGTTCGCCAAGCCGCCCGGGCTTCCGGGCCAGGCTTGGCATCAGGACGAGCGCTACATCCCGACCCGCGACCGTTCATTGGTCGGCGCCTGGATTGCCCTCGACGATGCCGATGAGGACAACGGGTGCCTGCGTGTGCTCCCGCAGTCGCATCGGCCGGGTCGGTTGTATCCGCTGCGCGATCACGGACAGCCCGACGAGTTCGATCCAGGCGAAGAAGCCCACGGCTTCGACGAGTCCACCGGCGGTGGCGAGGTCTTGGTGCCGGCGAGGGCGGGCGACGTGATCTTCTTCAACGGGTACCTGTTGCATCGAAGCAAACGGAATGCCTCCGAGGACCGCTATCGACGGGCGTTGGTGAATCACTACTGCTCCGCCTGGTCGCCGCTGCCGTGGCTCGTGCGCGACGGCCATGACATCGGCGTCGCCGACTACAGGGCGATCGTGCCGGTCGTGGGCGAGGACCCGTACCCGGAGCGCGGCATCGAGCAAGCGCCCGGCACCGTTTTCCTGCGGCCGGCATCGGGGAGCTACACCGATGCCCAGGAGATCATCAGCGACGAGGAGTAGTCCATGGTCGATATCGACTTACTCTCGGTCGGTTCTTACGCCGGTAGCCAGCCCCACGATCAGTTCCGCTGGTTGCGGGAGAACGCACCGGTGTATTGGCATGAAGAGCCTGAGGGTCGCGGGTTCTGGGCGGTCACTCGGTACGACGACGTGAAACAGGTCGGGCGAGATCACGAGCGGTTCTCGTCGCAACCGACGATCATGATTCCGGATTCGGACTCGAGCACCGGCCTCACCGGTGATCACACGATGATGCTGATGGCGGATCCTCCGCTGCACACCCGGATGCGCCGCTTGGTTTCGCGAGAGTTCACCCCGCGGGCGGCAGCTGCGCTCGCGCCCCGTGTTGGCGAGCTGGCGACCCAGATCGTCGACGTCGTCATCGACCGTGGCGAATGTGATCTCGTGAGCGAACTCGCCGGCGAGATGCCGAGCTTCGTCATCGCCGACGTTCTGGGCATCCCCCTCGACGAAGGCCGCGAGCTCTACCACCTGACCGAAGCTCTTCACTCGAGCGACGAAGTCGTGTCGCCCGAGTCACGACGCGACGCAGCGATGCAGATGTTCGCCCACAGTCAACGGGTCTGGGCTGAGAAGCGAGCCACACCGGCAGACGATCTCGCAACTCTGCTCGCGCACGGCGAAGTTGCCGGGGAACCCGTCGACGAGGTCGACTTCTTCTTGTGGTTCATGCTGCTGGTCGACGCGGGTGGCGACACGACGCGAAACCTGGTGGGCGCTGGTTTCCAAGCCCTGTTCGAGCATCCCGACCAGCTCGAGCGCCTGCGTCACGATGTTGTCGACGGTGATGGCTCGCTTCTCCCGACAGCGATCGAAGAGCTGCTGCGATGGACCAGCCCCGTGATCTACATGCGGCGCACGGCGACGCGAGATACCGAACTTGGCGGCCAATCGATCGCCGAGGGCGACAAGGTCGTCATGTACTACGGCGCGGCGAATCGAGACCCCGAAGCCTTCGACGAACCCGAACGACTCGATCTCGGACGGGCCCCCAACCCACACGTCGCGTTCGGCGGCGGGGGCCCGCACTTCTGTCTCGGCGCCCACCTGGCTCGTATCGAGATCGGCGCACTGATTCGAGAAATGCTCACTCGGCTCGACGGTCTGGAACCGACCGCCGAGCCCGAGTGGATGCCGAGCAATTTCATCTACGGACCGACCCGTCTGCCGGTTCGGTTTACACCGGCATAGGGCCGATCCGTCACCGACGGACGCTGCCGCCCGCAGTGGATTCAGAACGCGACGGCGAGCACGTCGTCGATGGTTGACGCGAAGTGCAGGTCGAGGTCCTCGAGGACGTGCTCGGGCACCTCGTCGGCGTCTTCGCGGTTGCCTTCGGGAAGCAGCACGTGCTTGACGCCGGCACGGTGTGCGGCGAGGACCTTTTCCTTGACGCCACCGATCGGCAGCACCCGGCCGTGCAGCGTGACCTCGCCGGTCATCGCCACGTCGTTGCGCATCGGCTCGTCTCGCAGCAGCGAGACGAACGCCGTCGCCATGGTTACGCCAGCAGACGGACCATCCTTTGGCGTTGCACCCGCGGGGAAGTGCACGTGCACGTTGCGGTGCAGATCGGCCGGATCGAGCCCAAGCTGGCCGGCGTTTGCTCGCAGATACGACAACACGATTTGGCCGGACTCTTTCATCACGTCGCCCAGCTGGCCGGTGAGCGTGAGGGTGCCGGGCCCGTCGCCGTGGGTCGGCGACGAGGTGACTTCGACGAACAGCACGTCGCCGCCCGCGCCGGTCACGGCCAGGCCGGTGGCAATGCCGGGAATCACGGTCCGCTCGGCCGGGTCCTCGCGCATGGCGGTACGACCGAGCGCGGGTCGTAGGTCGTCGTCGTTGACCTCGACCCGGTCAAGGTCGGGGTCGCGCACGAGCTGGCTGACGGCGCGCCGGACCAGTCGATCGAGTCGCTGTTCGAGGCGGCGCACGCCGGCCTCGCGGGTGTAGTCACCGACGACGGTACGGATCATGTCGTCGGACACGACGACCTCGTTGGCGCTGACGCCATTGCGTTCGAGCAGTCGGGGAAGCAGGTGATCCCGTGCGATGGCGACCTTTTCGTCCTCGGTGTAGCCGTCGACCGAGATGATTTCCATGCGGTCGAGCAGCGGCGCGGGGATCGTGTCGAGCACGTTGGCGGTGGCGATGAACACCACCTCGCTCAGGTCGAGTTCGGTTTCGAGATAGTGATCGCGGAAGGTGGCGTTCTGGGCGGGGTCGAGGACCTCGAGCAGGGCCGACGACGGATCGCCGCGCCAGTCGTTGCCGACCTTGTCGATCTCATCGAGCAGGATCACCGGGTTCATCGATCCGGCATCGATCATGGCTCGCACAACGCGGCCCGGTCTGGCGCCGACATAGGTGCGGCGATGGCCGCGGATCTCGGCTTCGTCTCGCACGCCACCCAGGGACATGCGCACGAACTTGCGGCCCATCGTCTCAGCGATCGATTCCCCCAAGCTCGTCTTGCCGACGCCAGGAGGGCCGACGAGCGCCAGGATCGCACCCGACCCGCGGCCGCCCGGCGTGTCGCCGGTGGCCCGCTCGGAGCGAAGCTTGCGTACCGCCAGGAATTCGACGATGCGCTCCTTGACCTTGTCCAACCCGGTGTGATCGGCATCGAGTTGCTCCTGGGCAGCAGCCAGATCGAGCGTGTCCGTGGTGCGTTCGCCCCACGGCAGCTCGAAGACCGTCTCGAGCCAGGTGCGGATCCAGCCGCTCTCCATCGACTGGTCGCCGGTGCGTTCGAGCCGGTCGAGTTCCTTCTCGACCGCAGTGACCGTGGCGGCCGGCATTGGTCCGGGCTCGTCCTCGGTGCCCGCAAGTTCGGCCAGCTTCGCCCGGTACTCGGCGATCTCGTCGTCGGAGCCCTCGCCGAGTTCCTCGCGGATCGATTGCATCTGGCGGCGCAGGATCGCTTCTCGCTGATCCTTCTCGAAGCCGTCGCGGACCGTGGTGTTGATGTCGTTGTCGACTTCGGCTTGGGCGAGCGCGGCCTTGGCCCACTCGAGTGCCATGGTGATGCGCTCGTTGGGGTCGATGGTTTCGAAGAGCTGTTGGCGACGTTCATCGTCGAGGTCCGGCCACCAGGCAAAGGTGTCGGCCAGCGTGCCGGGGTCGTCGATGTCGTCGAGCATGCCGGCCATACGGCCGCCACCGACGAGCTTCAACAGCGCGTTGGCGACCTCCTTGTATTCGATTGCGGCGCCACGAGCTTCGGCCGTCGGTTCCGGGGCCTCGAGTTCGGTGACCGAGACGTGGAGCACACCGTCGGGGCTGGTTTCGCCCTGGCCGATCCGGACACGGCGCAAGCCACGAAGGACAGCGCCCTGAGCACCGTTGGGGAGCTGGCCCTGTTGCTCGATGCGAGCGACGAGGCCGATCGTGGAATACGTGGGGCTGTCCGCGGAACCGGTATGGGGTACGGCGACCAGCTCAGGATCTGCGGCCTCGAACGCTTGCTTGGCGCCAGGGCTTTCGGCCGCCACCGTGACGACCATCTCGGGGAAGATGACGCCGTTCGGCAAGGGAAGAATCGGGAGGGTGACGTTGTTGATCGTCGACACGAGGAACCTCGGTTCTGGAGAGAGTCGTAATCTTGATTACGGGATTACAACTCACGAACCCCCACGCACATTCCAACCCGGGAGAACTCGGCGCTAACGCTTGGAGTAGTCGGTGCTCAGCCAGTGATCCGGCGTCATCGAGACCATCACCCCGTTGTCACCAGTGCCCCCGGCGGCATACGCGCGGCCGCCCTCCTCGCCCAGGTAGCGGGT
>CALLPT010000273.1 GCA_938015575.1 uncultured Acidimicrobiales bacterium
TTGACCTTGGTGATGAGCTGCGCGTCGTGGGCGCGGGTCTCGTCGAGCCAGAACACGGCGGGCCAACCGGTCGCTCGTGCCCGCGTGACCGCCAGCTTGACCCAGTCCTGCACCGGGGCGTCTTTGACCTGGCAGGCACGCCAGATGTCGCCGGCTTCGACCTCGTGCGACATGAGCACCGTGCCGTCGGACGCGACGACCGACATCGTGCCGGCCGCGTCTAGCTCAAAGGTCTTGTCGTGGCTGCCGTACTCCTCGGCCTTTTGCGCCATGAGGCCGACGTTGGGGACAGTGCCCATCGTCGTCGGGTCGAACGCACCGTGCTCGCGGCAGCTGTTGAAGGTCTCGACGTAGAGGTCGGCGTAACTCGAATCCGGAATGACCGCCTTGGTCTCTTGGAGCTCCCCGTCGCTGTTCCACATCATGCCGCTGGTGCGGATCATGGCCGGCATCGACGCGTCGATGATCACATCGCTGGGCACGTGCAGGCTGGTGATGCCGCGGTCACTGTTGACCATCGCCAAGCCTGGCCCGCGGTCATAGGCCGCCTGGATCGCGGCTTCGACGGCCGTTCGGGTTGCGGCGTCGACATTGTCGAGCGCAGCCACCACGTTGCCGAGGCCGTTGTTCGGATTTGCGTCGGCCTCGTCGAGGGCGGCGCCGAACTCGTCGAACATCTCGGGGAAGTACGCCCGCACACCGTGGCCGAAGATGATCGGGTCGCTGACCTTCATCATCGTGGCTTTCATGTGCAGGGAGAAGAGCACGCCCTGCTCCCGAGCGTCGGCGACCTGCTCGCTCAAGAACGACTGCAGCGCCGCCTTGGACATGAACGTCGAGTCGACGACCTCGCCGGCCAGCACGGGGACTTCTTTGAGGACTTCGGTGCCGTCAGGTCCGCTGAATTCGATGCGCACCGTGTCGTCGGCGGCGATCGTGACGGATTGCTCGTTGTGGCGGAAGTCGCCTGCGCTCATCGTCGCCACGTGGCTCTTCGTGTCGCTGCTCCAAGCACCCATCGAGTGCGGGTTTGCGGCGGCGTACTTCTTGACCGCTGCGGGAGCGCGCCGATCACTGTTGCCCTCGCGAAGCACCGGGTTGACGGCGCTTCCCATGACCTTGTTGTACCGGTCGCGAATGGCCTGTTCTTCGTCGGTCTCGGGATCGTCGGGATACTCAGGCAAGGCATAGCCCTTGGCCTGGAGTTCGGCGATGGTGGCCTTGAGCTGGGGCACCGAGGCGCTGATGTTCGGCAGCTTGATGATGTTGGCCTGCGGTGTCTTGGCCAGCTCACCGAGTTCGGCGAGCGCGTCGGGCGTCTGCTGGTCGTCGGTGAGCCACTCGTTGAAGTTGGCCAGCACTCGCCCGGCCAGCGAGATATCGCGAGTCTCGACGCGGACGCCGGCTGCGCGGGCAAACGCCTCGATGATCGGCAGGAGGGAACGCGTCGCCAGTGCCGGAGCTTCGTCGGTGAGCGTGTAGATGATCGAAGGGTCTGCAGACATCGTTCGAAAATCTACTCGGACTTCGCGCTCAGACGGTTGTTCGCCGTTCTTCTACGCCTGGTTTTTTGACCGCGCTCCCAGGGTGTTGCCGCGGAAGAGGGCCACGACGTCGTCGCCAACCCACAGCGTGACATCGCAGACGGCCGATCGGCCGCGGCGCACGGTCTCTTCGGCCACGCAAACGACAACATCGCCGGCATCGACACCGCCGACAAAGTCGATCGCCGCGTGGGTCGCATAGGCCAGGTCCACGTACCGGTTGCCCAGGTAAGACATGGCGACGTCGGCGAGCGTGAACAGCACGCCACCGTGGCAGCGGCCGTGCCAGCCAACATGATCCGGTCGTACCAGCATCTGGAGCGTGATGGAGCGTCCATCAACGCTCACCAACTCGACACCAAGGCGCTGCGCCAGTGTGTCAGAGGCGAACAGTTCCCGGATCCGAGCACGCTCGTTGTCCTGCACGTCGCCTCAGCTCTCGGGGAGCTCGCGTTCGCCGTTGCGTAACGCGAACCGTTCCGGGCTCGGCCCGTGGACTGGGTCATCGGCCGGCCACGGCCATCCACCGAACCCGGTCGCTTGGTAGTCACGAAATGCTTGCTCGATGCCGGCGCGGTCATTCATGACGAACGGCCCGTGCTGGGCAACCGGTTCTCCGATCGGGCGACCGGACAGGATCAGACATTCGGCCTCGCCGGCTGACGCGCGGATCTCGACCTCGATCTCGGGGTCGAGAACCGCGGCATGGTCCGAAGCAAGGGATTCGCCGCCGACGAGCAGCTCGTCGCCTTCGAAGAAGTACAAAACGCGGTGGGCGCCAGGTGCGGGCGCAGGCAAGGTCCAGGCCCCGTTCGGATCGAGCTTGACGTGCCAGATCTCGACGCCGGTGTCGCCTGCTGCCCACGAGTCCGGTGGCGGCTTGGGGGCTTCGGCGCCGGCGAGATCGCCCGCGATCGCCGTGACTTCGACGCCGTCGGCGACCGACACGGTGGGAACGTCGCCGGACCACAGCATCGAGAAGTAGGGGTCGACCATCTTGCGGGCTGCGGGCAGGTTCAGCCAGAGCTGGAAGAGGTGCAAGGTGTTCGGCCCATCGGTGTCGAAGAGGGGGAACATTTCGCTGTGGACGATGCCGGACCCGGCGGTGATCCACTGCACGTCTCCCTCGCCGAATCGGGCTTGGGCGCCGAGTGAGTCGGCGTGGTCGCACCAGCCCTGGCGCACATAGGTCACGGTCTCGAAGCCGCGGTGGGGATGCTGAGGGAAGCCCGGCACCGTCGAACCGTGGTACATGTTCCACCCGTCGACGCCGGCGAAGTCCTGGCCGATGCTGCGACCCTCGAGCGAGGCCGCGGGTGCGAGCGAACCGTCGCCCTCGGGATAGCGGTCTAGGTGGTGCGCGCAGAACAGGAACGGGTCGAGGGTTGGCCACTGAGGACCAAGCTTGACGGTCTGGACAACAGCGGATGCCATGGTTGGACCCTACGGGCTGATGGGAATGCGCGCGACAGATTGCCGGTTGTCTGCGTCTGGATTCACGCAAGAGCGGCAACGGCGGTCGCGGGCATCAGGACTACCGGTCCAGCAGCCAGCACGGCCGGCAACTACGCTGCCGTGCGTCGAATCCAAGAACCATCATCTAAGAAAACTCGGCCATCAGGCCAGAAGGAACAACTCACATGGCCTCCATGCTCGAAGAACTCGCCGGTGCACTCGGCGGCGAAACCCTGGGTCAACTCGCTGGGGCGCTCGGCGCTGACAACGACGCCGTAAGCAAGGGCGTCGCCGCCGCGCTTCCGGCGATCCTCGGCGGTCTCGCCCGCAATAGCCGTCAACCAAACGGGGCCCAGGCCCTCAACAGTGCGCTGGGCAATGACCACGACGGTTCGATCCTCGACAGCCTCGGTGCTGTCTTTGGCGGAAGCCCGTGGGCCCAGCAGCAGGCGACCCGCCATGGTGATCGCATTCTCGGCCACGTTTTCGGCCAGGCTCGGCCCCAGGTCGAGCAGCAGGTCCAGCGCAGCTCTGGTTTGCCGAGCGGCATCGTGCAGAAGCTGCTTCCGCTCCTCGCGCCGATTGTGATGGGCTACATCGGTCGCAAGCTCAGCGGTGGCGGCGATGTCGCCAGCTCACTGCAGCAAGAGCGTGCGCAGGTGCAGCAGAACGACGGCATGTTCGGCGCCATCCTCGACATGCTCGACGGCGATGACAACAACGCAGGCGGAGGCGGCCTGATGGACGTCGCCGGCGATCTTCTCAGCGGTCCAGCCGGTCGTGCAATCCTCGGTCAGCTTCTCGGCGGCGGTCGCTGACCAACCGAGTTCACTCGCATCGACGGGCCCCGCTCACTTCGGTGGGTGGGGCCTTTTCGCGTGACGCCGAAAGCGACCAGGTGACTTTCTCGGTCGCCGGTCAACCCTGTGGGGCCACGCACCAGACGCCGCCCTCGACATCGAGGGGATCGGTTCGCGGCGGGCAGACCTCGTCGGGGCGATCGAGCTTGGTGACGATCTCGAGCTCGTTGCTCAGGGTGCACGCAACCTCGATCGGTCCCGCCGGACTCCGTCCGACACATCGCGGGCTGTTCAGAATCCCCTGGATCGCGATCTGGAAGAAGATGAACGCGAGCACACCCATCACGATGACCTGCCACCCCAGGCGCCGAAGGCGAACGAGCACGCTCCGCGGCTTGGCTTGGGTTCCGAACGCGGCGCGGGGCGGCCGGCTCGTGAGCTCTTCGCGCTCGGGACCCTTGTACGGGTCATAGCCGTAGGTCAGGGTCGTTTTCGGCGGCGTCCACCGATGTTGTGATGGCGGCTCGGGTTCCGGCTCGGGAGCCGGCTGCAGCAGTAGATCGCGAGCTTCGACGAGTCGCTGGAAGTCGGTATTGCTGTGATCGTTGCGATCGGGATGATCGGCACGCACGCGCCTGCGGAAAGCCGAGCGCACCTGGCGTGGCGAGGCGGTCGGTGCGATGCGCAACAATGCTGCGGCTTCGGGCCGATCCATGCATGCATAGTGGCAAGAAGCGCCGATGTTCGCTACTCCACCGAGCGAAGTTGAGCTGTCTTGGTCAATCCCGCACGCCATCGCGTTCGACACCCAAACGGGTGACGAAGCGGGCGACTTCGGCCTCGTCGAGCGGCTCGTCGTATTCGAAATCATCACGGGCGAACTCGAAGACCTCGCGGTCGATGGCGATCGTCTCGTCATAGGAGGGGTTCTGGCGCAGCTCGCGATCGTCGTCGAGGATCCGGGCTTGCACGACCTTGGTCCCCTCGTTGACCGGAATCATCCGCAAGTAATCGGGAATCAGATCCAGGTCGCGATCGGCGCTGGCGACGATTACGCAATCGAGGTCCTGGCGGGTGCACATCACGAGCGCGTCGAGCGCGAGCCAGACATCGACACCCTTCTCCTGGCCCCGGTTCCGAGACTTGACGCGGGCCTTGCGCACCTCGCCCTGGTGCTCGTACGGGTTCGGTAATGAGCGGTCCCGAATCATCCACTCCCAGCGATACCGCAGCGGCTTCTCGAGCACGACGACGTCGGTTGCCAGCATCAGGTCGTGGCGTCGCCGTTCGGACGTGTGACGGTCCTGGTCGACCTCGGCGGTCGGAATTCCGGTCGCATACCGGACCTCGACGAGTTCGCCGTCGCCGGCGAGAGCTCGGGCGAGCAGCAGCGGGTGCATATTGCCGTGGCCAAAGGCGTAGCGGGCGCCGATGGTGACGTTCTGGCCATCGATGAACACCCCGACTCGCATGTGCGAAGCCTAGGACCGGGATCGTCGAGCTCTCCGCCGTCGCCACAGCGGGCCCAGCAACGACACCAGCCCCAGGAGTGATGGTCGTTGCACTGTCGATGCATTTCAGGCAAGATGCGAGCCACGGATCTGGTTCTTTTGGACCATACCGATTCTCACCGTCGTGCCATCCGGGGGCAGCAATGCGGGCAAGCGAACTCCACGACGCACGCGTCGACCTCGTTCGGGACCCCGCGACGATGCTGTGGATCCAGCGCTTCCTCGAGGAAACGAACCGACCTCGCCCGACGTTGCTCGCTCCACGATCGGGTCCAGACCTTGCCACCGCGTCGGGTTCGACGTGGTTTGGTGCCGTCGATGCGGATGGTCGAGTCCGGGGCTGCTTGCGACTCATTTCCTCGACGGCGGGCCAGCTCCCGTTGTTCCATGAGACCGATATCGACCCCGAAGCCATTCGACAGCTCGAGGGACTTCGGGGCCAGGTCTCCCAAGTCGGCGACCTGGCTATTGCGCCCGACGCACCGACGATTGCGACCGTCTCGGTGTTGGCCCGCTCGGCGATGCAGCACGCGGTCGCCGTGGGTCAACATTCGTATCTGATCGGCGAGGTTCCTGAGCGCCTGATTCGGTTCTTGCGAAGCTCACTGAACCTGCCGTGCGAGATCATCGGCGCCGGCCGGCCGTATTCCGACGGCACCGAGTGGTGGCCAGTCCTGATCGACGGCGTGCGCTGGCTTCACGATCTTCGCTTCGAACGACCCGAGCAGTGGAAGTGGTTCGTCGAGGATCTGCTGATCGCGGTCGATGAGCCCGAACCCGAGATCGATCTCAACAAGCTGCTGTAGCAGTTCTACATCTGCACGAACGTGTTGTGCAGATACCCCAGGCCCTCGATCTCGGAGCGGATCTCCCAGCCGGGCTGAATGAACACCCGCGGCCGACGTCCGACGCCGACGCCATCGGGAGTACCGGTGAAGATCAGGTCGCCGGGCAACAGTTCGACATGGCGTGACAGGTACTCGATCAGCGTGGCGACATCGAAGATCAAGTGCTTGGTCCGCGAGGCCTGAAGAACCTCGTCGCCGTGATGACACGCAATCGCCA
Source organism: uncultured Acidimicrobiales bacterium (assembly GCA_938015575.1). Classification (GTDB taxonomy): domain Bacteria; phylum Actinomycetota; class Acidimicrobiia; order Acidimicrobiales; family UBA10347; genus UBA10347. The sequence continues at coordinate 6,376 of CALLPT010000273.1, forward strand.
GGTCGGTCGGATCCTCGAGTTCGTCAAGCGTGGTGATCCACGGACCGATCGGCGAGTAGTTGCGCAGGCTTTTGGCCAGGCTGAATTGGGCCGGCTGGCTCGCCATCTGCAGGCGTCGTTCGGAGATGTCTTGGCCGATGCAGAAGCCGGCGAGGTGCGACATTGCTTCTTCGGCCGCGATGTCTCGGCCACCGGTGCCGACCACGGCGACCAGTTCGACTTCCCAATCGATCGTGTCCGCCAGCACCGGGACCTGGGCGCCAGGACCGGCTAGCGACGAGGCAAATTTGGTGAAGACCATGGGCTGGCTTGGCACGTCGAAGCCGGTTTCGCCGGCGTGGTCGGCGTAGTTCAAGCCAATGGCGAACACCTGGGGCGGTCGGGTGATCGGCGGCCCGAGTCGACCCAAGTCGGCGAGGAGCGCGGTCGTCGACAGGGTCGGGTCCAGGTCGAGTTCGATCGAGCGAAACCACGCGGCGATGTCGACAACGTCGCCGATCGCGGCGTCGACCGTTTCGGGAAAGGCACCCTGTGAGGCGTCAAAAAGATCAACGCCGCCGGTCGGCGTGATCAGGCACGCACGTCCGGCGACGTTGGCAATTCTCATGGCAAGACGGTTCGGTGGTGACTCGGCGCAGCCGCCGAGTCAGTCCCAAATTGTCGGGCGATCAGTCGAACAGGCTCAGGCGACGGCGCGAGGCGACCAGGGCCGCACCGCCGACGGCCAACAGGCCAGCAGACATTGCGATGATCGGCTCCACATCGGTGCCGGTGAGTGCCAGGCCGGCATCGCCGCCACCGGTGCCGCCTTCGCCATCGCCGCTGCCGGGCTGAGCGTCGGGGACAACGAAGCGCAGTCCTTCGTGGTTGTCGTTATAAGGCACGTGCGGCTCGTCATCCGCATCGGCATCGGCGTCATCGCCGGCATTTGCCTCGGCCGAGTCCTCGACGAAGTCGGAAGGTTCCAGGTCACCGACGTCTTGCGCCGTCGCTGCCGGCGCAGCAGCAGCTGCAACCAAGACCAGGGCGGCGAACATGAGACAGAGGCGAGCGAATGCTCGTGACATGGTGGTTACTCCTTGGAATGACAGAGGCGCTCGAGCGCGTCGACATCGTAGACGTACCGTTCGCCGAGATACCACTGTTGTCTGGCAATTTTAGGTATGGCTCAGGCCGTCGGCACGCTCGGGTAGCGCAATCCGGCCAAGTCCTGCACGATGCGGACCACCTGGTAGCTGTAGCCCGCCTCGTTGTCGTACCAGACATAGAGAACACACCGCCGGCCGTTCACGATCGTCGCCTTTGAATCGACGACGCCGGCACGGTCGCTGCCGACAACATCGCTCGACACCAATTCTTCGCTGGTGGTGAAGTCGATCTGGTCTCGCAGCGGCGAGTTCACGGACAGGGTTCGCAGGTACTCGTGGATCTCGTCGGGATCGGCTTCGGTACCGAGTTCGAGGTTCAGGATCGCGAGCGACACGTTGGGCGTCGGCACGCGAATGGCGTTGCCGGTGAGGCGACCGTCGAGTTCGGGCAGTGCCTTGGCGACCGCGGTGGCCGCACCGGTCTCGGTGATGACGAGGTTGAGCGGAGCCGAGCGACCGCGACGAGCCTTCTTGTGGAAGTTGTCGGTGAGGTTCTGGTCGTTGGTGTATGCGTGCACCGTCTCGAGGTGCCCGGTCACGACTTCGTACTTGTCGTGCATGACCTTGAGCACCGGCACGATCGCGTTGGTGGTGCATGAGGCGGCGGACAAGACGGTGTCTTCTGGGGCGATCTGGTTGTCGTTGACGCCGTAGATGATGTTCTTGATCGAGCCCTTGCCGGGCGCGGTCAGCAGCACCTTGGACACGCCGGTCGCTTGCAGGTGACGTCCGAGACCTTCTTCGTCGCGCCAGATGCCGGTGTTGTCCACCACGATGGCGTTGTCGATGCCGTACTCGGTGTAGTCGACGTCTTCGGGGGCGTTCGCGTAGATCAGCTGGATTGGATTGCCGTTGGCGATGATCTGGTTCTTGTCGTGGTCGACCCGGATCGTGCCGGTGAAGGGACCGTGGACCGAGTCGCGACGCAACAGGCTGGCTCGCTTGTCGACATCACCCGCGCCGCCGGGGCGAAGCACGATGCCCCGCAGGCGCAGCTTGGCGCCACTACCGGTGCGTTCGATCAAGATGCGGGCGAGGAGTCGGCCGATGCGACCGAAGCCGTACAGCACGACATCGGTTGGCTCATCCAGTAGGCGGCCCGAACCGGACAGTGCCGGTGCCAGCGCCTCGGTCAGGTAGTCGTCGAGCGATGCGGTCTGGCCTGGCGCGTGGAAGCCGGTCGTCAGGCGTCCCAGGTCGAGGCGGGCCGAGTCGAGTGGAAGCGCCGCGGCGGCTCGCAGTACCTCGATGCTTTCGGTGAGGGGCAGCTCGCGGTCGATCACCTGGCGGGCGTAGCGATGCGCCTTGAGGATCTCGATCGCCGAGCAGCGCACGAGTGGGCGGCCATAGATCGACACCACAACATCGCGGTCTCGGTAGAGCGAGCCGACGAGAGGAACCATTTCCTCGGCATAGGCCTCGGCCTGGTGCCATTGGTCGAGCAGTTCGGAATCTTGAGCAGTCATCGGGGCCATCACCTTTGTTGGACCGATAAGGGCGACGATTTCGTCGTCACCAACCATAGGGAGACCAGGGCCAGATGCAGGGACAATCGCTGAAGGATTCGGCCCTGGTGGGCTGACGGGTTTACATAGGCATGTGACGGCTGGTGTTGACCGGTCGGATCGGCGTGGGCCGTTGGGGCCGGGCCGACTGGAGCGACCCCGGCCGAGCGTTTGCTCGCTCGCGAATTCCGGTTCGAGGAATGCCAACCGCGTCGCTACCAGGCCGTAGGTTTGTGGAGCCCCTCGTCAAGGAGTCTGAGATTCATGACCGCCGTCAGCCAGTCTGTTTCACTCGAGGTCGAAGATGGCATCGCTGTCATCACGATCGACAATCCCCCGGTGAACGCGTTGAGCAGCCATGTTCGCGACGGCATTGCCGATGGCGTCGAGCAGGCCATCGCCGACGACAGCGTGACCGCGATCGTGCTGATCTGTGCGGGTCGCACGTTCATCGCCGGCGCCGACATCACCGAGTTCGGTGGGGCCAGCAAGGGCCGATCGCTGCCGGAAACCCAGGCCACGATGGAGAACTCGCCCAAGCCGATCGTGGCCGCCATCCACGGCACGGCGCTCGGGGGCGGTCTCGAAACGGCCATGGCCGCGCACTACCGGGTGGCGATCGATTCGGCCGAGTTCGGGCTTCCCGAGGTCAAACTCGGGCTGTTGCCCGGGGCTGGCGGCACCCAGCGTCTTCCTCGAGTGACTGGTGTGCAAAAGGCGCTCGAGATGATGACGTCGGGCGACCGGATCGGCGCCGACGAGGCCCTCGAGTGCGGCCTGATCAACGAGATCGTCGACGACCTCAAGGCCGGCGCGATGGCATTCGCCCGCAAGGCCGTCGACGAGGGTTGGCCACTGGTCAAGATCCGGGACTTCGACGAGAAGCTCCAGGCGGCCAAGGACGATCCCGAGATCTTCACCCGGTTCCGGGCCAAGACCGCTCGCAAGACCCGTGGCTTCTTGGCACCCGAGTACAACATTCAGTGCATCGAGGCCGCGGTCAACATGCCTTTCGACGAGGGCATCAAGTTCGAGCGTGAGCGCTTCACCGAACTGATGAACGGCACCCAGTCCGCCGCGCAGCGCTACTACTTCTTTGCCGAGCGTCAGGCAGCCAAGATCCCCGATGTCCCCAAGGACACGCCCCAGATCGAGATCAACACCGCCGGCATCATCGGCGCCGGCACGATGGGTGGCGGCATCGCGATGAACTTCGCCAACGTCGGCATTCCCGTGATCATCGTCGACCGCGACCAAGCGTCGCTCGACAAGGGTCTCGGCGTCGTTCGCAAGAACTACGAACGGTCGGTGAAGAGTGGACGTCTCACCATGGAAGACGTCGACGCTCGGATGGCGCTCATCAGCGGGGCGACGAGTCGCGAGGCGCTGGCCGACGTCGACATCGTGATCGAGGCCGTGTTCGAGTTCATGGATCTGAAGAAGGAAATCTTCGCCGACCTGGACCGCATCTGTAAGCCCGGCGCGCTGCTGGCGTCGAACACGTCGGCGCTCGACGTCAACGAGATCGCGTCGGCCACGAGCCGGCCCGAGAGCGTGATCGGCATGCACTTCTTCTCCCCCGCAAACGTCATGAAGCTGCTCGAAAACGTCCGTGGCGACGCCACCAGCGACACCGTCATTGCGACGGCCATGGCGGTCGGCAAACGCATCGGCAAGATTCCCGCACTCGTCGGTGTGTGCCAGGGATTTGTCGGCAACCGGATCCTCGCCCAGCGCCGCATCGAGGCCGACAACATGGCGCTCGAAGGTGCGCCGCCAGCGATGATCGACGATGTGCTCTATGACTTCGGCTTCCCGATGGGACCGTTCGCGATGAGCGACCTGGCCGGTCTCGACATCGGCTGGGACCCCGAGAAGTCGACCGGCTCGACGGTCAAGGAACTGATCAACGAGAGCGGACGCCACGGCCAGAAGAACGGGCGCGGCTATTACACCTATGACCCGGAGACTCGGGCCAAGACGCCCGACCCCGAGGTCGTCGCGATGATCAAGGCGTTCGGCGAATCCAAGGGCGTCGAGCAGCGTGAGTTCACCGAGGAGATCATTCTCGATCGTTGCCTGCTTCCGATGGTCAACGAGGGCGCCAAGATCCTCGAAGAAGGCATCGCGATTCGACCGAGCGACATCGACGTGATCTGGATCAACGGTTACGGCTGGCCGGTCTACACCGGCGGCCCGATGTTCTGGGCCGACACCGTCGGGCTCGATGTGGTCGTCGAGAAGATCAAGCACTACAGCGCCATGCTCGGTGGCCGCCACTGGGAGCTCTCACCACTGCTCGAACGCCTGGCGGCCGAGGGCAAGACGTTCCAGAGCATGGGCAGCTGACATGGCCGGTGGCGCCGATGGAGCGATCATCGGGTACGACGTCGACGCGGTCGAAGCGTGGGTCAGCGAGCGCGTGCCCGCGCTTGTTCGTCCGTGGACCTGGACCCAGCTCGAGGGCGGGCACTCCAATCTGACCTACCGGATCGACGGTGCTGACGGCGCGTTGTCGGCCGTGATCCGGCGTCCACCCATGGGTGAGCTTCTGCCCAAGGCCCACGACATGGGCAGGGAGTGGGCGTGCATCTCGGCGCTGTGGGACACCCCGGTGCCGGTGGCGCAGCCGCTGGCGTTTTGCGAAGGCCCCGAGGTCACCGGCGCGCACTTCTACGTGATGGGCCTGATCGACGGCATGGCGTTGTACAACGTCGAAGACGTCGAGTCGTGGGTTCCCGAGGAGAACCGGCGCATCATGGCCGAGTCGTGGATCGACACGCTGGCTGAGCTGCATTCGCTCGATCCTGACGAGATCGGCCTGACGGATCTGGGCAAGAAAGAGGACTACGTCCTGCGCCAGGTCAAGACCTGGTATCGATCGTGGAATGCGTCGATCGAGGCCGCGGCGATCGACCGGGCGACGATTCACGAGTTGCACGATCTGTTGATCGAGACGGTGCCAGAGCAGGGTCCAGCAACGCTCGTGCACGGTGACTACGGCACGCACAACGTGATGATCGGGCGAGACGCGCGGGTCGCTGCCGTCGTCGACTGGGAGATCGCGACGCTCGGCGACCCGATGGCTGACTTCGCGTACTCGCTCAACGCCTGGATCCAGGCCGACGATCCGTTGCTCGATCCGAGCGCCGATGCGCCGACGCTTGCGCCGGGCTTCCCGACGCGCCAGGAGATCCTGGATCGCTACGCCGCCAAGACGGGGCGGGACATGAGCCAGCTTCCGTATTACGTGGCGTTCAACCGGTTCAAGACGGCCTGCATTCTGCATGGCGTCTATGCCCGCTATCGCAACGGGCAAAAGGAGATCACGGCCGAGGATCTCGAAGAGCTACGCCAGCGAGTCGAGAACTCCATCACCCGAGCCGAGATGGCCCTCGCCGACCTCAAGGCCCCCTAACCCGCAACGGTGTCTGACACCTGTTACGGGTTCCGGCGTAACGGTGTCTGACACCTGTTACGAATTCTGCGCCGGCACGGGAACCGGGGACCGATTTGGGTCGTCGTACGTGCATGGACCCCACTCATGACGTTCCAATGGTCAGTGCCGATCCTGATCCGGCTTCGTTGCTCGAGTCCGCCGCTACTGACGATCAGCCAACGCCCTCCCCCGATGCGACGGCTACGGCGTCGCCGTACGGGATGTGGAGCGAGGCGCAGAAGGCGCTGTTTGGACTGATGGCGATCGCCATCTTCGTCCTGCTCATCGGGCTCGCAGCGAACGCCGACTCGACCCCAACACCTCCGCCGGTGACAGAACCGCCGTGCTGGTCCTTTGACGACGACTGTTGCATCGAGCAGTACGGCTGGGACGAGTGCTGTGGGTGGCCCGACCGGCGCGACGACCGCGGCTTGTTCGACGCCGAGGAAGGATTCGCCGACGACCCACTACGTCGCGAGCGGTGCGGGTAACGATGCGCACCCCGGCAAAACCGTCGCCGGTGTCAGACACCGTTACGCCTGACTGCAGATCGCAGGTT